>NZ_VCKY01000333.1 GCF_005889735.1 Nonomuraea turkmeniaca
GGCGAGGTGGTGGCTGAGGGTACGCCGGGATCGGCGGCGGTAGTGGTGCCGCCGCCGCTCGAGCAGGAGGTGGTCAGGGCGGCCGCGGCCAGCAGTGCGACAGAGGCGGCGGCCGGTTTCCTCCACGTGGGCGTAACGTTCAAGACTGTCCTCTCCCCCAGGGCACCAAAGGCACCACAAAAACCCTAATGCTCCTTCATGTAAGACGACGAATGATTTGGGAGAGTTCGGTCACATTTAGATCACTTGTGGTGGTCGACTGCAGGTCAACGCGGCGTCAGGCGATGGGTGAGGCCGGTGTGCCGTCGCCCGGCGCCCTTGGTGCGGACGGCCTGGGCCAGCGCCCGGCGCGAGCCCACGATCACCACGAGCTTCTTGGCGCGGGTGATGGCGGTGTAGAGGAGGTTGCGCTGCAGCATCATCCAGGCGCTGGTGGCCAGGGGGATGACGACGGCCGGGTACTCGCTGCCCTGGGAGCGGTGGATGGACACGGCGTAGGCGTGGGCGAGCTCGTCGAGTTCGTCGAAGGCGTAGTCGACCGGCTCGTCCTCGTCGGTCACGACGGTGAGCTTGTGCTCGTCGGGCCGGATGTCGGTGACGATGCCGACGGTGCCGTTGAACACCCCGGCCGCGCCCTTGTCGTAGTTGTTGCGCAGCTGGGTGACCTTGTCGCCGACGCGGAAGACGCGGCCGCCGTAACGGCGTTCGGGCATGCCCTCCTGGGCGGGGGTGAGGGCTTCCTGCAGGGCGGTGTTGAGCGCGCCGGCGCCGGCCGCGCCGCGGTGCATGGGGGCCAGGACCTGCACGTCGCGGCGGGGGTCGAGGCGGAAGCGGGCGGGGATGCGGCGGGCCACGACGTCGACGGTCAGGGCGGCGATCTCCTCCGGCTCCTCGCACGGGAACAGGAAGAAGTCCTTCATCCCTTCCAGGACGGGGTGGCGGCCGGTGTTGACGCGGTGGGCGTTGACGACGACGCCGGACTCCTGGGCCTGGCGGAAGATCTGCGTCAGCCGTACGCGGGGCACGTCCTCGGCGGCCAGCAGGTCTTTGAGCACCTCGCCGGCGCCGACCGACGGCAGCTGGTCGACGTCGCCGACGAACAGCAGGTGCGCGCCCGGGGCGACGGCCTTGACGAGCTTGTTGGCCAGCAGCAGGTCCAGCATGGAGGCCTCGTCGACGACGACCAGGTCGGCGTCCAGGGGGTTGTCGCGGTCGAAGGTGGCATCGCCGCCGGGCCGCAGCTGCAGCAGCCGGTGGACGGTGGTGGCCTCGTGGCCGGTCAGCTCGGCCAGGCGTTTGGCGGCGCGGCCGGTGGGGGCCGCCAGGATGACGCGGGCGCGTTTGGCGCGGGCCAGCAGCACGATGGACCGTACGGTGAAGCTCTTGCCGCAGCCGGGACCGCCGGTGAGGACGGCGAGCTTCTCGGTCAGGGCCAGGCGGACGGCCTGGCGCTGCTCCGAGGCGAGCTCGGCGCCGGTCTGGGCGTGCAGCCAGGACTCGGCCCGCTCCCAGTCGACGTCGGCGAAGGCCTTGAGCCGGTCGTGGCCGCTGCGCAGCAGGGCCAGCAGGCCCGAGGCCAGGGACTGCTCGGCGCGGTGGAAGGGCGGCAGGTAGACGGCGGGCACCACGTTGTCGCCGGCGGGGACGGGCTCGCGGACGACACCGTCGTCGGCGACGAGCTCCTCCAGGCAGACGGCGACCAGGTCGGGCGGCACGTCGAGGATCTTGACGGCGTCGGCGACCAGGTTGGGGGCCGGCAGGTAGCAGTGGCCGTCGTCGGCGGCCTCGGACAGGGTGTAGCGCAGGCCGGCCTTGACGCGTTCGGGGCTGTCGTGCGGGATGCCGACGGCCTGGGCGATGGTGTCGGCGGTCTTGAACCCGATCCCCCACACGTCGTCGGCCAGCTTGTACGGCTGGTTCCTGACGACGGAGATGGACTGCTCGCCGTACTGCTTGAAGATGCGCACCGCGATGGAGGTGGACACGCCGACCCCCTGCAGGAAGATCATCACCTCTTTGATGATCTTCTGCTCGTCCCAGGCGGCGGCGATCATCTTGGTGCGTTTGGGCCCCAGGCCCGGCACTTCGGCCAGGCGCTCGGGGTGCTCCTCGATGATCTCCAAGGTGGCGGTGCCGAAGTGGTCGACGATCCGCTCGGCCATCTTCGGGCCGATCCCCTTGATGAGGCCGGAGCCGAGGTAACGGCGGATGCCCTGGACGGTGGCCGGCAGGACGGTGGTGTAGGACCGCACCTCGAACTGGCGGCCGTAGCGGGGATGGGAGGTCCAGCGGCCCTGCAGCCGCAGCGACTCCCCCACCTGGGCGCCCAGCAACGGGCCGACGACGGTCAGCAGCTCGGAGCCGGTACGTTCGGTCGCGACGCGGGCGATCGTGTAGCCGGTGTCCTCATTGGCGTAGGTGATGCGCTCCAGCACGGCAGAGAGCTCGACAACGACGAGACTCGATGCACCTTCGCTCACCGTTCAACCCTTCGCGCCGCACCCGCTTCCGCGCCCAGAGTAGAGGAATAGCCGGACATGGACGCCCTCGCGCGAGACACGGCGCCGACCGCACCACCGTCTCAGGCCTCCTGGCCGAACTGACCGGGACCGGGGTGGGCGGCGTCCTCCGCTCCGCGGTCGACACCGACGGCCCGAAGTCCTGATCCGGTGACGAGGGCGTCGCCGAGTTCCGAGCGCAGATAGAGGACCGAGCGGCCGTGGCGGGCGCTGGCGAGGAGGCCGGCAGCGCGGAGGGTGCGGAGGTGCTGGTTGACGGCCGAGGGGGTGACGCCCAGGCGGCCGGAGAGTTCGGTCGATGAGGCGGGGGTCTCCAGCATGGTGAGCAGCCCTGCCCGGGTGGCGCCCAGAAGGTCGGTGAGCACCCCTGGGGAGTGACGGGGCTCCGGTTGCCAGAGCGTGCCGACGCCCCGGGTGCCGTACATGATCAAAGGGGGCTCGGACGAGGAGATGGGGACGGTGGCGGCCCGGCTGAAGAGGGTCGGGACCAGGGTGAGGCCCTCGCCGCTGGTGGAGCGCCGGTAGCGGGCGTCGCTGATCAGCCGCATGCGTACGACGCCGTCCTTGAGCTGAACGCGCTCGCTGAGGTCGGCGAACATCGCGGCCAGGCCGTGGGCCGAGATGACCTGGCCGCGGTGGACCACGTCGGCCTGCAGGACCGCGCGCATCCTGGGCCACCAGGGCACGAAGCAGGTGCGCCAGTAGTCCCGCAGCGCCTCCAGGATGCGGGCCGACGGGTCGCCGCGCAGCGGCTCGGGGAGCCGGGGGTGGATGGCGCGCAGGTCGTCGAGCACCCGGTCCACGGGCACGCGGGCGACCGTGGCGAGCTCGTCGTCGATGCGGGTGAGCGGGGCGTGGGGGCGGGGTGACAGGTAGTCCGGTGTCCACATGTCGTCGTTGGTGAGCGCCCGCAGCAGGGGCACGTCCAGCGTGGATCTGGCCTGCTCCGTGCGGCGCAGCCAGGGCAGGTGCACGGGATAGCGCCCAGGGTCGCGGAACGTGCGCAACGACAGCGTGAGCTCGTTGAGCGGCGAGATGGCGAAACGGACGTCGGCCACGTCCATCCCCGCGAGCTCGTACTCGATCAGCCCTGCCATGAAGCCATACGCTACATCAATTGGCGACAAAGGCCCTATTACGGGATAAAGGCCCACGTGATCCAGACCTTCTTCCCTCAGGACCGCGTCGCCCGCTCACTGACCGTCAGCACGATGGCGTTCGCGCTCTCCAGCGGCGTCTTCTACACCGTCAGCACGCTGTACTTCACGCTCGTCATCGGGCTCAGCGCGACGACGGTGGGTCTCGGGCTGGGAATCGCGGGCGGCACCGGGGTGCTGGCCTCGTACGCGGGAGGGTGGCTGGCTGACCGGGTCGGCGCGCACCACGTCCAGACGGTGGCGACAGGGCTCAACGGGGTTGCGCTGCTCGCCTACACGTTCGTCTCCGACGCCGTCGTGTTCACCCTGATCGCCTGCCTGGCCGTGATCACGCGTTCGGTGGGCTCCTCCTCGAAACAGGCGATGCTGGCGCGGTGGTACACCGGCCCGGAGCGGGTCGAGGTCCGGGCCCGGATGCGCGTGGTCACGAACGTCTTCATCGGCCTGGGCACGGTGGCCGCTGCGGCGGCGCTCCTGATCGGCACCGCGTCGGCGTACCGTGTGGCGGTGGTCGTCGCCGGCGTCTTGCTGCTGGCGGCCACCATGCCGCTGGCCGGGCTCGGGCGTCACGTGCCGGAGCTCGCCGCCAGGATGACCGCCGTCAGGGAGCGCACCGCGTCCACCGGGCCTTCGCCGCTCAGGGACCGTACGTACATCGCGAGCGTGGCGTGCAACGCCGTGGTGGCCACGCAGTTCGGCCTGCTGACCGTCGGCATGCCGCTCTGGGTGGCCACCACCGACGCGCCCACCGCCATCGTCTCCGTGCTCCTCGTCCTCAACACCGTGGTCGTGGCCGCACTCCAGGTGCGCGCCTCGCGCGGCACCGACGACGTGCGCAAGGCCGGGCGCACGGTCAGGCGCGCTTCGTGGCTGCTCGCGATGGCATGCGGTCTGTACGCCCTGGCCGGCTACGGAAACATGATCGTCGCCTGCGTCCTGTTCGTCCTGGCCGCCTTCGCCCACACCATGGGTGAGATCCTGGGCGAGGCGGGTGGCTGGGGCATGGCCTTCGAACTGGCCGACCAGCGCAGCGTCGGCGCCTACCAAGGCCTCAGCCAGACCGGCTACGCGATCGCCGCCATGTTCTCCCCGATCCTCGCCACCACCGCCGTCGAACACGGCACCGCGGGCTGGGTCGGCCTGGCCGCCCTTTTTGTCCTGGCCGGCACGGGCGCCGCCGCGGTGGCCCGGCACGCAGCCATGATGGTCCCCGCCGACTAGCGTAGAGACGAAGGTGCGAGGAGTCACCGCTTATGTGCCGCCGCACCTGCCAGGGATCGAGCGGGACTGGGGGCTCTTCGATTGAGGCGAAAGTTGAGCGGGGTTGAGGCGTCCGCGGCCGCGTCGGGTAGTGGCGCATCGGGTGCGTAGACGGCTGGTTCTCGGGATTGCGGAAGCCGTAGGCGTCTCGGGCGGTGGTCTTGATGACGCGGTTGGTGCCTTTCGAAGAGCCCTCACAAGCGTCACGCCGGGCCTGCTGCTCGCTCAAGAGTGCCGCGCGTTCCGCCGCGCGCCACGTCAACGCGACCGCCCGCGACACAGACGGCCACACCGTGGCGACCGGAACAGGCGCGACGTTCCTGCAGGCCATGACCAGCCTCACGCCCGCCCTCAGCAGTCGACCGCCGACGATGCCGGCCGTGCGGCGGGCCGACCGGAGGTCTCGATCCAGCAGCCGATCGTCCAACACGAGGTTGACGCCGTCCTTGTCGCGGGTCACGGTGAGCTGCCGGACCCGCATGCTCTCCATCACTCCGGTGTCGCCCGGCGCTCGGAGACACCGCCCTGCCCGTGTGCCCGTGCCGGTAGGACTTGAGGTCGTCCTCGGCGTACGACAAGAAGTACGGCATATGGTCTCCGCCTGAGGCGAGGCAGCCCGTCGGCCTGCCGGGCGCCTATACACCACACGGCTGCAGCAGACAGTGCGGTGGCGTGCGCTCACCGTCTGACGATCCGGCGGCCGGGAGGCCGCAGGAGGTGTCACCCACGGCGTGATGGCCCGCCATGAAGCATTTCGGCTTCGCGCGGTAAGTACAGGTAACCGCACACGCCAAGAAAGGCCGACATGCATGACAATCCCCCGCGAAGTCGTCGAGCTCGATGACGCGACTCTCATCGAGAGCTCGCTGAACGAGCCGGAGGTCTTCGCCGTTCTGTTCGACCGGCATGCGCCTCAGCTGCACCGCTACGTGACCAGGCGTCTGGGCTCCAGCGAGGCCGAGGACGTCGTCGCCGACACCTTTCTGGCCGCCTTCCAACGCCGGGGTCATTACGACAGGGGCCGCCCCGACGCACGCCCGTGGCTCTACGGCATCGCCTCCAACCTGATCGGCAAGCGGCGGCGCGCGGAGACGAACCTCTATCGCGCCTACATCCGCAGCGGCGTGCACCCGGCAGAGATACCGGGCGGCCAGGTCGAGAACGGGATCAACACCCTGGCCGTCAACCGACCGCTGGCGCAAGCCCTGCTGAGGCTCACCCGGGCCGATCGCGACGTGCTGCTGCTCGTCGCGTGGGCCGAACTGAGCTACCAGGAGGTCGCCGACGCGCTCTCCATCCCGCTGGGCACCGTCGCCTCGCGGCTCAATCGGGCCCGTCTCCAGATCCGTCAGACCCTGGAACAAGAAGGACACGCTGAATGACCATGGACACGCTCAAGACCATGTGGGAGAGCATCCCGCCGGCCACCCCGGAGGACCTCGCCGGGGCGCGACGGCGGCTGCTCGACGGAATGCACGCCCGGCGCCGCGTCGTCACGGTGCCCCGGCTGCTGGTCGCAGCGGGCGTCGCGGCGGCCGTCGCCGTCACTCCCCTGTTCGTCGGCACCGGGACCTCCGCGTACGCGGTGTCCAGGAGCCCCGACGGCACGCTCACGGTGACCCTCAGCGGGCTGCGCGATCCCGAGGGACTGGAGGCCGAGCTGGGCAAGGCCGGCGTCAAGGCCGACGTGACGTTCCTGGAGCCGGGTATGCGATGCGTGGCCCCCAGATTCGTCGGCGTCGACGAATCTTACGGCGGGCCACCCGTCGACGGCCCGGACGAGTTGCGTGAGCAGGTGCGCACGGTGCGTTCGTTCAAGGCCATCCGGGCGAGCTCGGGCACGTTCCAGATCTACCCGGAGTACATCAAGCCGCACGAGACGCTCGTGCTGGAGTTCAGCGACGGTGAGAACGCACAGGTGCTCTGGCGACTCGGCTCCTGGCTGGCCAAGGCCGGCTCGCCCGTGAAGCCGTGTACCCCCGTCGCCATGGGCAACTGAGGTCCCCTTCCACGAGCTGAGCGGGATCCGCGTGGCTTAACGCCCCATACCGCCTCGGCGAGGCGACCGCTCCTGTGCGGGCCGGGACGCGCGGAAGGTCCTGGGCGGGAGCATCCAAGGCCTTAGCTCGCGATCTTGTCTCGGCCAGGATGCTCAGCGGTGGTTCTTCCGCTTTGTTTCCTCGCCGGCCTTGCTGGACGTCACCCACTCGCCGGACTTCTTGCCCATGGCATAAGTCCCTTCATCCAGCAGCTTCCTGGTGTCGTGCCAACGGCGCCAAGGGCCGTGCTGCACACCGTCTACGAAGGCACCCTGCTGGAGTAGGCCACCGCCCTCCCGGTACCAGATCCACTCCCCGTCCAGTTGACCGGATCGGTAGCTGCCCTTGGCCTTCACCTGGCCGTTGCGGAAGGAGAAGGTCCAAGGGCCGTGGCGCCGGCCGTCTGCCGCGTAATCGCCCTCGCCCTCGCCCTCGCCTGAGAGCTTGCCGTCCTTGAAGAGTTCCTCTGCCATGGGGGCGAGCTTACGGTCGGGTCGCGCTGACCTACGCACGGCGCCCGAGCTCATCCCTCAGACTCACCATGCCGATCGCCGCCACATCAGCGAAGGCTCTGTAAAGGGGCGAACCTCCGCACCGTTCGCGTGCACGATCAAGGGGACCCTCAGCGCACCGCCGGGCGACGGGACCCCTGCTCGCTGAGGCTACGGCGCGACCCGGCAACGGCTCTGTGCCTCCGGGCGCACCGCTGTTCGCCCGGTCCGGCACGTGGACTTTACGTATTGAATTCGCCGTCAAATCTATGTGAAAGCTGAGAATAATATCCAAATTTGTCATGATTTGGGTGTTAATGTCGGCATTGAGTAGTAAGGGACGGGGGGAGGAATGATGGAGACAATGCAAGGCTTCCTGGGAGGAGGGCGTTGCAGGCGCCGCCGCTGGTGGCGTCGTCGTCGCTGTCACCGTCGTCGGCGCTGGTGGGGCGGCTGGTGGGGCCCCTGGGGAGGCGGCTGGGATTGGTAGTGAGCCAACCCCGATGAGAGCCGCGGGTTGCGACGGCCTTCGCTCTGCGCTTGATCCTCGCCCGTTGGTGGCCGCGCTTCGCGAAGTCGCCGCAATCCGCCTCCTTCATCGCCTCACCCGGCACTCTCTCCCATCAGGAAGTAGTCCCACGGAGCATCGTTCTTGTTTCGGAATTGACTTGCGGAAACGTTTTCCTTCTTTCGGGGCCGTGCTGCGCCGACGGTGCCAGCCGCCCGGTGAGAGCGGTCCGCCGCCGCTGGGTGGCCGGCACCTCGACGCACCCGCACCAGGACGCGGCGCGGCGGGCTGAGGTGGCGCAGACGCAGGACCGGTTCGCGGTCGGCTTCTCGTGCATCGACTCGCGGGTGGCGCCCGAGCCGGTCTTCGACACCGGATGGGGTGAGCCGTTCGTCCTGCGGACCGCCGGGCAGACCATCGACCCGCTCGTCATGGGCCCGGCGGAGTACGCCGAGCTGGGCACCCGCGCTTCGTTGTGCTCGGCCACCAGCGCTGCGGCGCCGTCACCGCCGCCGCGGAGTCGCTGCACGCCACAAGAAGTCGCCGGGCGAGCTGAACACGATCACCTCCTCGCTGCAGCGAGCAGCTTGTCCTTCTTGAACTGGTTGACCACGATCGACAGCGGCGAGGTCACCCGCCTGGTCTGACCCCCCAACCGGAGAAAGGCCGCTCCGCCGGGGAGGACGTGACCAAGCCGCGGGTCAGCCGGCGGATGCGACGAAGCAGAACTCGTTGCCCTCCGGGTCGGACATGACCTGGAAGGAGCCCTGGTCGTCGGTGACGGTCTCGCCGATCCGCGTGGCGCCCAGCCGCAGCGCCTCGGCGATGGCCTGCCCGATCACCTCCACCACGATGTCCAAGTGCAGCCGGTTCTTACCGGCTTTGTCATCGGTGACCGGCTGGAAGGCCAGCCGGGTGCTGCCGGGCGGTTCGACGTGGGCCCAGCCCCGGTCCCGGTCCACCGGGTCGCCGCCGAGCAGAGCGGCCCAGAAGCGGACCAGCCGGTGCGGGTCCCGGCAGTCCACCACGATCTGGTTGAGGCGCGCATGCATGGCGGTCACGGTAACCGGCTTCGCGCCGGTGACCCCACCCGGGACACCGATGAGTCAGTCCACCCTCCCGAGTTCCGGCGTTCGTGCTCACCCACCGGGCCGCGACGAGCTCGGCAGGAAGAGCGCGGCCTTCACCTTCGTCACCGACGGCGTCGCGCGCTGCCTGGAGTCCGCGCAGGAGGCGGCCGGCGACAAGCAGGCGATCGTCATGGGGGTGCGGACGGGGCGTCAGCTGCTTGCTCGGCAGCCGGGTCAGGGGATGCGCGGCGGCGCGCCGTCCAGCACACTGCCCTCAAGGGGACAGCCACACGGGCAGGAGACGGCGTTGGCCAAGGGTGCGATCATCGTGATGCTGGCGGTGCTGCTGGC
>NZ_VCKY01000334.1 GCF_005889735.1 Nonomuraea turkmeniaca
CCCCCGCCCGACGGACGCCGGCATCGGCCCCGTCCCGGCCGGCACGGAGCCAGGCGGGAGCAGCGAGACCAGTGGGCCGGGCGCGCCCCCGGACCGGAGCGCCCGGGCAAGCAGGCCGGAGGCGCATCCAGGCGAGAGCGGCAGGTCCGCCGCACATCCAGGCGAGAGCGGCGGGTCCGCCACACATCCGGACGGGTGGCGGGCACGGCTGGAGGCCGTCGTGCGGCAGGCCTGGCGGATCCGCCGGCGGCACCCCTGGCTGGCCGAGGTGCGCGGCACCCGCCACCTCCCCGGCCCCAACGGCGTCGCGCACTACGACTACATGCTGGGCACCCTCACCGGCACCGCGCTCACCGCCGCCGAGGTGATCGCGGTCGTCGGCCTGGTCGGCCGTTTCGTCGACGCCGAGGCCCTGCACCTGCTCGAGACCCAGCGCGAGGAGCGCCGCAGCGGCGTGTCCGAGGAGGACTGGTGGGGCGCGCGCGACGCCCTCTACAACCGCCTGGACCCCTACCCCACGATCTCGTACCTGTGGTCGGCAGGCGGCTGGGACGCCCCCGAGGACTCCTTCGAGTTCGGTCTGCACCGCCTGCTGGACGGCATCGAGACCCTCATCAACGAGCGTGACGAAAAGCGTGATGAAACACAGGCGTGTGAGGAGTGCGGCAGGCCGCTGGAGGCCCCGACGTCCGGCCGCCCGCGCGTCTACTGCTCCCGCGCCTGCCAGCAACGCGCCTACCGGAAACGCAAGTCAGGTTAGGCCAGCACGTCAGAGGGCGAGCACCAGCCGGACCGCCTCCATCAGACTGTCCCGATAGGACCCGCCGAACAACACCACGTGCACGAGCAGCGGATGCAGCTGATACAACGGCACCCGCTCCCGCCACCCCTCCGCAGGCGCCCATTCCTCCCGGTACGCCCCCAGCACCCGATCCAGGTACGGCAGCCCGAACAGCGCCATCATGGCCAGATCCGTCTCCCGATGCCCGCCATGCGCCGCCGGATCGATCAGCGCCGCGGACCCGCCCGACCAGAGCACGTTCCCACTCCACAGATCCCCATGGATCCGCGCGGGCGGCTCGACCGGCCCCGCGATCTCGGCGAACCGCTCCACGGCCCGCTCGACGGCGGCGACGTCCGAGGCAGGCAGCCGCGCCTGCCGTAGGAACGGCAGCACCCGCCGCTCCGCGTAGAAGGCCGGCCAGTCGTCACACGGCGCGTTGTCCATCGGCAGCTCGGCGATGAACCCGGGCCACGGCGCTCCGAAACCCGCCGCCCCCGATCGATGCAGCCGCGCCAACTCCCGCCCGAACCGTTCGGCGGCCGCCGGGCTCGGCCGTTCCTGCTCCACCCACGACAACACGAGCCGATCAGGACCGACCTCGATCACCTCGGGAACAGCGATCGCCTCACCCAGCCACCGCAACCCGGCCGCCTCCGAAGTGAACACTTCGGAAACAACGCCGGTCTTCGCGAACACCTGCCGCCCGTCGAGCACACCGCGGACCAGCCGCCACCCGTGGGACGAGCCGAGCTCCGCGGTCACCTTCATCCGGCGATCTCATCGGCGATGTGCTCGGCCACGCCCGCCGCGGCCGCCTCGACCAGCGCGAGTACGTCCTCGAAGCCTTCGCGGCCCCCGTAGTAGGGGTCGGGCACCTCGGCGTCGGCCGGCGCCGCCGGATCGAAAGAGCGGAGCATCCGCACCTCCACCCCGGTGGGCGCCATCCGCCGCAAGTTGGCGAGATTGTCCAGGTCCATGGCCAGCACCAGGTCGTAGCGGTCGAACCAGTCCTTGGTGAACTGCCTGGCCCGGTGCGCGGAGCCGTCGTACCCATGCTCCGACAGGATCCGCAGCGCCCTCTCATCCATGGGGTCCCCTTCGTGCCAGCCGCCCGTCCCGGCGCTCTCGACGACGACCCGATCGGCCAGCCCACGGTCGGCGAGGGCCTTCCGCAGCACCACCTCGGCCATCGGCGACCGGCAGATGTTCCCCATGCACACCAGGCATACGCGATACGTCATCTCCCCAGGATGGCCCTTAGACGCTATTCATTCGACCCGGCACACCTCTTCGGTCGTCAGTCACTGCTCGTTCTACTCTCGTTCACTTTTGCCCGGTGTTATCAGAGGCGTCGAAGTACGGAACTCACTAGGGACGAGGAAATACCGTGACCCGTGGACAGCGCCGCCTCAGCGCGGTGGCGACGGCCGCCATCGTTGTGGGGCTTTCCGCCGCTTGCGGCGGCACCAACACCACACCGCCCGCCGGGGACGGCGCAGCTTCCGCTCCTGCCAGCCAAGGCGCCGGCGCCGAACTCGCCGGGCAGGTCAAGGTTGACGGCTCCAGCACGGTCGCCCCGCTGACCAGCGCCGCCGCTGAGTTCTTCAGCGAGGAGCAGGCCAAGGTCAACGTGACCGTGGGCACCTCCGGCACCGGTGGCGGTTTCGAGAAGTTCTGCAACGGCGAGACCGACATCTCCAATGCCTCCCGTCCGATCAAGGACGAGGAGAAGGCCGCGTGTGACGCCAAGGGTGTCAAGTACACCGAGCTCACCGTTGCGACCGACGCGCTGACCGTGGTGGTGAACAAGGAGAACACCTGGGCCACCTGCCTCACCGTCGACCAGCTCAAGAAGATGTGGGAGCCGGGCGCGGAGAAGAAGATCACCAGCTGGAACCAGATCGACCCCAAGTTCCCGAACGAGCCGCTGAAGCTCTTCGGGCCGGGCACCGACTCCGGCACGTTCGACTACTTCACCGACGAGATCAACGGTGAGGAGGGCGCGAGCCGCAAGGACTACAGCCCCAGCGAGGACGACAACGTCACCGTCCAGGGCGTCGAGGGCAGCAAGGGCGGCCTCGGCTACTTCGGCTACACTTACTTCGAGGAGAACGCCGCCAAGCTGAAGGCCGTCGAGATCGACGGTGGCAAGGGCTGCGTCGCGCCGAGCGTCGAGACCGCGCAGAACGGCACCTACGCCCCGCTGGCCAGGGCGCTGTTCATCTACCCCTCCACCGCGGCGGTCAAGCGGCCTGAGGTCGCGGCCTTCCTCGACTACTACGCGACCAACATCAACAAGATCGCGACGGACTCGAAGTTCATCCCGCTCAACGCCGAGCAGGAGAGCAAGCTCAAGGCCGACCTCGCGACGCTGAAGACCCAGTGATGGCAGGCGGCGACACCGCGACCGTGCCGGGGACCCCCCAGTCCCTGGCGCGGTCGCGCCCGCGTTATGGCGAGATGGCCATCAAGGCGATCCTCCTGATCGCCGCCCTGGTCTCCGTCGCCACCACGGTCGGCATCGTGGTCTCCCTTCTGGAGCCAACGATCAAGTTCTTCGGGGAAGTCAGCGCGGTGGAGTTCTTCACCTCCACCGACTGGGGACCGCTGTTCGAACCCCCACACTACGGCGTGCTGCCGCTGGTCAGCGCGACCCTCATCACGACCGGCATCGCGATCGTAGTGGCCGTGCCGCTGGGCCTGGCCTCGGCGATCTACCTGTCGGAGTACGCCAAGCCACGCGTCAGGAAGTTCTTCAAGCCGGTGCTCGAGGTGCTGGCGGGCATCCCGACCGTGGTCTTCGGATTCTTCGCGCTGAGCTTCGTCACTCCGCTGCTGCGGAGCGTCCTCCCGTTCGAGATCGAGATCTTCAACGCGCTCAGCGCGGGCCTCGTGGTCGGCTTCATGATCATTCCGATCGTGGCGTCGCTGTCCGAGGACGCGATGTCGGCGGTGCCGAACAGCCTGCGCGAAGGCTCCTTCGCCCTGGGCGCCTCCCGGATGATCACCTCGCTGCGCGTGGTGCTGCCCGCGGCCTTCTCCGGCATCGTGGCGGCCGTCATCCTGGCGATCTCACGGGGCGCGGGCGAGACGATGATCGTCTACATCGCCGGTGGCGGCCAGCCCAACTTCACGCTCGACCTGGGCCAGGCGATGCAGACCATGGCCGCGTTCATCGCCGCGGCGGGATCCGGCGACGTCCCGGTGGGCACGGTCGACTACGACACCATCTTCGCGGTCGGCGCCCTCCTCTTCGTGATGACGTTCGTCATGAACTTCGTCAGCGCCCGCCTGGTGCGGAAATATCGTGAGGTGTACGAGTAATGGCTGTTCTCTCGACGCCACGCTCTGCCGTGGAACTGGCGAGCAAGGGACGTCCGGTCAAGGAGATCTTGTTCCGGACCGTCCTGCTCGCCAGCCTGGCACTGGCGCTCATCTTCCTGATCGCCCTCCTCACCTTCGTCCTGACGGAGGGCTGGCCGCGGCTCGACGCCCGGCTCTGGGAGAACATGCCGTCGATCCGCAACCCGGAGATCGCCGGCGCCCAGTCCGCCATCACGGGCACGCTCTGGGTCATCTCCCTGACCGCGGTCTTCACGATCCCGACGGGCATCGCCGCCGCGATCTACCTGGAGGAGTACGCGGACCGGACCCGCTGGTACAACCGCGTCATCGAGCTCAACATCCAGAACCTCGCCGCCATCCCGTCGATCGTGTACGGCATCCTCGGCCTGGGCATCATCGCCCGTACGATCGGCCTCGGCTTCAGCGTGATCACCGCGTCGATCACCCTCGGCCTGCTGGTGCTCCCCATCGTGATCATCGCCTCGCGCGAGGCGATCCGCGCGGTGCCGCCGTCCATCCGGGAGGGGTCGCTGGCCCTGGGCGCCACGCAGTGGCAGACGATCTACCGCCAGGTGTTGCCCGCGTCGATCCCCGGCATCGCGACCGGCTCGATCCTGGCGCTCTCCCGGGCCATCGGCGAAGCCGCCCCGCTGATCATGCTGGGTGCGGTGTCCTTCATCCGGTTCAACCCGGACGGCATCTTCGCCAGCTACACGGTCCTCCCGATCCAGATCTTCAACTGGATCTCCCAGTCGCGCGAGGGCTTCCACGTCCTGGCCGCCGCCGCGATCGTGATCCTGCTGCTGATCCTGCTGCTGATGAACTCGGTGGCGATCTGGCTCCGCAACCGCTACCAGAAGCGCTGGTGAGGAAGAGTATGACCGAGATAGGAACCCCCATGGCGAACGTCACCGTCCGTGGCCCCGAGGCTCCCCGAAACCTCGAGGCCCTGGATCCGGTCTTCACCGTCTCCGACCTCAGCGTCTTCTACGGTGACTACGAGGCGGTGCGCGAGGTCGACATGCTGATCGGCAATCGCGAGATCACCGCCATGATCGGCCCCTCCGGCTGCGGCAAGAGCACGGTGCTGCGTTGCTTCAACCGGATGAACGACCTGATCCCCGGCGCCCGCCCGGCCGGCAAGATCCTCTACCACGGCGAGGACCTCTACGGCGACCACGTGGACCCCATCGAGGTACGCCGCCGCATCGGCATGGTCTTCCAGAAGCCCAACCCCTTCCCCAAGTCGATCTACGACAACATCGCCTACGGCCCCCGCGTCAACGGCATGAAGGGCAAGATGGACGACCTGGTGGAGCAGGCGCTCACCCAGGCGGCCCTGTGGGACGAGGTCAAGGACAAGCTCAAGCAGAACGCCCTGTCCCTGTCCGGCGGCCAGCAGCAGCGCCTGTGCATCGCGCGGGCCATCGCGGTCAAGCCTGAGGTCATCCTCATGGACGAGCCGTGCTCGGCCCTCGACCCGATCGCCACCACCAAGATCGAGGACCTGATGCAGCAGCTGGCGCGCGATTACACGATCGTGATCGTCACGCACAACATGCAGCAGGCCGCTCGCGTCTCCCACCGCACCGCGTTCTTCACCGCCGAGGTCGACGACAAGGGCGTGCGGCACGGCCGCCTCGTGGAGTACGACGAGACCAGCCGCATCTTCACGAACCCGACCGACAAGCGCACCGAGGACTACATCACGGGACGCTTCGGCTGATGACCCAACAGCAGGCGGCATCCACGATGAACGGGGACGCGAGGACCAAGCCCGTACTGCTCATCGCCGATCCGGACAGCGCCGTGGTCGAGGATCTGGCCACCGCCCTCGAACGCGAGGGCGTGGCCGTCACCGGCGCGCCTGACGGGGCTCAGGGGCTGCTGCAGGCGGGGGCCCTGCAGCCCGACGTGGTGCTTGTCTCGGCCACGCTCCCGGTCATCGACGCGGTGGAGTTCGTTCGCGCGGTACGGCTCGCTCGGGCCGTACCGGTGCTGCTCGGCGTCGGAGAGGGGCACGCCGAGCAGGCCGTACGCGCCCTCGCGGCCGGCGCCGCCGCCTGCGTGGCCCGGCCCTACCGGGTGCCGGAGCTGCTGCCGTTCATCCAGGCCTCCTCGCCCGAGTCGCGCAAGGTGCTGAGCGTGGGCGGGGTCGAGCTGGACGTGCAGGCCTACCAGGTACGCGTGGGCGGTCGGGTCGTGCACCTGCCACTGAGGGAGTTCGAGTTGCTGCAGTACCTCATGCGCAACGCCGACCGCACGGTCACCCGCGAGCAGATCATGCGGAACGTGTGGCACGCCGCCGCCACCACCTCCACGAACACGATCGCCGTGCACGTCAAGCGGCTGCGGGCGCGGCTGGGCGACGAGGACGACCGGCTCATCCAGACGGTACGCGGCGTGGGCTACCGGCTGGTCACTCCGGGCATGTCCGGAAATCTTGCATGATCTTCTTGGTGACACCTTCGACGGTCGCGATGCCGTACCCGACGTCGGAGCTGCCCTCGGTGAGCACGGCCACGGCGTAGTCGTGGCCGTCGCCCCTGATCAGGCCCACGCTGATCACGGCCCAGCGTTTGGTCGAGACCCGCTTCAGCCAGCCGTTCTTCAGCGCCACCCGGTCGCCGGGACACGCGGCGGCGCTGATGCCCCAGTCCTGGCCGTCGACGACCTTGCCCATGAGCCCGAGCACGCGCTCGCGGTCCTTGAGCGGGCTCTTGCCTGACACCAGCGCGCTCATCAGGCGGATCTGGTCGTCCAAGGACGTCCGGGTGATCCCCCAGCAATACAGGTCGAGACAGTCCCCGGAGACGCCCTGCGTGTGCTTCAGTCCGAACCGCTTGCCGGCCTTCGTGAACCCGGGCGCGCCACCGATGCGCAGCCAGAGCCGGTCGGCGGCGTGGTTGTCGCTGTAGCGGATCATCAGGTCGGCGTCCCGCCTGACCGCCTCGGGCAACTTCTTCCACCGTGTCTTGAGCAGCAGCGCCATGAGGATCTGGACCTTGGCGGTGCTCGCGGTGATCAGCCGCTCGTCCGGGTGGTACCGGTAGACCTGCCCGGTCGCCAGGTCCTTGACCATGGCGGTGACCGGTCCAGGGCGGCCGGCCAGGAAGCGGTCGAGGCGCTTGCTGATCCGCTTGGCCGAGATCGGCGCCAGGGTCTGCTCGACCGCGACGCTCTCCATCCCCGCCAGTGCCGCCTCCTCGGCCATGGTCACCCGCCACACGGGACGAAGCGCGGGATTCGGCTCCACGGGCACCGTGATCAGCGAAAGGACCAGGGCGAGCGCGAGCACCACCCGTGCTGTCGCCTGCCCCCGGCCCCTGATCACCCGGGCATTATCACGAAGAACCGCGAGGCACCGCTAGACAGCCGCGCCGGTCAGTTTCGCGATCGAGTCGTCGTCACAGGTCTCCCAGAAGCTGCCCACGACGTCTTCGAGATGATCCAAGGACTCGGCCCGGAACAGCACGTCCTGATATTTCGTGATGTCGTAGTGCGTCGCGCCCATGGCCGCCAGATCCAGCGGCCTGATGTCCATGCCGCGGAACTCCTCGATCTCCCCGTACGACGACAGGATCCCCGCCCCGTACGCCCGGAGCTCGCCCCGCTCCCGCATCACCCCGAACTCCAGGGTGAACCAGAACACCTTCGACACGAACTCCAGCGCCTCCTCCCCCTCGACCCGCCGCGCGGCCTGGCCGGCCAGGCGGTAGAGGGCGGCGTACCGGGGGCCGGCGAGGGCGTTGGCGTGCCCGATCACCTCGTGGACGACGTCCGGCTCCGGCGTGTAGAAGGGCACGGAATGGTGGCGGATGTACTGCGTCGAGTGGAAGAGCCCGTCCGCGAGCACCCCGTAGAAGTCCCGCAGCGGCACAAGTCCCGCCGCCGGCAGGTACCGGAACCCGGTCAGCGGCTCCAGCAGCCGCGAGACCTCCTCCAGCTGCGGGATGCGCTCGGCCGGCAGGCCCAGCCGGGCGACGCCGTCGAGGTACTCGCCCGTGGCGTACTTGGCGTGCTTGATCGCCAGCTCCCTGCTGACCATCGCCCACACCTCGTGCTCCTGCTCGGTGTACTCGGCCTCCGGGATGGGGGTGCCCGGACGGTAGTCGACCGCGAGCCTGGCGATCGCGTTGCGCCGCGCCCGGTAGACCGGGTCCGCGAACCCGGGGTGCGACGCCGAGAGCTCGACCACCACCGACCCGTCGGCCTGGGCCTCGATCGGGGCGAAGTACTGCGCTTCCTCAAACATGTCCGAATAACAGCAAGTTCCGCTTTTCTTGGCAAGAGCGCGCAGTTCTACTGCGCGATACGCTTACTTTCGTACCCTATGAGCCGCATGTACTAGTCGAATCGCACACTCCTGGGAGGGCCCGGTATGGACGAGCTGGACACCAGGTTGCTCGTGACCATGCGGGCCAACCCGCGCGTCGGCCTGACCGAGCTCGCCCGCCTCCTGGGTGTCGCCAGGGGTACGGTGCAGGCCAGGGTGGAGAAGCTGACCGCACGCGGGGTGATCGAGGACTTCGGGCCCACAGTGTCACCGGCCGCGGCCGGGCATCCGATCCTGGCGTTCGTCTGGTTGCAGATCGCACAGGGGCGGCTGGAGGAGGCGGTGGCGGCGCTGGGGGCCGTACCGCAGATCCTGGAGGTGCACGGGACGAGCGGCCAGCATGACCTGCTGTGCCGGGTGGTCGCCAGGAGCACCGATCACCTGCAGGAGGTCATCGCCCGCATCCTGGCCTCGCCCGCGGTGCAGCGTACGGACACGACGATCGCGCTGTCCACGCAGATCCCGTACCGCGTCGAGCCCCTCCTCGAACGGGGCTAACGCGCCATTCCCAGCAGGTCGAGAATACGGGCCGCCTCAGCACACCCGCCGAGCTCGGCAATGGCCCGCCGGTAGTGCAGCATGTCGGCGATGACGCCACCGCGGCTGTCGAGCGGCAGCTCGGTGGGCCGAGCGTGCCCCGATTGCCGGGGTCGGGCAGCACCTCTACCTTGATCGTGGCTAATGGCTCAGGTGATACGGATATGTCCCCATTGCACTACCAGCCGCCCCTTGAGGATAGGGCAGACAACAGAAAAGCCCCGACGCGGTGGGCGTCGGGGCTTTCCCATACAAAGATTGTCCGGCGGTGACCTACTCTCCCACACCCTCCCGAGTGCAGTACCATCGGCGCAGAGAAGCTTAACTTCCGGGTTCGGAATGTAACCGGGTGTTTCCTTCCCGCCATAACCGCCGTAACCCTG
>NZ_VCKY01000335.1 GCF_005889735.1 Nonomuraea turkmeniaca
CGGCTCCGCAGGCCGCGCCCCCGGCGCAGCCGGTCGGCGAGCCCACGCCGCTGCCGTCGGGCGAGAGCCCCTACGTGACGCCGCTGGTGCGCAAGCTCGCCAACGAACACGGCGTCGACCTCGACGCCATCAACGGCACCGGCGTCGGCGGCCGCATCCGCAAGCAGGATGTGCTCGAGGCGGCCAAGGCGCAGCGCGAGAAGGCCACCGCGGCCCAGGCCGCGCCGGCGCCCGCCGCCGCCCAGCCCGCTCCGGCCGCCGCCGCCGCGGCTCCGGCCGCGCAGGCTCCGGTCGCCGCGGCGCCCGAGCCCGTGGAGGTCGACACGACTCTGCGGGGCCGTACGGAGAAGATGTCGCGGCTGCGTCAGACCATCGCCAAGCGCATGGTCGAGTCGCTGCAGACGGCCGCGCAGCTCACGTCGGTCGTCGAGGTGGACGTCTCCAAGATCGCGCGGCTGCGGGCGAAGGCGAAGGACGACTTCCTCCGCCGCGAGGGCGTGAAGCTGACCTTCACCCCGTTCTTCGCGATGGCCGCGGTCGAGGCGCTCAAGCAGCACCCGAAGCTCAACGCGACGATCAACAACGAGACCAACGAGGTGACCTACTTCGACGTCGAGAACCTCGGCGTCGCGGTGGACACCGAGCGCGGCCTGCTGGCGGCGGTCGTCAAGAACGCCGGCGACCTCAACCTGGCCGGTCTCGCCCGCAAGATCACCGACGTGGCCGACCGCACCCGCAACAACCAGGTGACGCCCGACGAGCTCACCGGCGGCACGTTCACGCTGACCAACACCGGCAGCCGGGGCGCGCTGTTCGACACGCCGATCCTCAACCAGCCGCAGGTCGGCATGCTCGGCACCGGCGCCGTCGTGAAGCGGCCCGTGGTGGTCGACACGCCTGAGGGCGAGGTCATCGCGGTGCGCTCGATGGTCTACCTGGCGCTGACCTACGACCACCGCCTGGTGGACGGGGCCGACGCGGCGCGCTTCCTGACGACGATCAAGCGCCGTCTCGAGGAGGGCCGCTTCGAGGCCCAGCTCGGTCTGGCGTAGGGGGTTCGATGGAGAGGAGGCCGGGCGGCTCCGCCCGGCCTCCTCCTTCTGCCGCCGGACGGTGTGGGGCTCGTGGGGATGGGCGGCCGCCGGCGGTCCACAGGGCGTGGTCGGCGTGCCGACCGCCGTTCCCACGGCGTGTCCAGGACGGGGCGCGTACTGTGAACGTATGGCGATCATCGTGACGGGAGCGTCGGGGTTGCTCGGCACGGCTCTGGTGGCGGCGCTGCGGGCCGAGGGGCGCGAGGTCGTCAAGCTGGTGCGCCGGGAGCCCAGGAGCCCCGACGAGGCCTACTGGCAGCCCGCCGAGCAGGTCGTCGACGTGGCCGCGCTGGAGGGCGCCGACGCCGTGGTGCATCTGGCCGGGGCGTCGATCGGGGACAAGCGGTGGAGCGCGGCGTACAAGCGGGAGCTCGTCGGCAGCCGCGTGGAGGGCACGCGGGTGCTCGTGGACGCGTTGCGCAGGCTGGCCAAGCCGCCCGAGATGCTCCTGTCGGCCTCCGGGGTGGACTTCTACGGCGACACCGGCGACCTGGAGATCGACGAGGGCCAGGGCAAGGGCACGGGCTTCCTGTCGGACCTGTGCGAGCAGTGGGAGGCCGAGGCGCGGCGGGCCGAGGAGGCGGGCATCAGGACCGTGCTGGCGCGCAGCGGGCTGGCGTTGAGCCGGCGGGGCGGGGTGCTGGGACGGACGCTGCCGCTCTTCAAGATGGGGCTGGGGGCGCCGCTGGGGTCGGGCAAGCAGTACTGGTCGTGGATCTCGCTGCACGACTGGGTGGGAGCCGCCCGACATGTCCTGGAAAATCGGGACGTGGTGGGGCCGGTCAACTTCACCTCCCCCTCCCCCGTCACCAACGCCGAGTTCACCCGTACGGTCGCCAAGGCCGTGGGCAGGAGCATGATGCCGATGCCCGTCCCGGCGTTCGCGCTGTCCATCGGGCTCGGCGAGTTCGCGCGCGAGGGATTGTTGCCCGGACATCGCATCCTGCCGCGCAAGCTGCTCGACAGCGGCTACGGCTTCACCCATAGCCGCCTCGACGAGGCGCTGGCCGCCGTACTCTAGTGGCCGTTCATCCTTCTTTCAGGTGGGAGACCTTTGACATGACCCGGTCAGGACAGTCGCACATCCTCGCGATCGGGGGCGGCTCGTTCCGCCCGAGCCCGCGCTACAGCTTCATCGAGGCGAGCGGCCTCCTGCGCTACGGGCTCGACCTGACCGGCCAGGACCGGCCGAAGCTCGGCGTGCTCGCCACCGCCACCGGCGACGCGTCTGACTGGCTGCTGAAGATGTACGGCGCCTTCGCGGGCTGGGACGTCGAGCTGAGCCATCTGACGGTGTTCCCGATGCCCAACGTCGACGATCCCAGGGCGTGGATCCTGGATCAGGACATGATCTACGTGAGCGGCGGCAGTGTGGCCAATCTCATGGCGTTGTGGCGGCTGCACGGGCTCGACGCGGCGTTCGAGGAGGCGTGGCGGGCCGGAGTGGTGCTCACCGGGCAGAGCGCCGGCGCCCTGTGCTGGCACGTGGGCGGCAACACCGACTCCTTCGGCCCCGAGCTGCGGCCGTGGTCCGAGGGGCTCGCGCTGCTGCCCTACTCGTGCGGCGTGCACTACGACTCCGACCCGCAGCGGCGCACGCTGCTGCAGGAGTCGGTGGCCAACGGCGAGCTGCCCCCCGGCTACGCCGCGGACGAGGGCGTCGGCCTGCATTACGTGGGCACCGAGTTCATCCAGGCGGTGTCCGTCGAGCCCGGCGGCTACGCCTACCGGCTCGAACTCGAAGGGCCGGGCAGGGTCAAGGAGTTCAGGATCGAGCCTCGTCTCCTCACCCCCTGAATTACCCTTCAAGGGTGAGGGAACGGCACAATAGGCTCATGCGCCCCACCCACGGGGACGATCCCCACGCACTCGCCATCGTCCGCCTCGGCGTCGACGTCCCCTATGAGCAGGCCTGGTCGCTGCAGCGCTGGGCGCACGGCAAGCGCGTGGCGGGCGAGCTGTCCGACACCGTCCTGCTTCTCGAGCACGCGCCCGTCTACACCGCGGGCAAGCGCACGGCCCCGCACGAGCGCCCGGCCGACGGCACCCCGGTCATCGACGTCGACCGGGGCGGCCGGCTCACCTGGCACGGTCCCGGGCAGCTCGTCGCCTACCCGATCATCGGCGGTGTCACGGACGTGATCACGTACGCGTGCCGCCTCGAGGAGACGATGATCCAGGTGTGCGCCGACTTCGGCGTCACGGCCCGGCGGGTGTCCGGCAGGGGCGGCGTGTGGGCGATCGGCGATCCCAGCCTGGGGCTGCCGGACCGCCAGCTCGGGGCGGTCGGCATCCGGGTCTCCCGCGGTGTCACCATGCACGGCTTCGCGCTCAACTGCGCCAACGACCCCCGCTGGTTCAACCGCATCGCGCCGTGCGGGCTGCCCGACGTGGGCGTCTCCTCGTTGTCGGCGGAGACCGGCCGGCGCATCGTGGTCGAGGAGGTCCTCCCGATCGCGGAGAAGCGGCTGGCCGAGGCGCTCGGCATGGAGCCGTTCGACCTGCACGAAGAGGATCTGCTCCGGCGGTAACCGGATCGGCATTTAATAGGCTCGAAAATCGGGATATCTCCGGCTTACCATCGCCCGTGTGAAGCGCCTGCCGGCACTCCTCGTCGCACTCGCCGTGCACCTGATGACGCTGGGCTTCGTCGTGCTCGGCGCGTGGACCATACTGACGCGCGCGGATTCGCTGCTCTCATGGCTGTTCGGCGCTCTGTGCCTGGCCATCGGCTGGGTGCTGCGGCCGCGCCTGGGCCGGCTGCCCGCCGACGCCGAGGTGCTCGATCGCGACTCGGCCCCGGAGCTGTACGCCGTCGCCGAGCGCGTGGCGGACCGGGTCGGCGTCAAGCGGCCGCGCAAGGTCGCGGTCAGGGACCTGGCGACCGAGACCCGCTATGACCGCGTGGGCCTGCCGCGTACGCCGGTGCTGGTCGTGGGCCTGCCTCTGTGGCTGGCGCTGCCGCCCAGGCAGCGCGTGACGCTGCTGGCGACGGCGTACGCACGCGTGCCGACCGGCGAGGAGCTGGTCGTGAGCGGCGCGCTGGACACGCTGGAGGCCTGGCGGGACGCCCTGATGGAGGCCGGGCCGCTGCGGGTCAGGGAGGAGGCGCAAACCAGGATCACCGCCGCCTCGCTGGGCGTCGCCGACCAGCCGGGGACCACGTACGAGGTGGCGGGGTTCCTCGGCCGCCTGGTCGGCCGGGTGCTCGGCGGCCCCGTGCTGCTGGTGAGGTACGTGCTGAGGCGGCTGGCCCGCGTCGGCAAGCCCCGTACCAGGGAGCGGCAGGAGGGGCTGGCACGGCGGGTCGCCTCCCCCGCGGAGCTCGCCGAGCTGGAGGAGCTGAAGGCCGGTGGCTACCTGGCGCCGATGCAGGCGGCGGCGCTGCGCGGCGAGACCGCGACGGCGATCCGACAGGGCGCGCTGGCCAGATCCAGGCTCACCGCGGACGGCGTGCTCACCTCGGCCCCGCACTGCGAGCTGCTCGGCACGCGCGAGTCCGAGCGCGTCGACGAGGAGCTGACGAGCCACTACGCACGCGCGATCCGCGGCTTCGGACTCATCACGTGACCCTTGAACGGGCCGGTTCACGAGGAGACGTAAGCTGAGGAGGTGACCGTTGCTCCTGAAGGCCGAAAGCTCCTCCGCCTGGAGGTGCGTAACGCCGAAACCCCTATCGAGCGCAAGCCCCCGTGGATCAAGACCAAGCTCAAGACGGGCCCCGAATACACCGAGCTGAAATCGCTCGTGCGCCGCGAGGGCCTGCACACGGTCTGTGAAGAGGCGGGCTGTCCCAATATCTACGAGTGCTGGGAAGACCGCGAGGCGACCTTCCTCATCGGCGGCGACCAGTGCACGCGCCGCTGCGACTTCTGCCAGATCGACACGGGCAAGCCGAAGGAGTACGACCGGGACGAGCCGCGCCGGGTCGCCGAGTCCGTCGAGCAGATGGGCCTGAAGTACGCGACCGTGACCGGCGTGGCCCGCGACGACCTGCCCGACGGCGGGGCCTGGCTCTACGCCGAGACCGCCCGCCAGATCCACGCCCTGCTGCCCGGCTGCGGCGTCGAGCTGCTGGTGCCGGACTTCAACGGCAACCGCGACCAGCTGGAGGAGGTCTTCTCCAGCAAGCCTGAGGTGTTCGCGCACAACGTGGAGACGGTGCCGCGGATCTTCAAGCGCATCCGTCCCGCGTTCCGCTACGACCGCTCCCTCGGCGTGATCACGATGGCCCGGGAGGCCGGGCTGGTCACCAAGTCCAACCTGATCCTGGGCATGGGCGAGACCCGCGAGGAGATCGTCGAGGCCATGCGCGACCTGCACGCGGCCGGCACCGACCTGCTGACGATCACTCAATACCTGCGGCCGACGCCCCGCCATCACCCGGTGGAGCGGTGGGTGAAGCCGGAGGAGTTCGTCGAGCTGCAGGCCGAGGCCGAAGCGATCGGGTTCGCCGGCGTCCTGTCCGGGCCGCTGGTCCGCTCGTCCTACCGGGCGGGCAGGCTCTACAAGCAGGCCATCGAGGCTCGCCAGACCGCTTGAGGCCGGCTGAGGACAGCCCCGGGCGCGCTCGCCCGGGGCTCCTTCGCTTTCGTGTGCAGGGGAGCGTGGTTACCATGGCCCGGGGGCAGCCGACGGAGGGCGACGGGGCATGGCCGTACTGATCCGCACCAGTGATGTGCCGGCCAAGCGCCGCCACGACGCCTGGCGGAGCATCGTGTGCGACACCCTCGGCCCCCTCGACTTACGCATCGATCCCGACGCGCCGCTGCGGGGCGAGATCGAGATGGGGCGGCTCGGCTCCGTGGGCGTGGGCCGGATACGCACCTCCACGCCGCACAGTGTGCACCGCACCGCCGGGCTGATCCACCGCGACAACCCCGACCTCTACCGGGTGGTGCTGGCCCTGTCGGGCAGCCCGCGCCTCGCCCAGGACGACCGGCGCGCGCAGCTGAGCCGGGGCGAGTTCGCGATCTACGACTTCACCCGGCCGTACGAGCTGGCCTATGACAGCGCCGTGCAGCTGGCCGTGTTCAGCTTCCCGCACGACCTGCTCGCGCTGCCCGCGGGCTCGGTCGCCGCGCTCACCGCACTGCCCATCAGCGCGGACTCCGGCGCCGGCGCGCTGGCCGTGCCGCTGCTGCGCCGGGTGGCGACGGACCTCGACACGTACGCGCCGGCCAGCGCGGCCCGGCTGTCGACCGTGGTGATGGACCTGGTCAGCACCGCGGTGGCCGAGCGCTTGGAGCTGACGCGGACCCTGCCGGCCGACTCGCGGCAGCGGACGCTGCTGCTGCGTGTGCACACCTTCATCGAGCAGCGCCTGGGCGAGATCGACCTCGACCCGGGCACGATCGCGGCCGCGCACCACGTCTCCGTGCGCTACCTGCACCGGCTGTTCGAGGCCGAGAACACGACGGTGGCCGCCTGGATCAGGCAGCGGCGGCTGGAACGCTGCCGCGCGGAGCTGGCCCGGGGCGGCGACGAGCCGGTGAGCGCGATCGCGGCCCGCTGGGGACTGCCGGACTCCGCGCACTTCAGCAGGCTGTTCCGGCGCGCGTACGGGATGCCGCCCGCCGAATACCGCCGCGCCAACACTGTGCGCTGAACGTCAATCCGCCTGGCACCCAGATCCAAGACCGGCGAGCCCTTCGTCAGCAGACTTAAGGCATCAACCGATCGAGGGAATGGATCAGGAAAATGCAGCTCTTCGTCAACCTGCCGGTCAAGGACCTGGACCGGTCGAAGGAGTTCTTCGCCGGGCTCGGCTTCCAGCTCTTCGGCATGGCCGAGGGCATGGCCTCCGTGATCATCAGCGAGGAGACGCAGGTGATGTTGCTGACCGAGCCGGTGTTCGCCTCGTTCATCACCAAAGAGGTGGGTGACGCCGGACGGGCCACCGAGGCGATCCTGGTGCTCGGGATGGAGAACCCGCAGCAGGTGGACGAGCTGGTCGACAAGGCCCTGGCGGCCGGCGCGACCCCGGCGGGCGTCAAGCACGAGGACGGCTTCAGGTACCAGCGCGGCTTCGCCGACCTGGACGGCCACCACTGGGAGGCGCTGTGCCTGGTACAGCCCGCGTCCTGAGCGACACGGCGCTCTCCGCCGACGGCACCAGGATCGTGTACGACACCTGTGGCTCGGGCCCGGCGGTGATCCTGGTCGCCGGGGCCATGATGGAACGGGCGCACCCCACGCTGGCCGGGGTGGCGGACGCGCTGGCGCCGTGGTTCACGGTCTGCTCCTACGACCGCAGAGGCCGCGGTGACAGCGGGGACACGGCTCCGTACGCGGTCGAGCGGGAGGTCGAGGATCTCGCCGCCGTCATGACGGCGGCCGGCGGGTCCGCCATGGTGTTCGGCGGCTCGTCCGGGGCGGCACTGGCGCTGGAGGCCGCGGTGCGGCTGCCGGGCATCGCCAAGCTGGCGTTGTGGGAGCCGCCGTACCACGTGGACGACAGCGCGCCCGCGCTGCCCGATGACTTCGCGGCGCAGCTGGCCGCGCTGGTCGAGTCGGGCCGGCGGGCGGAGGCGGCCGAGCGGTTCCTGGTGGAGGCGGCCGAGGTGCCGGTCGGGATGGTGGCCGGGATGCGGGCGCAGCCGTTCTGGGCGCAGGTCGAGGCGGTCGCGCACACGCTGGCGTACGAGGCCGCCGTGCTGGGCCCCGGCAACGCGCTGCCCGCCGGGCGGATCGCGGCGATCAGGCGGCCGACGCTCGTGCTCAACGGCGAGGACAGTCCCGGGTGGATGCGGAACGCGGGCGCGGCGGTCGCGGCGGCGGTGCCGGGCGCGGTGCACCGGGTGCTGGAGGAGCAGGCACATGACGTGGCCGTCACGGCGCTGGTGCCCGAGCTGCTCGAGTTCTTCGCGCTTTAGGTAACGCTAAGGTAACAAACCTATCGAGCGGTTGGTTTTCTGGGTGAGACTGGGCGGGTGGACTTCGACGAACTGATCGCCCGCCTGGACCTCAGCACCAAGATCCGGCTGCTCACCGGGGCGGACATGTGGTCACTCCCGCCGGTTCCCGAGATCGGGCTGGACCGGCTCGTGATGAGCGACGGGCCCATCGGGGTTCGGGGCGAGCAGTGGAGCCCGGGCGATCCGTCGATCGCGCTGCCGAGCCCGACCGCGCTCGCCGCGACCTGGGACCTGGACCTGGTCAGGCGGGCCGGGCGGCTGCTCGCTCAGGAGGCCCGCCGCAAGGGGGTGCACGTGCTGCTCGCCCCCACGCTCAACCTGCACCGGACGCCGCTCGGTGGGCGGCATTTCGAGTGCTTCTCGGAGGACGCGTACCTGACGGGCGAGGTCGGGGCGGCATACGTCGAGGGTGTGCAGGAGGGCGGGGTGGCCACGACGCCCAAGCACTTCGTGGCCAACGATTTCGAAACCGACCGGTTCACCGCGGACGTCCGGGTGGGCGAGAAGGCGTTGCGGGAGGTGTACCTGCGGCCTTTCGAGCGGGTCGTGGTGGCCGGCGCCTGGGGCGTCATGACCGCGTACAACTCGGTCAACGGCACGACCATGACCGAGCACTCCGAGCTGGTCAACGGTGTGTTGAAGGGCGAGTGGGGGTTCGACGGGTTCGTCGTGTCCGACTGGACGGCGGTGCGCTCCACCGAGGCGGCCGCCATGGGCGGGACCGACGTGGCGATGCCGGGGCCGTACGGGCCGTGGGGCGAGAAGCTGGAGGCGGCGGTGCGGGAAGGGCGGGTGCCCGAGGCCGTCGTCGACGACCGGATCCGCCGCATCCTGCGCCTGGCCTCCCGCGTCGGCGCCCTTCGCACCCCGGACGCACCCGCCTTCCCGCCCACCGGCACTCCGGCGATCGATGGTGCCTCGCTGGCACGTGAGCTCGCCGCGCGCGCGTTCACGCTGCTCACCAACGACGGTGTCCTGCCGCTCCAGGGCGCTCCGACGATCGCCGTCATCGGCTCGGCCGCGAACGAGGCGCGCGTCATGGGCGGCGGCAGTGCCCAGGTCTTCCCCGACCGGATCGTGTCACCCCTGGAGGGCCTGGCCGGGCGGGCCGACGTCCGGTACGCGATCGGCACCGATCCCCGCGTC
>NZ_VCKY01000336.1 GCF_005889735.1 Nonomuraea turkmeniaca
CTGCTCGCCTACGACGGCAACTCCCACCTGTTCGGCATCGCCGGTGGGGTGCTGCGCCGCTACACCGTCAACGCCGCCAAGCCCGCCCGCGCCAACATCCTGGCCGGTGAACTCATCGGCAGCGGCTTCACCCTGAAGACCCTGACCACCACCGCCTCCAACTGGCTGCTCGGCACCACCAGCAGTGGCCTGCTGATCGCCTACCGCATCAACGGGGTCCAGGACTACACCCGCTTCCAGCTCCGTGACGCCACCTGGCAGGTCTTCGACAGCCTGCTCTCCCCCGGCGGAGGCGTCTACTACGGCCACCGCCCCGAGGGGTCGATGCACCGCTACCTCGACCACAACCCCCACGACGGCAACGCCGACGACCTGATCGGCCAGGGCACCGTCGACACCAGCGGCTGGACCCAGACCCTCATGTCCGCCCAACCCGCCACCGTCAGTTAGCCGGAGGGCCTTGGCCCCAGCCCTGGGCCGGCCCCGCCTGTCCGCACTTACCCCATCCGGAGCGCTCCGCCCGGATCGCCCGGTCCGAACTGCTCAGCCCGGTCGCCGAAGCCGAACGGGCTCCGTTCCCGAAACTCACTTCGATCAGGGACCACCCGGTCCCCTGGAGGAATCTCATGCCCAGATTCACTGCTTTACGAGCCGGGATCACCATCACGCTCATCGCGGCCTTCGGCCTGGCCGCCACGGCGAGCCCCGCGCTGGCCGCCCCCGACCTGCAGCTGCCCTTCCCGTGCGGCCAGCAGTGGCGGCTGGACACCTGGGCCCATGCCCCCGCGCTCGACATGGTGAAAGAGCCCGACCAGCACGGCACCGAGGGCGCCGCCCTGGTCGCTCCCGCCGCCGGGACGGTGAACCAGTCCTTCTACCACAGCAACGCCGGCAATGTGATCCAGATCAATCACGGCGGCGGCTACTACACCACTTATCTGCACCTGGAGTCCCGCGCCGTCTCGGTCGGAGCGAGTGTGCAGATGGGCACGACGATCGGCAGGGTCGGCAAGAGCGGTCCGACCTCCAACGGGCATCCGCACCTGCACTTCGAGCTCGGATACGACTCCGACGGCAACGGCTCGGCCTCCTGGGGCTTCGCGGGCTCCGAGCGGGTCAGGCCGACCTTCAACGGGGTCACCTACGGCGCGGCCAACAACCAGACCTGGCGCAACGTCACCAGCCGCAACTGCGGGGCCCCCACCGGAACTGCTTCGGTGTACGGGGTGTTGCCCGACGGGCGGTTGACCTACACCGCGATCGACGCCGCCACCGGCCGGCGTACCCACGGCGCGGTCACCTCCACCGCCACCCTCGGCTTCACCCCCAAGGCCATGGCCACACTGAACTTCAACACCATCCTGGTCACCGAGGACGGCCCCGAAGGCAAGCTGTACCGGATCGACGTGATCAGCAACCGCGACAGCGTCGTCTTCAACCAGCCCCTCCTGCTCGGCACCGGCTTCACCCACGAACTGCTCGCCTACGACGGCAACTCCCACCTGTTCGGCATCGCCGGTGGCGTGCTGCGCCGCTACACCGTCAACGCCGCCAAGCCCGCCCGCGCCAACATCCTGGCCGGTGAACTCATCGGCAGCGGCTTCACCCTGAAGACCCTGACCACCACCGCCTCCAACTGGCTGCTCGGCACCACCAGCAGTGGCCTGCTGATCGCCTACCGCATCAACGGGATCCAGGACTACACCCGCTTCCAACTCCGTGACGCCACCTGGCAGGTCTTCGACAGCCTGCTCTCCCCCGGCGGCGGCGTCTACTACGGCCACCGCCCCGAGGGATCGATGCACCGCTACCTCGACCACAACCCCCACGACGGCAACGCCGACGACCTGATCGGCCAGGGCACCGTCGACACCAGCGGCTGGACCCAGACCCTCATGTCCGCCCAACCCGCCACCGTCAGCTGAGACACCGCCTCCTCATACAGGGCATCGCGCAGGACCCCGGGAACACCCGGGGTCCTGCGCGATGCAGGAGAAACCTCGCAAACCCCGAACTCTGGTACGCCGCATCGGCAGACCCTTAGGGTTTGGGTGGGGTTGGCCGAGCCCTTTTTGGGGAGAGCCAATGGAGTTACGACTCCTGGGTCCGGTTGAGGTGTGGAACGACGGGCGGCAGGTCTCACTCGGGGGCAGCAAGCCACGAGCCCTGCTCGCCGCCTTGTTGCTGGACGCGGGCCGGGTGGTCACCGTCGAGCGGCTGATGGAGGCGATCTGGCAGGACGATCCGCCGCCGACCGCGCGCGGGGTGCTGCAGACGTACATCGCCTCGCTGCGCCGCGCGCCGACGATGAGGGCGCGTTCGCGCACGTCCGGCTGAGCGTGGCCGACCGCCTGATCGCCGCGCAGACCCGGCTGCCCCGCAGGCTGCGCCTGCTGGTGGTGGAGGGGTTCCGCCTGGCGGCTCTGCAGCAGCACTACTTCACCGAGTCCGTGGCCGCGCACCAGGCGGCGCACCCCGGTTGGGACGAGCGCCGGGCCCACGTGGAGGCCAGCAGATACGTCTCCCCGCCCGAGGTGGCCCCGCACGTCAGCGGCGGCGCGGTGGACCTGACCCCGTGCACCGTCTCCGGCACCGAGCTCCCGATGGGCACGCAGATGAACGCCACCCCGCCGGAAAGCGACGAAGCGTGCTACACCGCCTTCCCCGGCATCTCCGCCGAGGCCCGCCACAACCGCGACATCCTGGGCACCGCCCTGGTGTCCGCCGGTTTCGTCAACCACCCCACCGAATGGTGGCACTGGTCCTACGGCGACCGCTACTGGGCCTTCATCACGGGCTCCCGCTTCGCCCGCTACGGCATGAGCCACGGTCCCGCCCACTGAGGCGCGAAGTGTCACGTTCGCGCCAACCAGGGGTCGCCTGCCGTCGGCCTGTCTCGATGCGAGTACCCGTTCAAGCTCGGCATCGCCTCGGGCGGCCCACGCCCGGCGGCGTGGGAAGCTAGCGTGGCGCCGTCAGGTCCGGTTACGCCGGTGTCCCAGGCGGTCGGCGGCGAAACCCGCGATCCGCAGCAGCGTGCGGACGGCGAGGGCGATCTGTGCCCACAGGAGGATGACCAGGCACAGTATGGCGAACCAGAAGGCGGCGGTCAGCGGGCCGCCGGCGGCCTGCTCGATCCCGCCTGTCACGGTCCGGGTCATGAATGGCAGGTAGAACCACCACAGCCAGAAACCGCCCACGCCGAGGCCAGCCAGCCAGACCCAGCGGAACCAGCGGCCTACCTGGACGTCGCGAGGGTTCGCCGTGGCCAGCTCGGCCGCCTGTGCGGGGGTGAGGCGGCCGAGCGCGCGCCGTAGCAGCAAGGTCTTGACCCGCCACAGATTGCGGCAGCCGGTGGCCGTGGCCAGCACCGCGTACAAGTCCGTGCGCAGGAACAGCATGAACTGCCAGAGCATGGTCACGCTCTTGGCGAGGGCGAGCATTTCCACCAGCGCCACCGCCGTCGCGGGCAGGGACAGCGCGCCGGCCAGGGCCGCGAGCCGGATTCCCAGCAGGGCCGCGAGGAGGACCGAGTCGAAGGCCAGCCCTGCCAGCAGGGGTCCGTAGCGCTGGCGGCGCGGGAGCCGCCACAGCTGGGACAGGTCGGTCTCGAACACCACGAAGTACAGTCGCCAGTCCACGCCGAATCGGGCCGGCACGCCGGCGGCCACCGCGGCCAGCCAGTGCCAGCATTCGTGCAGCGCCGTCATGACGCGGGTGAGCACCAAGAAGAGCAGTAACTCGGGACCCGCTCCCCCGAGTACGAAGGCGTCCGCCGCACTCGGGCGGACCTCGGGGAACGCCGCCAGGAGGACGACCGCCAGCACGAACGCCGTGCCGTACAGGATCCAGGCCACGCGCCCGAACAGCGGGCGGACGAGGGCCTGGGGCGGACCGGACAACCAACCGGACAGCTGCAGCGCGCCCGTCCGCGGGGGCGGGACCGGTCGGGCGGGATCGTCGAGGAAGCCCAGCCTGCCGAGGGTCGCGACGAAAGCGGGCACGTCCACCGACTCACCGGCGTACCGCTCGGCGGCGCGGGCCGCCTCGGTCACCGTCGCTCCGCTCTGGAAGGCCCGGATGACGACGCCGCCGACCGGCGGCATCGCGACGAACCGGCCGGTCGCCGGATCACCGACCACGACCTGCCCACCATCCTCGGTCAGGGTCAGCGGTCGCAGCCGCAGCGGCTCGCCGGCCTCTTCGGCCGGTGCGTTCACCTGCCCGCTCCGGCATGCTGCTGTGCCCCGACCCTGCCGGTGACGGGGCTGCGGCGCGCAGGCCCGTCACCGGCAATGGGCTCCGTACGTATCCCGGTGGACGGCCGGTCAGCACACCTGGTGATGTCGGCCGGCCTGATCGGCTCACCGGAACATGCCATTGCTCACGTCCATTCGAAGCCGGTGCTCTTGACCGTCTCGATCTCCTCGACCTCGATCGTCATGTCTGCCTCCTTTTCGCGTAGATGACGAGACCATCAGCTGAATCGCGACAGCGCTCACAAAATGCTTCGCGGAGAGTGTCCCGGCAATGCGGTGTTGATATGTTCACCCTGCCTGCCACAATGGCCCGATGCACAGGTCCAAAGAAGCTCCTTCTGACCAGTCCATAAAGTCGGGGTCCGATTTCCTGCAGCTCAACGCCGCCGACGCTCCAGTGGGCGGACTGACCGACTGGCTTGCCGGTCAGTTGCGGCTCGCGATCTCTGAAGGTCGCCTGCCGGTGGGCAGCAGACTGATGGCGACCCGAGTCCTGGCCGCGGATTTGCAGGTCTCCCGGAGCGTGGTCACGGAGGCTTATCAGCGCCTGGCCGAAGACGGGCTCGTCGTCGGCCGGCGGCGGGGCGGCACGATCGTGGTCGCGGCCCCAGCGGAGCAGGCACCGGCCAGGCCACCAGCACCCGCAGGCGGCCCCCCGACCGATGCGCTGTTCACCACCCCACCCAACGCGGAGATCTTCGATGCGCTACGGTCCGCCCCAGCCCGGATCGACCTGTCACCCGGCCTGCCCGACCTCGCCGCGTTCCCCCGCAGCGCCTGGCTGCACGCGGAACGCACCGTGCTCACCGACCTGCCCGCGTCCGACCTCGGCTACGGCGACCCACGTGGAGCCCTGGCGCTACGGCAGGCCGTCGCGAACTGGCTGGCCCGCTACCGCGGCATCCAGGTGGAGCCAAGCGAGGTGATCATCGTCGCCGGCACCGCCCAGGCACTTGCCCTGCTGTCCCGGCTGTTCCGCGACGCCGGGATCGGCGCTGTCGCGGTGGAGGATCCAGGTTCACTCGGGGTACGTCAACATCTGCGCGACGCCGGACTGGACACCCCGCCGATCCCGGTCGACTCACAAGGAGTGCGAGTCGACCTCTTGCGCGCCAGCGGCCTTCCAGCGGTGATGCTCACCCCCGCACACCAGTTCCCGACCGGCGTGGTGCTGGCAGGCGCCCGACGCCGCGAACTCATGGAGTGGGCAGGCACGGGCGGGCTGATCGCCGAGGACGACTACGACGCCGAGCACCGCTACGACCGGACGCCGGTCCCCGCCCTGCGCTCGATACTCCCCGAACACGTCTGCTACACCGGAAGCGTGTCCAAACTGCTGGCTCCCGCATTGCGAGTGGCCTGGATGCTGGCACCCCGCAGGTACACCGACGCCTTGGTGGACGCGAAACGATTCGCCGATCTGGGCAACCCCGTACTGCCGCAACTCGTCCTGGCGCACCTCATGGAATCGGGCCGGCTCGAACGCCAACTGCGCCTGCTGCGCCGCCGTCACCGCCACCGGCGAGACGCGATGATCCAGGCGATCAGAACCCACCTCCCAGGCGCGACAGTGCACGGTGCCGCCGCCGGCCTGCACCTGATGGTCACCCTCGACGCCAAATACACCAAACTCCCCGACACCGACCTGGCCGCGCGAGCGCTCGCACAGGGCGTGAAAGTGCACCCCCTGTCGTGGCACAGCCAACATCCGCATCCACCAGGACTCATTCTCGGCTACGCCGCCAACTCCCCGGCCGACATCAACAAAGGTCTGGCGACGCTCGGCACTCTCCTACGGCAATAACCGCCCGTTCCCCACAGACAGGGCTGCCGCCTCTCCGAGCAGCACCGCCGCCGAACTGCTGGAGCGCGTCGGCGAGTCGCCGCCGCTGAGAATCACGTGCACCATCGCCCACTGCTTTCGGCAGTCTCAACGGGACCGATGGTCAGCCTCCCGAGCTCGGGGCTTCGTCGGATTGCCTGGGTGTCTTTCGCCAGCGAGCCCGCCAGATGTGACCGGCGGCCGATGAGCTGTTCTGTCGAACGACTGGGTTTGCGGTCGGCGCCCTCCAGAGCCTGCATTCCCGCCGTGGGCGGGATCCGCAGTCCGGCCCGCAGGCTGCGCCTGAAAAGGGTTGTACCGCAACAACATTGGCGCTCTGCCATCCCCATCATGGACTTCGAATCCCTGCCCCAGCGGCGATCCGGCTCCCGGCGTCCATCTCGCGCAGCACATCGGGTGAGGCCTGAGCCACGGTCTCGTCGAACCACTCGCTCTCACCAGGCAGCATGTCCATAGACATCGGCTCACGCTGCGCCGGCGCCTCGCCCGGCGACCGGATCCAGGTCCACCCGTGTTTGGGCCCCGGACGCCGCTCAACCACCTCTGAGCCTCCGGACCTGCACCTACGCTACGACCGCGCTGATCCGGCGCTGCTGTGGCTGCCCGAGGATCGACCTGGAGCCGAAATCGCTGCCCTTGTGCCGCTCAGTCACCCGCTCCCTCATCGGGCTGCCTGCCATCCACGCTGGTGTCGAGGAGGTGGGCCCCGGCATCGTGCAGGGTGATGCCATAGCCCGGCGTCTGGTCGGCGGGCGACCACTCGTTTGTCGCGCTGATCGCCTTGAAGCGGGTGTCGCGGGTCGGGCCGTCGCCGACGAGGTGGCCGCGCAGATGACCGGCACGGTCGTACACGGCCCACCGGCCGGCGCTCACCTGCGGCATGGCGCCCGGGTTGTCCTTGAGCCACTGCGCGTTGGCCGCGTGATCGGGCCGCTCGTCGGCTCCATTCAGCTGAGATAGGTCGCCTATGGCATGATCTTCGGTTTTGCGAGCACTACCCATGTTGCGTCTCGCTCTCTGATTGTGGCCGTTGCCCCCGAGACATCGGAGAAGCACTTTCAGCCTAGGAACACAAGGTATGGCACAGAACGCACTTGGCCCGACACCGTCGGGATGCGCCTCCAGGAGCTCTACCCGACTCGAGCTGCCCTATCGAGGGCATCAGATGCGGGAAAAGTGCCGGACAGGAGCTGGGACGGACAGCCCATCCGATGTCCGGTCGGCCGGCCCGCGGCGAGTGACGACCACGTCCGCCTGCCCACCGCCCTGCCGACACCTGCGGTCCCATCGGTGACCAGAACTGTCCTGCCGGTCACGGTCCGTTGCAGATCCGCTCCAGGGCCTGATCCCTCGGCGCACGCCGGTGCCAGTTGGGTCACGGAGGAGGGCATCGCCGAGTGGCGTCGGGCGGACCCGCGCCGGCAAGCGGGCGCTTCGCCACAATGTCCTGGGCGACCCACAAGTGATCAACCGCTGTCGAGCCCCCGGCGGTTCAGGCCGAGGATGACGTCGAACAGAGGTGGCGCGACCTCTGCCCTGGTGTGCCAGAGGCTTACGCCTTTCCGGCATGGCCTTATGAGGTGTGCGGGGTGGCTGGGGGCCGGAACTCGGCCAGATGAGCAGGCCTGCTCATCTGGCCGAGCGGAGGAGCGCGCCCGGCGACGGGCGTCCCGGATCCGCGCCGAGAGATCGGATCGAGCCCGTCTTCATCGGAAGTCGGTGACCGCCGGGAACGGCAGCTCGGCGCGGGCTCAGGTGGTGGCGGGCCGTGCGGGCACCAGATCGGTGACGCGGCCGCCCTCGTTCTCCCAGGCGGCTGAGCTGTCGCGGCCGGGCATGCCCTCGTTCGGGACGGCGGGGTGGAGAATGTCAGCAGGCCGGACGCCGACCGTGCCTGCGGCGGCGAGCGTGAGGGCTGCCGTGGCCGACTCCTTCGCCGTGCCGGGGGGAATGACCAGCAGAGTGATGGGAGCGGTTCCCGCGATGCTCAGGGTGATCAGGTGCGGGTCCGCGCTGCGGAACCAGCCCACTCTGACGTGGCGACCACGGGCCGGGATACGGCGCGGGATGTCATCCCACGCGTCCTGATACAGGCCCACGCGCAGGACGGCTCTGCCGAGCCGCTGGTCGACGGCCGAAATGAGGGCGGGCAGTTCGGCGGCGGCATTGCGAGTGCCGGGCCACCACGCCCCGTCGACGGTGCCCCTCCTGTCCAACAGGGGGTTCAGGCTGAGCCTGGGCGCGACCGTGGAGTCGGCGACCGTAACGGGGTTTGACGGTGTGGACGGCGAAAGGAGTGTTGTCATCATCGTTGCCTGGCCTGTCAGGCCCTCACCATGGGCCGAAAGCGGTCTATCGCCGCGGGCGACGCCAACCTGAATGCCAACGCACGAAATATCCTCGGTATTTTTATTGTACCTCATTTGATGAGGAAAGAGAGACGTTGAATTTCCACCGGCAAAATCGGTGCTGTTATCGATTTCGGTGATACACCGGGTCGGCGGTTGCTTGTTTCCCGTTCTCGGTCCGGAAGACCACCCTTGGGCCAGGCGCGTTGTGGCCGTAAACGCCGGCCGGACATGGTGCCCGCGACGGCGGATCCACGACTCTCCGGGGCGGACGCCCGAGAGCCGCTGAAGGGAAACGTTGTGAGTCCGACAAGGAAGATCAAATCCAGGACGCGGGCCGCCCCAGGTTGGATCGGCTCCACTTCGGCCGCGCCATCTGAAACCAGCACCTGGAGTCGAAAGGTGTGCTCGCCGGCAGGCCGGCACATTCCCGCTTCGAGCGGTGAGCAAATAGATGGTGCAAATCTGGAGGAGCATCCGTCCCCAGAACCGATCACCAAGGTTTCGTGGTGGAGGCGGCGTTCAGAGCCGGCGCATCAGACAGGCTCATCACTGGGGCTGGTGGCTGTCGGAGCCCCCGAGCCGGGCGGCGGCCCGGTGGCGGGGCTGATGGGTTCCAGCCAGCCGAGCCGCTCGGCCAGCCGCCGGGCGCTGTCGATCACGGT
>NZ_VCKY01000337.1 GCF_005889735.1 Nonomuraea turkmeniaca
GCCCTACGGGGCGCCTTCCGCAGATCGAGCTTCCAGGATGCCGGCCTTGCCGCCCTGCTGCTCGCCGGCGCGTGGGCGGGCATCGCGGCCGGCCAGGCCACGAGCGGCCTCGCCGGTGGGCGTTGCGCGACTAGGCTGAGCTCATGGCGCTTTCGTGCGGCCACGCTTACCCGCCTTCCCGTGGCGGCCGCGCGGCGCGGTGGCCGATGTGCTCGTGGCGCTGGCCGTCGCCGCCCTCATCGTCCTCTACCCCTTGGTCAGCCGCACCGACCTCACGCCGCTGTGGCCGTACGGCCATCTGCTGCTCGTCCTGGCGCCCGCGGTGCTGCTGCTGCGCAACCGGCAGCCGGTGCCCGTGCTGCTCACCGAGATGGCGCTGACCTCGCTCTACTTCGCGAACGGCTACCCCGAGGTCCCGATCTACGTGGCCTGCATCGTGGCGCTCTACACGGTCGCCGACCGTACGCATCCGCTGATCGCCGTGGCGTGCGGAGCCGTGGCGGTGGCGGGGGCCGCCTGGCAGGAGATCACGACGGCCATGCCGCCGGGCGACATCCTGATGATCACGGGCTGGCTGCTCATGGTGATCGCCTTCGGGACCGCGGCCCGCAGCCGCCGCGCGTACCTGGCGGTGGCGGAGCGGCGCGCGGTGATCGAGGAACGGCTGCGCATCGCCAGGGACGTGCACGACGCCGTGGGGCACGCGATGTCGCTGATCAACGTGCAGGCCGGGGCCGCGCTGCACCGCATCGCCGACCGGCCGGAGAAGGCGGAGGAGGCGCTGGCGGCCATCAAGCAGGCCAGCGCCCAGGCCCTGCGGGAGTTGCGGGCCACGGTCGGCGAGTTGCGGCACGACCCGGGGACCGGCGAGATCGGGCGGCTGGTGGGCAACGCCCGCCGGGCCGGGCTGGAGGTGCGGCTGCGCCAGCCCCAGGAGGTATGCCTGCCGCCCGAGGTGGATCTGGCGGCGTACCGGATCGTCCAGGAGGCGCTCACCAACACCGCACGGCACGCCGACGCCACCCACGTGAGTGTGGAGGTGGCCGTGGAGGGCGGCCTGCTGACGATCCTCGTCGAGGACGACGGGACGAACGGCACCCGTGCCGGCGCAGGCAGCGGCCTCACGGGCATGGCCGAGCGGGTGGCGGGGCTGGGCGGCACCCTGGAGTACGGCCCGCACGACGGCCGGGGCTTCCGCGTGCTGGCCCGGCTGCCCGTAGGAGCACGCCGATGATCAGCGTGCTGCTCGCCGACGACCAGCGGCTGGTGCGGGCCGGGTTCAGGCTCATGCTGGAGGGTGAGCCCGACCTGGCCGTGGTCGGTGAGGCCGGAAACGGCGAGGAGGCCGTGCGCCTGGCCCGCGCCGGCACGCCCGACGTGGTGCTCATGGACGTGCGCATGCCCGGCCTCGACGGCATCCAGGCCACCCGCCGGATCGTCGAAGACCCCGCGCTCGCCGGGGTGCGGGTGGTCATCCTCACGACGTTCGACATGGACGAGTACGTCTACGGCGCGCTCCGCGCGGGCGCCAGCGGCTTCCTGCTCAAGGACACCGAGCCGATGGAGCTGATCCACGCGGTCCGGGTGGCCGCCAGGGGCGACGCGCTCATCGCGCCGGCGATCACGCGGCGCCTGATCGCGGAGTTCGCCGGGCGGGTGACCAGGCCGGCGCCGGAGCTGACCGGGCTGACGGAGCGGGAGCGGGAGGTGCTCGGGGTGGTCGCGTCGGGTCTGTCGAACGAGGAGATCGCCGACCGGCTGGTGCTCAGCCCGGCCACGGTGAAGACGCACGTCAGCCGCATCCTGGCCAAGCTCGGCGCACGGGACAGGGCACAGCTGGTGGTGGTGGCGTACGAGTCGGGGTTGGTGACCCCGCGCTGGATCCACCGCGACCGCTAGCCGCGATCCCACGAACGACGAAATACCACTTCAGGCCGTTAAATCACTTCCCTTACTCACTTGGGAGTTACGACCGCCTTACCTCCAATACCCCTTATGTAAGACATGCGGAAAGCCCCCGCGGATCCGGTCACAGTGTGCTTTGCCGTGTCCAGATCCAAGGAGAGGCGAGGCCCCGGATGGCACGTGGGGAGAGCGGCATGCCACCTGGCGTGCGACCGCTTACGGTGGGCGACCCGGTCATCATCGGCCGATACCTGCTCCTGGGACGGCTCGGCACCGGCGGGATGGGAGTGGTGTATCTGGCCGAACACCCTCAGGGTGGCCTGGTCGCGCTCAAGACACCGCATGCGGTGCATCTCAACGATGCCACGTTACGAGCGCGCTTCGCTGAGGAAGTGGCATTCTCCCGCAGATTGCTGCCTTTCTGCACGGCGGCGGTGGTAGAGGACGGCACCGACAAGGACCGCCCGTACCTGGTCACCGAGTACATCCCCGGCCCCGCGCTCTCCCAGGTCGTCATGGCCAGGGGGCCGCTCACGCCCGACCTCGCCTACGGCGTGGCGCTCGGCGTCGCCGCCGCGCTGGTGGCGGTGCACGAGGCGGGGCTGGTGCACCGCGATCTCAAGCCCGGCAACGTGCTGCTGTCCACGCAGGGGCCGCGCGTCATCGACTTCGGCATCGCCCGCGATGTGGACACGCTGGCCGCGCACACGCAGGCCGGTCAGATCATGGGCAGTCCCGGCTGGGTGGCGCCGGAGCGGCTGACGGGCGGCGCCGCGCTGCCGGGGTCCGACGTGTTCGCGTGGGGGTGCCTCGTGGCGTTCGCCGCGTCCGGGCACCATCCGTTCGGCGGGGGTGAGCCGGACGTGCTGACCAGGCGCATCCTGTTCGACCCGCCGCGACTGGAGGGCGTGCCCGCCATGTTGCGGCCCGCGGTCGAGGCGGCGCTGGCCAAAGACCCCGGCGACCGGCCGAAGGCGGCCGACCTGCTGCGTGCGCTGCTGGCCGCCGGCGGGGTGGGCGATCCCTGGGATCTGCGGCAGGCCGTGGCGAGTGTGCTCGCGGAGATCTGGACCCCCGTGCCCTATCCGCCCGGCGGAGGCCGCGTACGTCTCGCGCCGCCGCCCGACGAGCCGGAGCCGGGCACCACGCCGCGGCGGAGAAACCGGGCGAAGGCGGGAGCTCATCTGTCCCACGCGACGTTCGCGGCGCTGGCCACCGTGTCGATCGCGGCCATCACGGTGATCGCGGCCTCCGGGGGCGACGGGACGACCATGGGAGGCGGCTCGCTGCTGCCCGACCCCGCGGTCGTCCAGCCACACGGCAGCGCCGACTCCACCGTCCGCCGGTCCGCCACCCCGACCGGCGGCCTGCCGCCCACGCGGGCGACCGTGGTCCCGGTCACGTCCACCCCCACGACCTTCGTCGCGCCCACCCGCACGCGGGACCCGCTCGCCGTGCTCAGCCCTTCCCCCGACAGACCCGGCAGGAAGGTCACCGCCCACCCTGAGAACACCAGCGGCCCCGGCGACCCGGGCGGCGCCGACCCCGGCCCGTGCGCGAGCCCGGCGGGGCGCGGACGCGGCAACGGGGCGGCCCGGCGGGAGTGCCCGCAGCCGTCCACCTCGATCAGCACGATCCCTCAGGAAGGGCCCGGCGAGTCGCCGGACCCCTCCGCGGCGGTCTCCACCACGCCGACGCAGACGGCGACCGGCTCGTCCTGAGCGGCGCGACCGGTCAGGACGTGATGTCCTTGCCGGAGAAGCGGGCCCACGCGATCGAGCCGAAGAGCATGATGTACGCGCCGAACGCCAGCAGCCCGTCCCGCAGGGCGGCCGTGTCGATCGGGCTGCGCAGGACCGCGTCGAAGTTGGTGAACCAGGTCGGCAGCAGGTACGGGGCGATCGGGGCGAGGTCCGGGATGGCCCGGAGCACCTGGCAGACGATGATGAACACCATGGTCCCGGCGATGGCCCCGATGGACACCTCGGTGAACGTCGACAACGCCACCGCGACGGCGGCCAGCGCGGCCATGCCGGCGCCGACGTACCCGACGGTGACGAGGATGCGCAGCAGCCCGTCCGCCATGGAGACGGTGGTCCCCGACAGCAGCGTCACGGACCCGCCGGGGAACAGGATCAGCCCGGTCAGCAGCGCCGACAGCGCCACCACCGCGGTGGCCGCGTAGGCGAAGACGACCGCGTTGAGGTACTTCACCGCCAGCAGCCGCGTGCGCCCGGCCGGCGCGGCGAGCAGGTAGCGCAGCGTCCCCGTGCCGGCCTCCCCCGCGATCGAGTCGCCCGCGACCACGCTGACGACCACCGGCATCAGCAGCAGCACGAGGAAGGAGAACGACAGGAACGTCAGCATGAGGCTGTTGCCCGCGACGTCCTGGATGAGACCGCTCATCTCGTCGTCGCCGCCGGAGCCGGCGGCGATCCAGAGCCCGATGCCGAGGACGATCGGCACGAGGGCGAGCACGGCCAGCAGCGCCAGGTTGCGCGGCCGCCGGAAGGTCAAGCCCAGCTCCGAGCCGAGCAGCCGCCAGAACGCCCACGTCCTTCTGGCAGGGGGCACAGGAGCGGAGATTTCCTCGGGCGGATGGCGTTCGGTGGTGCGCATGGTCTCCGCCACCGGGACCAGCCCCGGTGTACGGCGGATCCCCGTCTGGGTGTCAGCCGTCGACATCGAAGCCCTCCCCTGTCAGCCCGACGAACACGTCCTCGAGGCTCGGCCGCACGACCGCCAGCCCCCGTACGGCCACGCCGTCCCCCACCAGCGCGGCGTTGATCTTCTCCGGAGCGTGCCCGCCCAGCTCGGCGGTCACCGCCCCGTTGCCCGGCCGCACGTCGGCCAGGCCCAGCGTGCCGAGCGTGCGCGCGGCGTCGGCCACGTCCGGCGTCTCCACCTTGACGAGGGCGACCCGGCCGCTGCTCAGCGAGGCGATCGTGCCCTGCGCGACGAGTCTGCCGGTACGCATGATCGCCGCGTGCGTGCACATCTGCTCGATCTCGGCCAGCAGGTGGGAGGAGACGAAGACGGTGGTGCCGTCGGCGGCGATCTCCTTGACCAGCGTCCGCACCTCGCGGGTGCCCTGCGGGTCGAGCCCGTTGGTCGGCTCGTCCAGGATGAGCAGCTCGCGCGGCCCCAGCAGCGCGGCCGCGATGGCCAGACGCTGGCGCATGCCGAGCGAGTAGTTGCGGTACCGCTTACCCGCGGCGGCCGACAGCCCCACACGCTCGAGCGCGTCGGCCACGCGCCGCTTGGCGGTGGCGCGCTCCGCGGTCGGGTCGGCGGCGTCGAAGCGCATGAGGTTGGCCGCTCCCGACAGGTACGGGTAGAACGCCGGGCCCTCGACCAGCGCCCCCACCAGGGGCAGGGCGTGCGCGGCCGACAGGCCGAGCACGGAGTACGTCCCCGCCGTCGGCGCGACCAGGCCGAGCAGCATGCGGATCGTGGTGGTCTTGCCCGAGCCGTTGGGCCCGAGGAAGCCGAACACCGACCCGCGCGGCACGGCCAGGTCCAGCGCGTCCACAGCGATCTGGCCGCCGCGGAAGCGCTTGGTCAGCCCGTGCGTCACGATGGCGTCCCCCGAGGGCGGGGCCGCCCCGAAGGGCGCCCCCGCTTCCAGCGTGATGGCGGTCACTTGACGCCCGCCGCCTTGGTGAGCTCCTCGGGTGTGACCGCGCCGACCAGGAGGCGGCCGTCGTCGGTCAGCAGAGCGGTGACGAGCTTGGTCTTGATCAGCTTGCCCGAGCCCCACGTGCCGCTCACCGGGGTGGCGGACTTGAGCACGGTGTCCAGCATCGCGGCCCCGTTGGCCTCATCGGCTCCCTGCCCGGCCTGGGCCTGCAGGTCCGACAGCTTGAACGGCACGACCGCGACCCTCGACCAGCCTTCGCCGACCCACTTGACCTGGCCGGCCACGTCGGCGGCGTGCTCGGCGCGCTCCTCGGCCTTCTTGCCGAAGCCCTCCTCGCCGAGCGTGGCCTCTTCCACCTTCGCCCCTGCGGGCGGGGTGAAGGTGAAGTTCTCGGCTGCCGGCGGGGTGAACGTCACCTGCGTGAAGCCCACCTGGTACGCCGGCTCCGCCGACCCCTTGGCGAACAGCTGGACCTGGAGCGGCACGTACGTCTCGCCGTCGAGCGCGATGCGTACCTCCTGCACCAGCGAGCCCTCGTCCTTGGGCGTCAGCACGAGCTGGTAGGCCGGCCGGCCCGCCACCTCGGCGTTGTTGATCACCCGGACGGACGTGTGCTCGTCCACCCCTTCCAGCATCCGCTGGGCCGCCTGGGGCGGCGTCAGGTCGGTCGGCTGCGGCACGGGCGTCGTGTGTTTCTGCTCGCTGCCCTCCTTGATCGTCAACTTGGTCGCGGTGTTGGTGGCGCTGTCCCAGTACCAGGCCTGGTCGCCGTTCACGATCAGGTTGGTCTCGTTCAGCTGGGTCGGCATGGCCACCCGGAACTTCTGGTCGCCGCCGTACCAGACCTTCACCTCGTGCGAGCCGGACAGCAGGCTGAGCGGTGACGTCTGTCCGCCGGTCTGCGGCAGCGCGGGCAGGCCCAGCGACGCCGTCTGCTGCACGGTGCCGGACATCGGCGCGATGCCCTGCTGCTTGCTGGTGGCCGCCGCGGCGTCGGCGAGCAGTTGCTCGGCCGACCGCTCCGGCAGCACGGGATCGCCGCTCACCGCGGCGATGACGGGGCCTGCGCCGATCGCGGCTCCGATCACGGCCGCTGCCGCGATCGGGACTCCCCACCTCACGAACGTGCCTCTGCGCATCTCACTCCTTAACGGTATGTCGATGCTCAGAGCCTGCGTGATGCATCCTGTGGCAGACCTGAGACTGTCTGAGACGGCTCTCAGTCTTCTCAGCGTCGTCTCAGCGTCTTCTCAGGGCAGGAACGGGAGAATTGCCATATGAGAGTACTTGTCGTCGAGGACGAGCGGCGGATGGCCGCCGCGCTCCAGCGTGGGCTCCAGGCCGAGGGGTTCGCGGTGGATCTGGCCCACGACGGCGAGGAGGGGCTGCACGCGGCCAGGCAGGGCGACTACGACGTCGTGGTGCTGGACATCATGCTGCCCCGGTTGTCGGGCTACAACGTGTGCAAGCAGTTGCGCGCGGAGGAGAACTGGGTTCCGATCCTCATGTTGTCCGCCAAGGACGGCGAGTACGACATGGCCGACGGGCTCGACCTGGGGGCCGACGACTACCTGACCAAGCCGTTCTCGTACGTGGTGCTGGTGGCCAGGCTGCGGGCGCTGCTGCGGCGCGACGCGGGGCGGCGGCCGGCGGTGCTCATGGCCGGCGACCTGACGCTGGACCCGGCGCGGCGCAAGGTGGAGCGCGACGGGAGGTCGGTCGAGCTGACGCCCCGCGAGTTCGCGCTGCTGGAGTACCTGATGCGCCGGCGCGACGAGGTGGTGTCGAAGTCGGAGATCCTGGAGCACGTGTGGGACACCTTCGACACCGACCCGAACGTGGTCGAGGTGTACGTCGGCTACCTGCGCCGCAAGATCGACGCCCCGTTCGGCAGGAACGCGCTGCAGACCGTGCGCGGCGCCGGCTACCGGCTGGCGGGCGACGGTGGCTGACTCCCCGCTGGTGTGGTGGCGGCGTCAGGGGCTGCGGTTCAGGCTCACGGTCGCGGCCGCGGCGGTGCTCGCGCTCGCCCTCGCGCTGTCGGCGTCGGTGCTGCTCAGCGTGCTGGACCGAGCCCTGATGGCCACCGTGGACGAGAGCACCAGGCGGCAGGCGGACACGGTGCGCGTGGCCGCCGACGCCGGCACGCTGACCAGCCCGATCACCACGCACGACGGCACGCTCGTGCAGGTCATCGACGCGCAGGGCCGGATCACGCATGTCACGTACGGCACCGACAGGCTCGTGCCGCTGCTGGACGCCCAGGCCAGGGCGCGGGCACTGCGCGACGGGCAGGCGGCGCTGCTGGACGGGCGGCCGTACGCGATCCCCGGGTACCTGCGGGTGATCGTGCTCAGCGCGGACCGCGGGCAGACGGTGGTGGCGGCCCGGCCCATCACCGAGATCCAGACCAGCCTCGGCACGGCCGGGCGGGTCCTGCGGGTCGGCACGCCCGGGCTGGTCGTGCTGCTCGCCGTGGCCAGCTGGCTCATGATCGGCCGGACGCTGCGCCCGATCGCCGCGCTGCGCAAGAGCGCGGCGGACATCACGCACACCGCCCGGTCGCGGCGGCTGCCGGTGCCGCAGTCACGTGACGAGGTGCACTCGCTGGCCACCACGCTCAACGGCATGCTGGCCCGTCTCGAGGAGGCCGAGAAGCGCCAGCGGGCGCTGGTCTCCGACGCCGCTCATGAGCTGCGCAGCCCGCTCGCCAGCATCCGGCTGCAGCTGGAGGTGGCGCTCGGTCACCCCGACGGCCAGGACTGGCAGGAGACCGCCGAGGGCGTGCTCGAGGACACCATGCGGCTGTCCAGGCTGGCCGAGGACCTGCTGGCCCTGGCCCGCCTGGACGAGCGTGGCGGCGTGCCGGCCCGGCGTGAGCCGGTCGACCTCGACGAGGTGGTGCGGCAACTCGTCGACAGGTACGCCGAGGCCCGCCTGACCGTCTGCGACCCGGTCGTGGTCCGCGGCGATGCGCTCGACCTGAGCCGGGTGCTGACGAACCTCATGGACAACGCGGTCCGCCACACCGCCTCCAAGGTGGAGGTGGCGCTGACCGCCGACGGCGTGCTGACCGTGACCGACGACGGTCCCGGCATTCCTGAACAGGACCGGGAGCGGGTGTTCAACCGCTTCACCAGGCTCGACTCCGGGCGCAGCAGGGACGAGGGCGGCGCCGGGCTGGGGCTGGCGATCGTACGGGAGACCGTGCGGGCGCACGGCGGCACGGTCGCTCTGGAGGACGCCGCGCCTGGGCTGCGGGCCGTGGTGCGGCTTCCCGTGTCCCGCTGAGAGCGCCCGGCGTGCCCGCGTTCGGCATGCCGGACCTGAGCGAGATGCGGAGGATGTGCAACTGAGCGGGCGGCTCATATCGTGGGCGGCCCTCAGGGGCACGGCGTCGTCGCCGGGCCCCTCGGGCTCGGTTCTTCCGGGCCCAGATGCGTCAGTGCGGTACGGGGGCTGGCTCTTATACACATCT
>NZ_VCKY01000338.1 GCF_005889735.1 Nonomuraea turkmeniaca
CCGCAGGCCTCCCCGTGGACCGCCCCGGGCCCGCAGCAGCCGGCCCCTTACGGGCAGCCGTACGGAGACCGACCTCCCCCTTATGGGCCTGGGCCCCAAACACCCTATCCGCCCCAGCCGCAACCCGGTCACGGCTACATGCCGCCGCCTCAGGCACTGCGGCCAGGCATCATCCCGCTGCGCCCGCTCGGCCTCGGCGACATCCTCGACGGCACGATCAAGCTCATCCGGTCCAACCCCAAGGCGGTGCTGGGCCTCTCGGCCGTCGCCGCCCTGCTCGCCGCCGTGCCCCTGGCCATCGGCCAGGCGTTCGTGCTCAACGCCATGGGCACCGCGCTGACCGACCCCACGACCCCGCCCGACCAGATCACCAGCGTCTACGGCATCGCCGCCCAATACGGCGGCTCGCTGATCTCGTACGCGGTCCAGTTCGTCGTGGTCACCCTGCTGACCGGCGTGCTGACCCGCATTCTCGGCCGGGCCGTCTTCGGCGGCAACATCACGGCCGGCGAGGCCTGGCAGCTCGTCAAGGGCCGGGTCCCGGCGCTGTTCGGCGTGGTGGGGCTGATGGCCGTCATCATGCTGGTTCCCATGGTGGTCTTCGTGCTGCTCATCGTGGCGATCTCGATGAGCAGCACCGGCGAAGGCGCCATCGGCCTGGTGATCGGGCTGACCATCCTGTTCATCATCGTGTACGTCGTCTACTACCTGTTCTTCTGGACCCGCTTCGCGTTCGCCTCGCCGGCCGTGGTGCTGGAGGGCAAGGGCCCGATCCAGGCCATGCGCCGCTCGTGGCACCTGGTCTCCGGCGACTTCTGGCGGGTGTTCGGCATCCTGCTGCTCACCTCCCTGCTCGTCGGCCTCCTGGGAGCCGTCGTGTCGGTGCCGTTCACGATCGCGGGCACGTTGTTCGGCATGCTCGGCGCGGGCTCGATGGCCAACGCCATCGTGTCCGCGGTGCTGATCGCGCTGGGAGCCACCCTCAGCGCGATGTTCACCTATCCCTTCCAGGCGGGCGTGGCCGGCCTGCTCTACGCCGACCGGCGCATGCGGAGTGAGGCGTTCGACCTCGTGCTGCAGACGGCGGCCATCGAGCAGCAGCGCCAGGGCTGGGTGCACGCCTCGGCCGACGAGCTCTGGCACCCGTCCAACTCCGCCGGATCGTGAGCCCGATCGACAGGGAGGAGGCCGCGCGCCGGGCCGCGGAGGAGCTCCTCAAGCCTGACTACGAGAAGGAGCCGCTGCTCGACCTGCTCTACCGGCGCTTCAACCAGTTCCTGGGCGACCTGGTCGACGCGGCGACGGGCGGCGGGCCGGTGGGCGGGATCATCGCCGCCGCGCTGATCGTGCTCATCATCGTGGGCGTGATCGTGCTCATCTCCTGGCAACTGCGCAAGACCGCACGCAGGAACGCGGCCGCCGTCGGCGGGCTGTTCGGGGAGCGGGCGATGAGCGCGGCCGAGCACCGGCAGGCCGCCGAACGACTCGCCGTCCAAGAGCGCTGGGGCGAGGCCCTCCAGGAACGCCTCCGGGCCATCGCCCGCGACCTGGAGGAACGGGCGCTGGTCGACGGCATGCCAGGACGCACGGCCGATGAGCTGGCCGCGGAGGCGGCGGTGTCGCTGCCGGGCTTCGCCACACAGCTGGCGGCGGCGGCGCGGTCGTTCGACGACGTCACGTACGGCGGGGTGCCCGGGACCCGCGAGACCTACGAGGCCATGGCCCACCTCGACGACCAGCTCCGCCAGGCCCGCCCCGTCCCCCTGTCCACGCCGTCCGGTGTCCCCGCCGTCGGGGTTCCCGTCGGCGTCGGAGCTCCTGCGGGCGCGGGCGCTCCGAGCCCCGGCGTGGCGGCGCCGGCGTCGGCCGACGTACTGCCGACCATGCCGGCGCCGCGTAGCGGGCCGGTGGGCGAGGGGCCGGCGAGCCAGGCCGCAGTGCCATCCGAAGCAGCGCCGGACCAAGGCGCGGAGGGCCAAGGCAGCGCAGCGGCGGGCCGAAGCGCGGACGGCCAGGGCGAGGCGGCGCAGGCGCATGACGCGGCTGATGAGGCCCAGGGCAGGCGTGCGTCCGAGTCCGATGGAGGGGTGTCGTGAGCGTGGTCATACCTCCGACGGCGGCGCCGGCCGGGCCGCAGGCCGGCCCCGCGCCCGGCGGGTCACAACCCACCTCACCCACCACTCGCTCCGCCTGGACGGCCAGCCGCATGATCGTGCTGCTCGGCGCCATCCTCATCCTGGTAGCGGTGATAGGAGTCCTGATCGCCCCGACCCGGGGACCGTCCCGCCCCCTGGACCCGGCGGACACCTCCCTGGCCGGCTCCAAGGCACTCGCCGAGCTCCTGCGCTCTCGCGGCGTCCAGGTGGACAGGGTCGACTCCGTCCAGGCGGCCTCCGACATGGCCGCACGGGGCGGCAACCGCCTGCTCCTGATCACGGACACGACGTACTTCGACGAGGACACCCTGTCCAGGATCCCGGGAGACCGCCTGATCGTCGGCGACGTCTTCGGCCTCCAGACCCTCGCCCCGGGGGTGCGCACCCACCCGGAGGCGACCCGTACCCGCTCCCGCGAGCCCCAGTGCCAATTGCCCGCCGCCCGGCTGGCGGGCAGCGCGTACATGGGCGGCAGGGCGTTCGACGCCCCGGCGGGTGGCACCGGCTGCTACCCGGCGACCGGCGGCGGACACACCCTGGTCAGCTACCCGAACGCGGGCGGCGTCACGACGGTCGTCGGCGACGGCTCGTTCATGACGAACCTGCACCTGCCCGAGGACGGCAACGCGGCGCTCGCCCTCAACCTGATCGGCTCCGGCCGCCCCGTGACCTGGCTGATCCGCCCGGAGCGCCCACCGGCGACGGAGCTGCCCGGCGAGCGGGGCCAGTCGATGTACGAGCTGATGCCCGACAACGTCCGCTGGACCGTCTACATGGCGATCATCGCCGTGGCCGTCACCGCGCTCTGGCGGGGACGGCGCCTGGGTCCCGTGGTGGCCGAGCGGCTGCCGGTCATCGTGCGGGCGGCAGAGACGGTGGAGGGCCGCGGCCGCCTCTACCGGGCCAGACGCGCCAGGCAACGCGCCGCCGACTCGCTGCGCGCGGGCACGATCGACCGCCTGACCCCCAGACTGGGCCTCACCTCGGGCGCGGGCCCGCAGGAGGTCGTCGCGGCGCTCGCCGCCCGTACTGGACAGGACTCCCATCAGGTCGGCGCGGCACTGTACGGACAACCCCCGGCTGACGACGCCGCCCTCGTCGCCCTGGCCGGATATCTGGACTTCATCGAGAGGCAGGTCAGTGAACTCTGAGGAGACATTCCGCGTGACGACGTCGGCCGAGTCGGCCAGGGACGCGCTCGCCGCGCTGCGTGCCGAGGTGTCCAAAGCCGTGGTGGGGCAGGACGCGGTGGTGACGGGGCTGGTCATCGCGTTGTTGTGCAGGGGCCACGTGCTGCTCGAAGGCGTGCCCGGCGTGGCCAAGACCCTGATGGTGCGTACGCTGTCGGCGGCTTTGTCCTTGGATTTCAAGCGGGTGCAGTTCACGCCCGACCTGATGCCGGGCGACGTGACGGGCTCGTTGATCTACGACACGAAGACCGCGGAGTTCGAGTTCCGCGAGGGTCCGGTGTTCACGAACCTGCTGCTGGCCGACGAGATCAACCGTACGCCGCCGAAGACACAGGCCGCGTTGCTGGAGGCGATGGAGGAGCGGCAGGTCAGCGTGGAGGGCTCGGCCAGGCCGCTGCCCGACCCGTTCGTGGTGTGCGCGACCCAGAACCCGGTCGAGTACGAGGGCACGTACCAGCTCCCCGAGGCGCAGCTCGACCGGTTCCTGCTCAAGCTGACCGTGCCGCTGCCGCCGCGGGAGCAGGAGATCGCGGTGCTGGAGCGGCACGCCCGCGGTTTCGATCCGCGTGACCTGTCGGAGGTCAAGGCGGTCGCGTCGGCCGAGGACCTGGCGGCGGGACGGGAGGCGGCCGCGAAGGTGCACGTGGCGCCCGAGGTGCTCGGTTACATCGTGGACGTGGCCCGCGCCACCAGGAACTCCCCGTCGCTGCAGCTGGGCGTCTCCCCGCGTGGGGCGACGGCGCTGCTGGCCGCCTCACGGGCGTGGGCGTGGTTGTCCGGCCGCCCGTACGTCACCCCCGACGACGTGAAGGCGCTGGCCAGGCCGGCGTTGCGGCACCGCGTGCAGCTCAGGCCGGAGGCCGAGCTCGAGGGCGCGACCGCGGACGGCCTGCTCGACGGCATCCTGGCGTCGGTCCCGGTTCCGCGGTGATGCCGGCTCTGACAGGAACCGGCGTGGTGGTGACCGCATGGCGCTGACGGGACGTGCCGGTCTGGTCGCGGCGCTCGGGATCGTGGTGGTGCTGCTCGCGCCCCAGCCCGGGGCCGCGCTGGCGGGGGTGTGCCTGCTGCTGGCCGCCGCGATCGTGGTGGACCTGGTGTTCGCCGGGGCGGTGCGGCCGCTGCGCTTCCACCGTTCCGGCGACACGCTCGTACGCCTGGGCCAGCGGGCCACGGTCGAGCTGATCGTGGAGAACCCGGGCGGCAGGCGGGTACGCGGCGTGCTGCGGGACGCCTGGCCGCCGTCCGCGAACGCCACCCCGCGGACCGCCGCCCTGGACGTGCCCAAGGGCGAACGCCGCAAGATCGTCGTGACGCTCGACCCGACCAGGCGCGGCGACCGGTCCTCGGTGGCGGTCACGGTCCGCTCGCTCGGCCCGCTCGGCCTGGCCGCCCGTCAGGGCAGCCATCGGTCGCCGTGGACGGTTCGGGTGCTGCCGCCGTTCCTGTCGCGCAAGCACCTGCCGTCGCGGCTGGCCCGGCTCCGGGAGTTGGAGGGCCAGCACCCGGCGCTGGTACGCGGGCAGGGCACCGAGTTCGACTCGCTCCGCGAGTACGTGATCGGTGACGACGTGCGTTCCATCGACTGGCGGGCCACCGCGCGCCGCCACGACGTGGTGGTACGCACCTGGCGCCCGGAACGCGACCGGCGCGTGCTGATCGTGCTCGACACCGGGCGCACTTCAGCGGGCCGGGTGGGCGACGCGCCGATCCCCATGGCCGGTGCGACGGCGGGCGGCAGCGGCTTGCTGGTCAGGCCGGATCCGCGGCCGGCGCCGGGCTGGCCGCGGCTCGACTGGTCGATGGACGCGGCGCTGCTGCTGGCCGCACTCGCCGCCCGGGCCGGCGACCAGGTGGACTTCCTGGCCTACGACCGGGCCGTACGCGCCTGGGTGGCCGGAGCGTCCCGGACCGAGCTGCTGTCATCGCTGGTCAACGTGATGGCGCCGATCGAGGCGGAGCTGATCGAGGCCGACTCGCAGGGCATGGTGGCGTCCATCCTGTCGCGGGCCAAGCGGCGCTGCCTGGTCGTGCTGCTGACGGACCTGAACTCGGCATCCCTCGACGAAGGGCTCATGCCGGTGCTGCCGCAGTTGTCCTCTCGCCATCTGGTGCTGGTGGCCGGGGTGTCCGATCCGCGCGTGGCCGCGATGGCGGCGCGCCGGGGGTCGGCCGAGGACGTGTACGACGCGGCGGCGGCCGAGCACGCCCAGCTCGAACGGCGGCGCATCACGGCTCGGCTGCGGCGGCACGGGGTCGAGGTCGTGGACGCGCTGCCGGAGGACATCGCGCCCGCCCTGGCGGACGCATACCTGGCGCTGAAGGCGGCCGGACGCCTGTAGGCGGTGAAGGCCGCCGGACGCCTGTAGGCGGGCCTCAGGCGGTTGGGGCGACGTCGGGGGCGCGTTCGATGTCGCCGGTTTCGTTCTCGCGCAGGGCTCGGCGGCCGAAGACGATCACGTACGTCAGGAAGACCACTTCCGCGACCACCCCGATGCTGATCCGCGCCCACGTGGGCAGCCCGGACGGCGTCACGAACGCCTCGATCAGCCCCGACACGAACAGCACCACGACCAACCCCAGGGCCACGCTCATCACCGCCCGCCCCTGCTCGGCCAGCACCTCGATGCGGCGGCGCGGCCCGGGGTCGATGACCGTCCAGCCCAGGCGCATGCCCACGGCCGCCGCCAGGAACACGGCGGTCAGCTCCAGCAGCCCGTGCGGGGTGATCAGCCCGAAGAAGATGTCCAGCTTGTCCCTGGAGGCCATGAGCCCGCCGGCGACACCGACGTTCTCGGCGTTCGCGTAGAGCGCGTACGGGATCGGCAACCCCAGCAGGACCGAGTAGATGATCATCAAGGCGGAGACCCACGCGTTGTTGATCCACACGGCGCTGGCGAAGGACGCGGCCGGGTTCTCCGAGTAGTAGTCGGCGAATTCGTGCTCGACGAGCTGGGTGATCTCGTCCTCGGTGAAGATCGACGCCTGGACCTCGGGATTGCCCGCGACCCACGCGCCCAGCGCCCAGGACACCGCCACGAACGCCAGCCCGGTGACCAGCCACCACCACCGCGCCCGGTAGGCCACCACGGGGAACGACACCGTGAAGAACCGCACCAGTTCCCGCCACGCGGGCGTGTGCGCACCGGTCACCGCCGACCTGGCTCTGGCCACCAGCGCGGACAGCCGGCCGGTCAGCATCGAGTCGCCGGCGGAGGAGCGGACGATGGACAGGTGGGTCGCCACCCGCTGGTAGAGGTCGACCAGCTCGTCCACCTCGGCGCCGGTCAGCGACGAGCGGTGCTTGACCAGGTGGTCGAGCCGGTCCCAGGCCTGGCGGTGCGCTGCGATGAACGCGTCGATGTCCACCAGAACATTCTGGCCGCTCGATCACCCGTACATAGCCGTTAGGCTCCACATATGTCAGAGGTTGTGACCGGCGACGCCGTCGTCGTCGAGGTACGGGTGGCGCAGATGCCCTCCCGCGCGCTGGCGATCATCATTGACCTGGCCGTGCAGCTGACCGTCCTGGTGGGCGCGTACGCGATCTTAGGCGCATTCGCCATCATCTCGGACTCGGCGATGCTCGCGGCCGTCATGCTCTTGCTGGTCGTGCTGGTGATGGTGGGTTATCCCGTGCTGTTCGAGTCGCTCAGCAGGGGGCGCAGCCTCGGCAAGCTGGCGCTCGGGTTGCGCGTCGTGAGCGACGACGGCAGCCCTGAGCGGTTCCGGCAGGCGTTGTTCCGCGGGCTGGCCGGGGTGCTGGAGTTCTGGCTGCTGTCCGGCGCGCCGGCGCTGATCTCCTCGCTGGTGTCGCAGCGGGGCAAGCGGCTCGGCGACGTCTTCGCGGGCACGATCGTGATCTCCGACCGGGGGCCGCGCGACAGCGGGCAGGCCATCGTGATGCCGCCGCCGCTGGCGGCCTGGGCGGCCACGCTGGAGTTGTCCCAGCTGCCCAACGAGGTGGTGCAGGCCGCCCGGCAGTACCTGTCGCGGTGGCACGACCTGTCGCCGCAGGTCCAGCACGAGATGGGGGTGCGGATCGCGACCCAGACGGCGGCGTTCGTCTCGCCCGCGGCACCGCCTGGGGTGCCGCCGCACGCGTACCTGAGCGCCGTCCTGGCCGAGCGTCGCCGGCGGGAGGAGGCCCGGCTCGCGCAACGCGCCGGCGCCACCGCCGCCAACGGCCTTCCGCAGGCGGGGCCGTACCAGACGGGCCAACCGAGTCCGTACCAGGCGGCCCAGCCGAGTCCGTACCAGACGGGCCAGCCGAGTCCGTACCAGACGGGCCCCTACCAGGCGGCCCAGCCGGGCGGCCCGTACCAGGGGACGCAGCCGGCTCCGCAGTCCGGGCCTTACGGGCAACCCGGGCCTTACGCACAGCCCAGGCCGCCGGCGCCCGCGCCGGAGCCGCCGAAGGCGACTCCGGGCGGGTTCGCGCCACCTCAGTGAAGGGTCACCAGGAGCGGTACCGCTCCTGGGTCTGCACGTTCAGCCGGTCGAACCGGACGTGCCTCGCGCTGTCCGTCAGCGGATCGCTGATCTTGACGATGTCGAAACCGGCGTGGAAGTCGGCCCCGTAGATGTAGCCGTTGTAGTAGTAGGCGGACCAGATGCCGCCTCCGCCGCCGGCCGCGCGCGGACCGCGCTCGAAGTAGCCGATCTCCTTCGGGTTGGCGGAGTCGGTGAAGTCCCAGATCGACAGCCCGCCCATGTACCAGGCCTGGACCATGATGTCGCGGCCCTTGACCGGGATCAGCGAGCCGTTGTGGGCCACGCAGTTCTCCGAGTCGGCCTGGTGGCGCGAGATCTTGAAGTAGCTCTTGAAGACGAGCTGCCCCTTCACGATCTCGTAGATCGCGTCCGCGCCCTTGTTCGGGCCCGTCGCCTCGTTGCAGGTGGCCGCGCCGCCGCCGCCGAGCTCGTCGGTGAAGACGACCTTCCTGGCGTCGTTGCTGAAGGTGGCCGAGTGCCAGAAGGCGAAGTTCGGGTCCGTGGTCCTGGCGGTGATCTTCGGGTTGAGCCGGTCCGAGATGTCGAACAGCACGCCGTCGCCCATGCACGCGCCTGCCGCGATGTCCCTCTCGGCGTAGGCGGTGATGTCGTGGCAACCCTGGGTCGGCAGGAGCAGGCCGGGCTGGGTCTCGTTGCCGCCGTCGGGGAAGACGACCGGGGTGGCCGCCACGGCCGCGGCCGCCGGGTCCTTGAGCGGCACCTTGATGATCGAGATCTTGTCGTGCGGCGGCAGGCAGTCGGGGAAGTTGGCGGCCGGCAGGTACGACGACACGTAGACGTAGACGTTCCTGTGCTTGTCCCCGCCCTTGCCCGGGACCAGCGTCAGGGTGTGGGAGCCGCAGTTGGTCTCGACGGACTTGATGTACTTCGGGTTGGCCTTGTCGGAGACGTCGAAGATCCGAACGCCCTCCCAGGCCTCCTTGTGGTCGGCCGTCAGACCGGTGCTGTTGCAGGAGTCGTTGTTGCGCGAGGAGTCGACGGCGGCGAACAGCAGGTTGCCGTACACGCTGACGTCCATCTGGGAGCCCGGGCAGACCACGGAGCTGACGACCGTGGCCTTCTTCGGGTCCCTGATGTCGTAGATCGAGAAGCCGCCGTAGTTACCGACGTAGGCGTAGCCGTCCTGGAAGGCGATGTCGGTGTTGATGGTGGCGGGGAGCGGGGCGGGCT
>NZ_VCKY01000339.1 GCF_005889735.1 Nonomuraea turkmeniaca
GTCGTGGACCTGGCCAGGATCAACGCCGGCCTGCCGCCGCTGATGCCCCGGCACAACACCCTGCACCCAGAGGGCCGCCGGCCGCTGGGGCAGCTCACCGCGCTGTGGTTCGAGGAGGGCGACGGGGTCGCCCTGTACGAGGACGACGACCTGCTGGCGGTCATCCCCGGCTGGGCGGACATGAGCAGGGGCATGCCGGGGTACGCACGGGACGCGGTGGGCGAGTCGCCGTTCGCGTGGGCGCTGTCGGAGGCGCTCGAAGGGCTGGAGCCCCGCATCACCAATGCCAGGTCCTACTGGCGCTGGCGGCACAGTGAGGGGTCGTGGCCGTCGTTCCAGCAGTTCGTGATGGGGCATCTGGACCGGGTGCTGGGGCCGGCGGGCAGGTACTGGGACGCCAGCGGCGAGCGGCTGCCGACCGTCGGGATCACCGAGCGCCCGCCGCACGGCAAGCGCGACTTCACCGTGCTGTCCACGGTCGGGATGAGCTGTCAGCGGATGCCGACGGTCGAGCAGTGGATCGACAAACCGGGCGCGTACGCCAGGATCGAGCTGGCCGTGGCCACCCGCGAGGACCCCAGGGACGCGGCGCTGCTGCTGGTGTGGTTGTCACAGTACCCGTGGCACTCGGTGACCTGGCTGGGCCACGGGCACACGGCGAAGTGGTATCACGAGCCGTCGACGTTCCCGCTGGGGCCGCAGTACTCCGGCGTGCTGATGCAGGCCGACGTCCCCCACATGCCCAACATGTCAGGATTCGCCTTCGGCGGAGAGGCCGTGCGGTGGCTCTGGCTGACCCCCGTCACCAGGGAGACCCTCGAGGCGCAGCACCGCTAGAAGAACGCACCGCTGGAAGCACAGCACAGCACCGCTGGAAGAACGCACCGCTGGTAGCGCTGCGCGGCACCGCTAGAAGAACACCGTCATGAGCAACCAGACCGGCACCAGCGTCGTCACCAGCGAGTCGAGCCGGTCCATGAGCCCGCCGTGGCCGGGCAAGATCGTTCCCAGGTCCTTGATTCCGAGATCGCGCTTGATCATCGACTCGATGAGGTCACCCACGGTCGCCAGCAACGCCGCCAGCGCGCCGATCAGCGCCCCCTGCCAGAGCTCCCCGCCGAGCAGCCACGTCACCAGCCACGCCCCGACCGCCGTGCAGGCGATGAGCGAGCCGGCGAAGCCCTCCCAGGTCTTCTTCGGGCTGATGGCGGTCATCCGGTGCCTGCCGAACAGCACGCCCGCGATGTACCCGCCGATGTCGCTGGCCACGGTCACCGCGATGAAGATCACTACTCGGTGGTCCCCGTCGTCCGCCCGCAGCAACATGGCCACGAACGCCGACAGCAGCGCGGGATAGAACAGCGTGAACACCGACGCCGTCGCGTCGCGCACGTACCCTTCCGTGCCGTCGCTGAACATCCGCCAGATCAGCAGCACGAACGCGAATATCGCGAAGGTGGCGAGCAACCAGACCGGCCCGCCCCAGTACGCCGCCGCCTGCATCACCGCCAGGCCGCCGAGCACCGGCACAGCCGGCACCTTGATGTCCCGGGTGGCGAACGCCCGGGTCAGCTCCACCACGCCGACGCCCACGGCGCCCACGACCACCAGGAGGAACAGCTCCTTGATCGTGTACAGGGAGCCGATGACCAGCGCGCCCAGCACCACGCCGACGCCGATCGCGGCAGGCAGGTTCCTTCCGGTACGGCTGCCGCCGCTCGGGCTGGTGCCAGCCGTACGTTCTTCCACAGAGTTCTCCATGTGCCACGGCCCCCGCCGGGGGCGAGGGCCGTAGGTGCCAGACCCGCTGTCCGCGGCAGCCCGCGGCCGGCTTCGCAGCCGGCCTCCGAACGCGGTCCGCCGTGCGGCGCGCCACTCAGACCTCGAGCAGCTCGGTTTCCTTGTGCTTGAGCAGCTCGTCGATCTTGGCGACGTGCTTCTGGGTGAGGTCGTCGAGCTCCTTCTCGGCCCGCCTGACCTCGTCCTCGCCCGCGTCGCCATCCTTGATCATCTTGTCGAGGATCTCCTTGGCCGAACGGCGGATGTTGCGGATGGAGACCTTCGCGTGCTCGCCCTTGTTCCTGGCGACCTTGATGTACTCCTTGCGGCGCTCCTCGGAAAGCTCCGGGAACGTCACGCGGATCACGTGGCCGTCGTCCGTCGGGTTGACACCGAGGTCGGAGTCGCGGATGGCCTTCTCGATCGCGCCCATCGAGCTCTTGTCATAGGGCTGGATCAGCACCATGCGCGCCTCGGGCACGTGGAACGACGCCAGCTGCTGGATCGGCGTCGGCGTGCCGTAGTACTCGGCATTGATCTTGTTGAACATCGATGGGGTGACGCGGCCCGTCCGGATGCTCGCGAAGTCCTCCTTCGCGACCGAGACGGCCTTGTCCATCTTTTCCTCGGCTTCGAGGAGGGTTTCGTCGATCACAGCGGCTCCCTGTCGTCATCTAGCTGCCGGTGTCGGGCTCGCTCCGTCATTTCCCTGCGGGACTCACCAGCGTGCCGATTTTCTCACCGCGCACGGCTCGCAGGATGTTGCCCTCGCCCATCAGGTCGAAGACCACGATCGGAAGATCGTTGTCCTTGCACAGGCTGATCGCGGTGGCGTCCATGACCGCGAGGTCGCGCAGCAGCACCTCGCCGTAGTCGAGATGGTCAAACCTGACCGCATCAGGATTCTTCCGTGGATCGGAGTCGTAGATGCCGTCCACCTGCGTGCCCTTGAGCAGCGCCTCGGCGCCGATCTCCAGGGCCCGCTGGGACGCCGCGGTGTCGGTGGAGAAGAACGGCGAGCCGAGCCCCGCGCCGAAGATGACCACGCGCCCCTTCTCGAGGTGCCTGATCGCACGTCGCGGCAGGAACGGCTCCGCCACCTGCTGCATGGTGATCGCGGTCTGCACACGCGTCTCGACGCCCCGGCGCTCCAGGAAGTCCTGCAGAGCCAGGCAGTTGATGACCGTGCCGAGCATGCCCATGTAGTCGGCCCTGGCCCGGTCTATGCCGCCTTGCGACAGGGTGGCACCGCGGAACATGTTGCCGCCGCCGACCACGACGGCGACCTGCACGCCTTCACGTACCGCTTCTGCGATCGAGTCGGCCAGGTGATCGACGACACCCGGGTCGATGCCGAGCGGCTCGCTGCCGGCGAACGCCTCGCCCGACAGCTTCAACATCACCCGCTTCCACCTCAGGTGGTTGGGCGGGATTGGAGATGAGGAAGCCGCCGCCCGTGTGGATTCGTGGGCTGACTCCCGGTGGTCCTGCACGGCGGCGGCCTCCTTCATTCGGTGGATCGTGGGGCTGGGTGGCTTGCCTGAGCCGTTGAGCCGGTGGCTGACGGTGGCTTGCCTAAGCCTAAGCCTGGCCGACCTTGAAGCGGACAAAGGCGAGGACCTCGACGCCGTTCTCCTCGGCGTACTTGCCGACGCTCTTCTTGTTGTCCTTGACGAACGCCTGCTGGAGCAGCGTGAAGTCCTTGTACCAGCCGTTGACCCGGCCCTCGACGATCTTGCCGATCGCCGCCTCGGGCTTGCCCTCCTCGCGGGTCATCTCCTCGAAGAGCTTGCGCTCCTTCTCGACGACCTCGGCCGGCACCGAGTCGGCCTTGAGGTACTGCGGGGCCATGGCGGCGGCGTGCTGCGCGATGTCCTTGGCGACGTCGGCGTTCGGCTTGTCCAGCTGGACCAGCACACCGACCGCAGGCGGCAGCGCGGGGTCGGTCTTGTGCATGTACGCACCGATGTAGCCGCCCTCGAGCACCGTGAAGCGGCGGATCTCGATCTTCTCGCCGAGCGCAGCGTTGGCGATGTCCAGGTGCTCCTTGACGGACTTGCCGTCGAAGGAGGACTCCAGCAGCGAGGCCACGTCGGCCGGCTTGGTCTCCAGGACGTGCGCGACGACCTGGCCGGCCAGCTCCTGGAAGCGCTCGCCCTTGGCCACGAAGTCGGTCTCGCAGTTGAGCTCGAGCAGCGCGGCGGAGGAGTCGCCGTCCTGCTTGAGCGCGACGAGGCCGTTGGAGGCGGTGCGTGCCTCGCGCTTGCCCACGTCCTTGGCGCCCTTGAGGCGCAGCAGCTCGATGGCGCGGTCGAAGTCGCCCTCGGACTCCTCGAGCGCCTTCTTGCAGTCCATCATGCCGGCAGCGGTGATCTCGCGAAGCCGCTTGACGTCGGCCATGTTCACGGAAGCCATTGCTCTTATTCCTTGTGGGATTTCGTCGTCGTGGGATTCGTCGTCGTGGATCGGGTGAGCGCCGGGTATCCGGTCACCCACCCTCGGTCGGTACGGCAGGCGCGTGCCGTACGAGAGCCTTGCCTTGCTCGGGCCGGGTCGGCTTCGCCGCTGCTCCGCTGGCACACTGCCCAGCCTCGCCGCGACCTACCACCTGAGCTCGGCACCACCATCGGCATGGCCTCCGGCGCGCCGTGGCGGGAGCTCCGCGACCGGAACTCACCACCGCAGCCAAGCGCTGCCCTGCCTCAGCTGATCGCCTCGGCCTGGCCGGTCATCCTCCGCTCGGTGCGCCGGTCCGGCCGCATCACCGCGCCCCTGGTCTGGCTTACCGCCTGACCATGGCGCCGTGCGGCCCGGCTCGCCGGTCGCAGCTCAGCCGTTTGCCCAGTCAGGACACGTGCCTTGCGCATCGCCCAGCCGATCGGTGATTAGCCGTTATTCAGATGTCGGGTCGCGTTGCCTTGCCTGCCCTCACCCGAGCCCGTGGAAGAACCGCGGCCGCAATCGTGACCTTTGGTTGTCACCATCAGGTCAAACCTGCGGCTCGCGGTCCTCACAGTCGCTCGGATCAGGCCTGCTGCTCGGTCTCGCCCTCGGGGGCAGCCTCCTCGGCCGGAGCAGCCTCCGCCGTAGCGACTTCCGCCGGAGCAGCCTCCGCCGTGGCGGCTTCAGCCGGAGCGGCTTCAGCCGGAGCGGCTTCAGCCGGAGCGGCTTCGGCCGGAGCAGCCTCCGCCGTAGCGACCTCGGCCGGAGCGGCCTCTTCGGCGACGGCCTCGGCCGGAGCGGCCTCGTCAGCCGCACGCTCGCCAGTGCCCTGCTCGATGAGCTCGCGCTCCCACTCGGCCAGCGGCTCGGCGGCGGCCGGCTTCTCGTCACCGCGGGCGGCGCCGGAGCGGGCCATCAGACCGGCCGCGACACCGTCGGCGACGACCCTGGTCAGCAGGCCGACGGCGCGGATGGCGTCGTCGTTGCCCGGGATCGGGTAGTCGACCTCGTCGGGGTCGCAGTTGGTGTCGAGGATCGCGACGACAGGGATGCCAAGCTTCTTGGCCTCACTGATCGCGATGTGCTCCTTCTTGGTGTCGACGATCCACACCGCGCTGGGCACGCGGCCCATGTCGCGGATGCCGCCGAGCGTGCGCTCGAGCTTGTCCTTCTCACGACGGCGCATGAGGAGCTCCTTCTTGGTGAGCCCCGAGGCCGCGACGTTGTCGAAGTCGAGCTCCTCGAGCTCCTTCAGACGCTGCAGCCTCTTGTGCACGGTGGAGAAGTTGGTGAGCATGCCGCCCAGCCAGCGCTGGTTGACGTAGGGCATGCCGACCCTCGAGGCCTGCTCGGAGATGGCCTCCTGAGCCTGCTTCTTGGTGCCGATGAACAGAATCGTGCCGCCGTGGGCGACGGTCTCCTTCACGAAGTCGTACGCACGATCGATGAAGGAGAGCGACTTCTGCAGGTCGATGATGTAGATGCCGTTGCGCTCAGTGAAGATGAAGCGCTTCATCTTCGGGTTCCAGCGCCGGGTCTGGTGACCGAAGTGAACGCCGCTCTCGAGCAACTGTCGCATAGTGACGACGGGGGCCATCTGCTGGTCCTCCAGGTCTGGGCGCCCTGCGGATGGGCGCGGTTCTCGGTTGTGCCGCGGCAGCACGTCGGCTGCCGCCCTGATGCCCCGAACCCGCTCCAGCCGGGCAATGAGCCCGGACCGATGGCGCGGTCCGCGGTGGGACATGCGAAGTCGGCCTGTGGTCACAGGCCACCGAAAAGTCTACCTCCCACACCGCCCCAGGCTGACCGTCTGAGGTCAAACGGACATTCCGCGCCTCAAGCAGTGCGTACGGGTGCACCGTCCGGCAGGGGTGCGAGCCTCCGCCGGCGATCAGCGCGCGTCGTGATCCTCAGTGGGCAGCCCGGGAACCGGCCTCTTCGCGACGGGGAAAAGATTGACCTGCACCTCGGCGATCCTCGCTCCGCTCGGCGTGTCCTTCTCCGCTCGGCGACGGGCGGCGTACGGCTCGATGAGCTTCTGGATCGCCTCGTTGAGCCGCACCATCTCCTCGACATCGACCCTGATCAGCGTACGGTTGAACCGGGTCGCGTCGCGCCACTCCGCCGGCTCCTTGTCGACGTCGGCCAGCGCCCGGTCGGCCTCCTCGTTGGCCTGGCGCCGGGACGCCATCATCAGCTGCACCTTTGCGTCCCGGACGTCCGGTAGGTCGCCGGGCAGGACCCCGATGCGGATCGACCGATCGACCGGCTGCCACAACCGCTCCCTGCCGTCGCCCCGCGGCGGCGCATCCTCGACGAAGCCGTACTTGGCGAGCATTCGGAGGTGATAGCTGGCCGCGCTGGGCGTGATGCCGGCGATCTCCGCCACCTCGGTGGCGGTGGCGCTGCCCTCGACGCCCAGCCTGTTCAGGATCATCAGCCGCGCCGGGTGTGCCAGTGCCCGCATCGCCTTGGGATCACTGAGCGCGTCGCTGTCCCGAGTCATGCGCCAAAGGTACCGTTCCCAGGCGAGTTGGCCGGTGGTGGCCAACGCGTCGTGAACCGGGCCCGGATCGGGTCCCGGTGCATCCCGAACGGTCCTTGGGTGCGTGGGGCAGCGCGTGCTGGCCGCCCGGGCGCCTGTGGGCCTCGCCGCCCCCCGGGGGGGCGTGCCTGCGGGTCTCGCCGCCCCTGTGGGCGTGCCTGCGGTCCTGGGCGGGCTCGCGCTCCCGTGCGCTGACGGGTGGCAGCAGGCGGCCTGACCGGTAGCTCTCCGCGCCGCCATCCCCTGGTGGCGGGTGGTCACACCTGGCGGACGCCGGATCCCGTGTCCGAAGGCGCGTCGTCCGATCGCCACCGCAGCACCATGATGCCTGTGACCGTGTCCCGCCTGGTGTTCTGCTTGGTCTGCTGCAGGAGCGGGCGTTGCCGGTGCCGGCCGCCCCACTTGCTGGTGCAGGCGGGATCGACGGCGATCACGCGCAGGCCACGGTGGTAGGCCATGCCGCGCAGCCGCTCCCGAAAGCGTGCAGTGGGGATACCGGCCACGGTACGGCGGAAACTCTTGCCCCGCCATCCGCGTCCCATCGTCTCCCGGCCGGTGGCACGGACGTGGTCGAAGCCCAGGTTCTCGATCGCGACCCCGGCGCAGCCATGCGGGCCGGCGAGGTGGATCAGCTCGCCGATCGTCTGCCGCAGCCGCCCGTCGCGCTGGGAGGCGGGGCCGGTCAGCACGGTCGGGATCGTGATGGGCTGGCCGACTGGGTGCCGCAGGCGTCGACGACGCATGCGGCCAGGTGGTCGGCGTTGAGGTCCACGCTCGGCAACCGCGCCCCGGACGCGGCCGACCCGTGCGGGGACGGCAGTGCCGGGCTGTCGGCGGCCGGCACACAGGGATCAGCTTCCTATCCGCCCTCTGATCCGAGGTATTGCCTTCAGAACTATGAAGGGTTACCTTCATAAATTGTGAAACAAACCCTTCACAACCCATCAGGCAGCCAAACCGAACGGCCGCCCCTCCGCAGGCAACGCGACTACCGCCTCCTCTGGACGGCCCGGACCATCTCGATCACCGGCTCCGAGGTCTCCAAGCTGGCCATTCCCCTGACCGCGGTGACCCTGCTGACCGCCTCCCCAACCCAGATGGGATTGCTGACCGCAGCGGCCTCGGTGCCCGCCCTCCTGTTCGGCCTCCAGTCGGGCGCCATCGCCGACCGGCTCAGACGGCACCGCCCGCTCATGATCGCTTGCGAGCTGGTCTCCTGCGCGGCGGCCGCCACGGTCCCTCTGGCCTGGTTACTCGGCCTCCTGAACGTCACCTGGCTGATCGCCGTAGCCCTGGTGATCGGCACGGCCGGCGTGCTCTTCAAAGCGGCGAACTTCCCCCACCTCGCGACGGTGGTGCCGCCCGCGCAGCGCACGGAGGCGATGGCCGGCTTCCACGCCTCCTACTCGGTCGCCTCTGTCGGCGGCCCCAGCCTGGCCGGCCTCCTGGTCCAGTTCCTCACCGCCCCCGTGGCCGTACTGGCGGAGGCACTGTCATTCCTCGCCTCGGCACTCATGCTGCGCGCCATCCGCACCCCGGAGCGGAACGAGCCCGCCCATTCCCGGGGCATGTGGCACGACGTCACGGCGGGCCTGCAAGCCGCCCTCACCCATCCGGTGCTCCGTGCCCTGCTGGCCGCGGGCGTCACGATCAACTTCTTCGCCATGGCGTACACGGCCGTCTACATGCTCTACATGGTGAACACCCTGGGCATCCCCAAGGGCATGATCGGCGCCCTCATCGCCCTCAACGGCGTGGGCGGCCTCCTGGGCGCCTGGATCACGACCCGCCTGTCCAAGCGCTACGGCGAGAACCGCATCCTCCTGGCGACAGTCATCTTTTTCCCCATAGAAATCCTGGCGGTGGGCCTGCTGACCGGACCTCTCTGGTGGAAACTCTCCCTGCTGGCCGTCACCGGGACGATCACGGGCGGCATAGTGGTGGCCTTCGCGACCTGCATGGGCACGATCATCCTCCGCGAGACCTCCCCGGAACTCCGCGGTCGTGTGAACGCCACCACGACCTTCGCCGTCCAAGGCGTCCTGGCCCTGGGCGGCCTGGCCGGAGGCGTCGCAGCCGACTTCTTCGGCCTGCGCCCGGTCATCCTCCTCTGTGCGGCCGGCATATCCCTGAGCACCATTTGGATCTGGACCTCCCCCCTAC
>NZ_VCKY01000033.1 GCF_005889735.1 Nonomuraea turkmeniaca
GCCACCACCGGGCGGGTGTCGTACAGGGCGGGCATGCCGGGGAACAGGGAGGCCACGTGCGCGTCCGGGCCCATGCCGAGCAGCATCACGTCGAAGCTCGGCACCGGGCCGTGGTCCTCGGGACGGGCGGCGGCCCGGAGCTCGGCGGCGTAGGCGTCGGCCGATTCCTCGGCCGTCATGCCCGAGTCGGGGCCGCGCATCACGTGGATGCGCTCCGGGTCCACGTCCACGTGGTCGAGCAGGGCGTCGCGGGCACCGGTCTCGTTGCGCTCCTTGTCGCCGGAGGGCAGGAACCGCTCGTCGCCCCACCAGACGTCCAGGCGCCGCCAGTCGACGGCGTCGCGGGCGGGCGTGGCGGCGATGGCCGCCAGCGTGGCGATGCCGACCGTGCCGCCGGTCAGCACGATCGAGGCCGACCCCTTGGCCGACTGCACGTCGACCAGGCGGGTGATGATCCGTGCGGCCACCGCGTTGGCCAGGACGTCGGCGTTGCGGTGGACGACGATGGTGGGGACGCTCACAGACATCACTTTCTCAGCCATGGGAGCTCCGGTCACCCCTTGTACGTCCGGGCGAACCGCTTGACCGACGCCTCGTAGATCTCGTCGCTGTCGAGCCTGCGCAATTCCTCGGCCATCAGCTCCGAGGTGTGCCGCCTGGCCAGGGCCACGTTCCGGTTCGGCTGGCCGGGCCGCGACAGCGTGGCCAGCCGGGCGTCGGTCCTGACCACGGCCAGCTCGCCCTCGCCCAGCTGCAGGCGTACGGCGGTGATCCCGGGACCGTCGGAGTCGCCGACCTTGATGGGCACGCCGAGCCGATCCGACAACCACGCGGCAAGCAGCGGCGCGCTCGGATTGCCCGTGGAGGCCTCCACGATGCCCTTGCGGACCTTGCCCACGGGCTGGTCGAACGCGGCGGCCAGGAGGCTGCGCCATGGTGTCAGGCGGGCCCACGCCAGGTCGGTGTCGCCGCGGGCGTACCCCTTGGCCCTGATCACCAGCGACCTGATGCCGTCGTCGGACAAGCCCCTGGCGTCGGTGATGCGGCGCTGCGCCAGCGCGCCGATCGAGTCCTTGGACGGCACGTCCGGGGCCGCGCCCGGCCACCACACCACGACCGGTGTGTCGGGCAGCAGCAGGGGGCTGACCACCGAGTCGGCGTGCTGGGTCAGCTCGCCGTACAGGCGCAGCACGACCACCTCGCCCGGCGTGGACTCGCCGATGCGAAGCTCGGCGTCGAGCCTGATGTGCTCGTCGACCTCACGGTTGATCACCACGATGATGCGCGACGGGTGCTCGCGGGCCGCCTCGGAGGCCGCGCGGAGCGCGTCGTACTGGTGGCGCTCCTCGCAGACCACCACGAGCGTCAGCACCATGCCGATGGCCGGCGCGCCCATCTGGTGTCGCAGGTGCATGAGCTGCGCCGAGATCTTGCCTGCTGTCGTGTCCGACAGCATGAAGGTGGTCATCTAGAGTCTCCTCCACACACGCCCGTCGCGGGCCATCATCGCGTCCGCGGACGGCGGCCCCCACGAGCCCGATTCGTAGGGCTCGGGCTGGCCCTGGGTGGCCCAGAAGTCCTCGATCGGGTCGAGGATCTTCCACGACAGCTCCACCTCCCGCTGGTGCGGGAAGAGCGGCGGATCGCCGATCATGACGTCGAGCAGCAGCCGCTCGTACGCCTCCGGCGACGACTCCAGGAACGACTCGCCGTACGCGAAGTCCATGGAGACGTCGCGCACCTCCATCGCCGTCCCGGGCACCTTGGAGCCGAACCGCACCGTGATGCCCTCGTCCGGCTGGACGCGCACCACCAGCGCGTTCTGGCCCAGAATCTCCGTGTCGTCCTTGCTGAACGGCAGGTGCGGCGCCCGCTGGAACACCACCGCGACCTCCGTGACCCGGCGGCCCAGGCGTTTGCCGGTACGCAGGTAGAACGGCACCCCCGCCCACCGCCGGTTGGCGATCTCCAGCTTGATGGCCGCGTACGTCTCGGTGGTCGACTCGTGTGAGATGCCGTCCTCCTGCAGGTAGCCGACGACCTTCTCGCCGCCCTGCCAGCCCGCCGAGTACTGGCCGCGCGCCGTGTTGAGCCCCAGGTTGGAGGGCAGGCGCACGGCTTTGAGCACCTTCTCCTTCTCCCGGCGCAGCGCCTGGGCCTCGAACGAGGTCGGGTCCTCCATGGCGACCAGCGCGAGGAGCTGGAGCAGGTGGTTCTGGATGACGTCGCGGGCCGCGCCGATGCCGTCGTAGTAGCCGGCCCGTCCGCCGATGCCGATGTCCTCGGCCATCGTGATCTGCACGTGGTCGACGAAGCTGCGGTTCCAGATGGGCTCGTAGAGGTTGTTGGCGAACCGCAGCGCCATGATGTTCTGGACGGTCTCCTTGCCCAGGTAGTGGTCGATCCGGAAGATCGAGCTCTCCGGGAAGGCCGAGGTGGTGATCTCGTTCAGCTCGTGCGCCGACTGCAGGTTGTGCCCGAACGGCTTCTCGATCACGACCCGCCGCCACGACCCGTCGGGCGCGTCGGCGAGCCCGGTCCGCTTGAGCTGCTCCACCACCAAGGGGAAGAACTTCGGCGGCACCGACAGGTAGAACGCGTAGTTTCCGCCCGTGCCGCGCGTCTGGTCGATCTCAGCCAACGCCATGGCCAGCGCGTCGAACGCGCCGTCGTCGGAGAACTCGCCGGGGACGAAATGGATGCCCTCGAGCAGCTGCTTCCAGACCTCCTCACGGAACGGCGTCCTGGCGTGCGCCTTGACCGCGTCGTGCGTCAGCTGGGCGAAATCCTGGTCCTTCCAATCCCGGCGGGCGAAGCCGACCAGCGAGAACCCCGGCGGCAGCAGCCCGCGGTTGCCCAGGTCGTAGATCGCCGGCAGCAGCTTGCGCTTGGCCAGGTCACCGGTCACGCCGAACAACACCATCACGCAGGGTCCCGCCACCCGGGGAAGGCGCTTGTCACGCGGATCCCGTAGCGGGTTCGCGGCGACCACTTCCTCCGTGGTGGAGATGCCTGCGATGGCCGCCGCCGCGGTGACGGCCTCCTCCACGGGTGCTCCAGGGTCTGTCATCTCAAACCTCCTGTGCGGCTGCGAGCAGGTGCGCGACTCCTGCCGCGCGGTCGGTCAAATGCAGGCGTACGGCGGGCCGTCCGCGCGTTTCCAGCGCCTCCAGGTCGCCGAGCGCCTGGGCGAGCTGGAGGCGGCCCAGCGTGTAAGGCCTGCCCGGGACCGCGACGTCCTCCGTCACCGCCCCGGTGATCTGCAGGAACACCCCGTTCTGGGGTCCGCCCTTGTGGTACTGCCCGGTCGCGTGCCACGACCGCGGCCCCCACCCGAACGTCACCGGCCTGTCGGTACGCAGGGCCAGCAACGCCCGCAGTGTGGCCGGGTCGGCCATCATCCAGGCGTCGGTCATCTGCTCGAAGTCGGCGCCGTCGGGCACCGGCGCGTCGAACGCCGCCAGCCGGTCCAGGTAGGCAGTCACCGCCAGGTGGCCGTCGGCCGGTATCGCGTGCAGCAGCTCGATGAACACCCCCGGCAGGTCCTTGGCCGTCACCGAGCCGTACACCTCGACCGGGCCGTCCACCAGCGCGGGCGCGCCGGCCGGCAGCTCGGGCAGGGCCAGCAGCGCGGCCGCGTTGTCCGCGGGCTCGGCCACGTCGGGCCGGTCGGCCGGGTCGACCTCCAGGAGCAGCGCGGCGACGGCGGCCGCGTACTCCCAGACCAGGAACTGCGCGCCCAGCGGGCCGTCCACGCGCACGTCGCCGATGTCGGACTCGATGGCGACGACCAGCTCGTCGTGGGCCCGGTGGGGATCGGCGCCGACGATGGGCAGGATGCCCCTGCCGCGTTTGCCGGTGGACTCGGCGACAAGCGCCTCGATCCAGTCGGGCAGCCCGGCGATGGCGGAGAGCTGGTCCTCCAGCAGCAGCTTGTCGCGGCCGCCCAGGGCCGCGCCGCCGAGCACCGCCCCCAGGGCGAGCCCGGGGTTGCCGCTGTCCCGCGACAACAGCGGCAGCACCTCCTCGGCGTCGTCGAGCAACCGCGCCACGTCCGCCCCCGCCAGCGCACTGGGCGCGAGCGCAGCAGCCGACAGCGCGCGGCCGCTCGACGGCAGCAGATGGTAGCCGCGTTCCAGAGCCCGCCGCTCCAGCGGCGAGTCAGGGTCGGCGACGGCCACGATGCGCTGCGCGGCCTCGATGCCCGCCCGCGCGAACAGCTCCTCGTAGATCCGCAGACAGCAGTCGGTCTCCACCGCGGAGCCCGCCACCACCACGACCGTGGACTCCAGCGGCTCGGCCAGTGCCCGCCGCACCTGCCCGGGATCGGAGGTGTCGAGCACGGTGAGCGGCACGTCGGCGCTGTCGCAGATCGCCTCGGCCGCCAGAGCCGCGCCGCCGGTCGCGGCCAGCACCACGTTCGTCAGGCCCGCGGCACGGGCCCGCTCCGCGAGCTCGCCCAGCTCGGGCAGCAGCTCGCGAGAGGCGCGGAACGGCGGCACCCCGCCCGTCCCCGCCTCGGCGTCTCGTCCTGTTAGCTCGGGAGCTCCGCTCCCTTCGCGACCCCACACCGTGGGGTCGCCGGCGGCGAGCCGCGCGGGCACGCCGTCGGCGGCGAGGCGCCCCGCGACGGAGGAGGCGGCCGAGGCCGCCCTCTCGTCGCGGTAGAGCACCTCCATCACGGAACCAGGTTCTTGCTGACGCTCTCGAGCAGCTCGTTCCAGGACGCCTCGAACTTCTGCACGCCCTCTTCCTCGAGCACCTTCACCACGTCGTCGTAGTCGACGCCGGCCTCCTTGAGCGCGGCCATGGTGTTCCAGGCGTCCTCGTAGAACGGCCGGACGGTGTCACCGGTGATGTTGGCGTGGTCGGCGGTCGAGTCGAGCGTCTTCTCCGGCATCGTGTTGACGGTGCCGGGGGCGACGAGCTGGTCGACGTAGAGCGTGTCGGGGTACTCCGGGTTCTTCACACCGGTCGAGGCCCACAGCGGGCGCTGCGGCCGGGCGCCGGCGGCCCGCAGTCGCTGCCACCGCTCCGTGTTCATGACGTCTTCGTACGCCGCGTACGCCAGCCGCGCGTTGGCCACGCCCGCCTGGCCCTTCAGCTCTGGCTTGCCCACCTTGTCCAGCCGCTTGTCGATCTCGCTGTCGACCCGGCTGACGAAGAACGAGGCCACCGACTCGATCGTGGCCAGGTTGAGCCCCTTGGCCTGCGCGGCCTCCAGGCCGGCGAGCCAGGCGTCCATGACCGCGCGGTAACGCTCCAGCGAGAAGATCAGCGTGACGTTGACGCTGATGCCTTCGGAGATGGCCTGCGTGATCGCCGGCAGGCCTTCCAGGGTCGCCGGGATCTTGATGAACAGGTTGGGCCGGTCCACCATCCACCACAGCGCCCGGGCCTCGGCCACGGTCTTCTCGCTCTCGTGGGCCAGGCGCGGGTCCACCTCCAGCGACACGCGGCCGTCCACGCCGCCGGTGGCGTCGTAGACCGGGCGCAGCACGTCGCAGGCCCAGCGGATGTCGTAGGCCGTGATCGCGCGTACGGCCTCCTCCACGCTGACGCCGCGGATGGCCAGGTCGTGCAGCTGCTGGTCGTAGGCATCGCCCTTGCTGAGCGCGCCGGCGAAGATCGTCGGGTTGGAGGTGACCCCCACGACGTTCTTCTCCCTGATCAGCTGCTCCAGGTTGCCGCTGCGCAGCCGCTCACGGCTGATGTCGTCGAGCCAGATGGCCACGCCCTGGCCGGACAGCTTGTTGAGGATCTCGCTCATCTTTACTTCAGTTTCCCGTCGTCTCGCCTTTTTCCTGGCCAAGCTTGGCCAGGCTCGCATGTGCCGCCGCCGCCACCCGCTCGGCCGTCAGCCCGAACTGCTCGTACACAGTCTTGTACGGCGCCGACGCACCGAAGTGTTCGAGGCCGACCACTTCGCCGCATTCGCCGACGAACTGGTGCCAGCCGAGCGCGATGCCCGCCTCGACCGCGACCCGAGCCCTGATCGACGACGGCAGAACGGTCTGCCTGTATGCGGAATCCTGCCCGTTGAACCACTCCACACACGGCATGGAGACGACTCGCGTGGGGATGCCCTGCGCCTCGAGCAGCTCGCGGCCCGCCACGGCGATCTCCACCTCGCTGCCGGTGGCGATGACGATGACCTTGGGCTGGCCGTCGGACGCCTCGCGCAGCACATAGCCGCCGCGGGTCACGCCGTCGGCGCTGGTGCCCTCGTACACCGGCAGGTTCTGCCGGGTGAGCGCCAGCGCGGCGGGCCGGTCCTTGTGTTCGAGCACGGCCTTCCACGCGTACGAGGTCTCGTTGGCGTCGGCCGGGCGCACCACGTCGAGGCCGGGGATCGCGCGCAGCGCCCACAGGTGCTCGATCGGCTGGTGGGTGGGGCCGTCCTCGCCCAGGCCGATGGAGTCGTGCGTCCACACGTACGTGACCGGCAGCTTCATCAGCGCGGCCAGGCGCACCGCCGGGCGCATGTAGTCGGAGAAGACCAGGAACGTGCCGCCGTACGGGCGGGTGCCGCCGTGCAGGGCGATGCCGTTGAGGATGGCTCCCATGGCGTGCTCGCGGATGCCGAAGTGCAGCGTGCGGCCGTAGCGGTTACCGGGGAACTCCTTGGTCTGGTATTCCTCCGGGATGAAGGACGGCTCGCCCTTCATGGTGGTGTTGTTGGACTCGGCCAGGTCGGCCGAGCCGCCCCACAGCTCGGGCAGCACCGGCGCGAGCGCGCTCAGCACCTCGCCCGACGCCTTGCGGGTCGCCATCGACGCGCCGACTTCGAACGACGGCAGCGCGCGGTACCAGCCGTTCGGCAGCTCGCGGTGGGAGATGCGGTCGAGCTCCTCGGCGCGCTCGGGGTTGGCCAGGCGCCATTCGGCGTAGCCCTTCTCCCACTCGGCGTGCGCGGTGCGGCCGCGCTGGGCCAGCTCGCGGGCGTGCGCGAGCACGCCGGCCGGCACGTCGAAGGTCTTGGCCGGGTCCATGCCGAGGACTTCCTTGGTGGCCGCGACCTCCGCCTCGCCCAGGGCCGAACCGTGGATCTTGCCGGTGTTGCGCTTGTTGGGGGCCGGCCAGCCGATGATCGTACGCAGCCGGATGAACGACGGCCGGTCGGTCTCGGCCTTGGCCGCCTCCAGCGCGTCGTAGAGGGCCTGCACGTCCTCGTGGTAGTCGTCGCCGGCGGTCCAGTCGACGCTCTCGGTGTGCCAGCCGTAGGCCTCGTAGCGCTTGACCACGTCCTCGGACTTGGCGATCAGCGTGTCGTCCTCGATGGAGATGTGGTTGTCGTCCCACAGGACGATGAGGTTGCCGAGCTTCTGGTGGCCGGCGAGGGAGCTGGCCTCGTGGCTGATGCCCTCCTCGATGTCGCCGTCGCTGACGAAGCACCAGATGTGGTGGTCGAACGGCGAGGCGCCGAGCTCGGCGTCGGGATCGAACAGGCCGCGCTCGCGGCGGGCGGCCATCGCCATGCCGACCGCGTTGCCCAGACCCTGGCCGAGCGGGCCCGTCGTGGTCTCCACGCCGGCCGTGTGACCGTGCTCGGGGTGGCCGGGGGTGAGGCTGTCCCACTGACGCAGCCGCCTGAGGTCGTCGAGGGTCAGGCCGTAGCCGGAAAGGTAGAGCTGGATGTAGAGCGTCAGGCTGGTGTGGCCGCACGACAACACGAAACGGTCCCGTCCGATCCAGTTGGGATCGGTGGGGTCGTGGCGCATCACACGCTGGAACAGCAGGTATGCGGCGGGGGCCAGACTCATGGCGGTGCCGGGGTGACCCGAGCCCGCCTTCTCCACTGCGTCCATCGCCAGTGCTCGAATGACGTCGACCGCCTGCTTGTCGAGGTCGGTCCAGTCAAGGGCTGGCACGAGTTCGGTGCTCAAGTGCTCGATCTCCGGAATCTAGTTGTCATTGGTCATGCCGGTTGGCTATCCCGCCCACAGGGACCCTAACCGAGTGGAGCCTGCGATCAATTCCCTTCTTATAGCTCGGGAACTCCGTGTCCATCGCAATCCACCCGCGCGTGTCCATGTGTGGCGCAAGCCCCCCATTGGCCGGACCGGCTCACCCTGCGACTACAGTTTGTTTGTTCGCAGAGGCGTCACCGGCGCCCACCCATGGATCCGCTCTTATCAGAGGTTACGCGTTGACCCCGCACAGGCTGGAAGCGCCTTGACGGTGCTGACCAACAGGCAGGCGACGGGCCCATCACCGCAGGTGGAGGCGCCGCGCTCGATCAGCATGATCGTGAAGGCCTACATCGCGCTCACCAAGCCGCGGATCATCGAGCTGCTGCTGATCACCACGCTGCCGGTGATGTTCCTCGCGGCCGGCGGTCTCCCGCCGCTGTGGACGTCCATCTCGGTCATGGTGTTCGGCACCCTGTCGGCGGGCAGCGCCAACGCGCTCAACTGCTACGTCGACCGCGACATCGACCAGAAGATGCGCCGCACCCGCCGCCGGCCGCTGGCCAGGCATCAGGTGTCGCCGAGGGGCGCGCTCATCTTCGGGATCGTGCTCGGCGTGTTGTCCACGATCGGGCTGTGGGTCACCACCAACTGGCTGGCGGCCCTGCTGTCCACCGCGGCGATCCTGTTCTACGTGCTCGTCTACTCGATGATCCTCAAGCGGCGCACGGCCCAGAACATCGTGTGGGGCGGCATCGCCGGCTGCATGCCGGTCATGATCGGCTGGGCGGGCATCACCGAGCGGCTCGACTGGGCGCCGCTGGTGCTGTTCGGCGTGGTGTTCTTCTGGACGCCGCCGCACACCTGGACGCTGGCCATGCGCTACAAGGAGGACTACGCGGCGGCCAAGGTGCCGATGTTGCCGGTCGTGGCCACCGAGCGGCGGGTCGTCCTGGAGTCCATCGCCTACACGTGGGCGACCGTGCTGTGCTCGCTGGCGTTGTGGCCGGTGGCGGGCACCACGCTCTTCTACCCGATCGTGGCGGCCGTGCTGGGCGTGATGTGCCTGTGGGAGGTGCACCGCCTGCTGGCCCGGCTCAACGCCGGCAAGACGGGTGTGGACCTGCGGCCGATGCGCTTCTTCCACTGGTCCAACGCCTACCTGGCGCTGCTCTTCCTCGCCGTCGCCATTGATCCGCTGCTGGCCTGACGGCCGCCGCGGCGGGTCCTTTCCGGACGGTGAGGACTGGCTACGCCGGCACGGCCACCGGCCTCCTGATCCGTTAAAGTCACCCTATGGCGTCCCGTGATCCACGCTGGGTGTTGAAGGACCGCCCGTCATTCGCGTTGATCACCGGGCTGGTCCTCACCGGCATCTGCGCACTGGTCTCCTTCTCGTTCGACGTGCTCAACGGCGAGCCGGTGCAGTTCTTCATCGCCCTCACGCTGGCGCTGGCGCCCGTGCCGCTGCTGCTGGCCGCGGTGCTGGCGCTGGACCGGATGGAGCCGGAGCCGCGCAGCAACCTGATCTTCGCGTTCGCGTGGGGTGCGGGCGTGGCGGTGCTGGTCGCGGGCGTGGTCAACTCGCTCAACCTGCACTACATCATGGACACCGTCAGGCTGTCGGAGGACAACGCCCGCAACATCGCGGCCACATTCGGCGCTCCCGTGGTCGAGGAGACCATGAAGGGCCTGGTGCTGATCGGGCTGCTCAGGTTCCGCAGGGCCGAGCTGGACGGGCCGACCGACGGCATCATCTACGCCAGCATGGTCGGCCTCGGCTTCGCCATGAGCGAGAACGTCAGCTACTACCTCGCCGCGCTCAACTCCGAGTCGGGCGTCAAGGGACTGGCGGTCACCGTGGTGCTGCGCGGCATCCTGTCGCCGCTGGCGCATCCGCTGTTCAGCTCCATGATCGGCGTCGGCGTCGCCTATGCCGCCCAGCGCAGCGGCTCCGAGCGGGTCTTCTACATCCTGGCCGGCTGGTCGGGCGCGATGGTCCTGCACGGACTGTGGAACGGCCTGGCCTCCTACGGCGGCTTCCCCGGGCTCGTGGTGGCCTACCTGACGCTGCTGGTGGTGCTGATCGTGCTCATCGGCGTGGTGTTCAAGGACCGGCGGCGCATCGTCGCGCTCATCCAGCGCTATCTGCCGCCGTACGAGCCGACCAAGCTCGTCAACGAGGCCGACATCTACATGTTGTCGGCGTTCTCCCGGCGCCGCCAGGCCAGGCAGTGGGCCAAGGCCCACGGCGGCAAACGCGGGCTGCTCGCGATGCGCGACTACCAGCTCGCCGCCACCGAGCTCGGGCTGCTGCACGAGCGGGCGGCCCGCCACATGGTCGACGAGCAGACCTTCCACGAGGAGCAACGGGCCCTGCTGGAGTGCATGAGCACCGCCAAGGCCGACTTCCCGGTGCCGTCGGTGCACGCCGGGTCGGTCGCCCGGGGCACGCCGCCGCCCGGCTACGCCCCCGGCGCGCCCGGCTGACCGAGGATGCGGGTGAGCGAGACCTCGCGCGGGCCGGGGAAGACCGGGTCGGAGCCGAGGATCTTCGCGTCGGCGAACGCCTTGGCGGTGGCGAACAACTCGCGGGTGGCGTACACGTAGGTGGGCCCGGGCAGTCGCCGGGCCGAGTCGTCACCCACCCCGAACGTCTCCAGCCCGGCCGTCCGGCACAACGTCACGGCCCTGGGCATGTGGAACTCCTGCGTGACCACGGTCACCCGTTCGGCCCCGAACACCTGGCGCGCCCGCACGCACGAGTCCCACGTGTCGAACCCGGCATAGTCCAGCACCATCACGGCGTCCGGCACGCCCCTGGCACGCAGGTAGTCGCGCATGGCGGTGGGCTCGTCGTAGTCCTCGCGGCTGTTGTCGCCCGACAGCAGCAACGCCCGCACCTTGCCGGCCCGGTAGAGCTCGGCGGCGATGTCCAGCCGGCGGGCCAGCATCAGCGTGGGCTGGTCGCCGTACAGGCCCGCGCCCAGCACCAGCGCCGCCTGCGTCTCGGGCACCCGCCCCAGCCAGCCTGCCCCCTCGGCGGCCACCCGGTGCTCCGAACTGCTGAGCCAGGCCCACGTCATGGGCGCGAGGGCCAGCACGCTGAGCACCACCAGACCCTGGTAGGTCCGGCGCAGCGCCTTCCGAGAGGGGCGGACTTTTCTCAACAAAGCGCACCCCTCTGAGGCCGGGGGAGTGGCGGACCTTTCACCACACACCCTGGCATATCCGCTCAGACGGTGGCGGCCGCTTCGACGGGGGAGTGGGGCACGGGCACCGGGTCGCGGGTGCGCAGCGACGTGATCACCCTGAGGGCGGCGATCCAGACCAGGGTCGAGCCCAGCACGTGCAGGAGCACCAGAGCGGCGGGCACGGCCAAGAAGTACTGGGTGTAGCCGATCACGCCCTGCAGCAACTCCACGACGAACAGCGCCAGCGCCGCCCGCCGGGCCGGCCGCGTCGAGTCGCTCACGTGCAGCGCGAACAACAGCGCGAACGTCAGCCCCACGACGATGTAGGCGATGTCGGCGTGCAGCCGGGCCACGGCCTCGATGTCGAGGTCGAAGCGCGAGGCCATCACGTCGCCCGAGTGCGGGCCCGTGCCGCTCACCACCACACCGGCCACCAGCAGCCCGAACACCGCGGCCACCAGCACGTAGCCGAGCCTGCGGACGTCACGGTGCGTCACCCGCCGCGCCGGGCCGTCGCCCTCGCCCGCGCGGGCGTACAACATCCAGCAGGCCGCGATCAGGCCGCTGGAGATGAGGAAGTGCATGCCGACCGTGAACGGGTTGAGCATCGTGTTGACCACCAGCCCGCCCCACAGGGCCTGGGCCAGGACGCCGACCGGCTGGAGCATGGCGAGCCGCACCAGGGACCGCCGGCGGGGCACCATCCGCCAGGCCGCGATGACACACGCCGCCCCCACGGCCAGCACCAGGAAGGTCAGCAGCCGGTTGCCGAACTCGACGAGCATGTTGAGCATCGACACCTCGGGGTGCGCCACCGGGATGAAGCTGTCCGGCGTGCACTTCGGCCAGGTCGGGCAGCCGAGTCCCGAGCCGGTGACGCGCACGCCCGCGCCGGTCACTGTGATGCCCGCGTTGACCACCACGGAGGCCATCGCCCAGCCCCGCATGGACTGCGTGGTCGGCGCCCAGAAGGAGAACAGCCGGCGCACGAGCGGGTTGGAGTGGTCCGTGGGTAGCTTCACGTCATCGATGGTACGGGCCTGTACGGTCGGTCCCACCACCGGGAACGGGGCTTCTCAACGCCCTTAGGTATGTGACATATTACTGGTGGAGGTGGTGATGTCCGACGTCATCGTCGTCGGTGCCGGCGTCGTGGGGGCGGCCTGCGCCTATTACGCCGCGCGGGCGGGGCTCGACGTGACCGTGATCGACCGGGGGCCCGTCGCCGGCGGCACGACCGGCTCGGGCGAGGGCAACGTCCTGGTGTCGGACAAGGAGCCCGGTCCCGAGCTGGAGCTGGCCGTGCTGTCCAACCGGCTCTGGCGCACGCTGGCCGGGCACGGCGGGTTCGAGTTCGAGGCCAAGGGCGGGCTCGTCGTCGCCGAGACCTCCGAGATCCAGCGGCGGCTCGTGGACCTCGCCGCCAAGCAGGACGTGGAGCACGCCGTCGTGCCGGCCGGCGCGCTGCGCGACTACGAGCCGCACCTGGCGCCGGGGCTGGCCGGCGGTGTCTTCTACCCGCAGGATGCCCAGGTCCAGCCCATGCTGGCGGCTGCCACCCTGCTCAAGCACGGCGCCGACAAGTACGGCCGCGGGACGCTCCGCCTCCGGCTGGGGGTCGGGGTGACCGGGTTCATCCGGTCCGGGGAGCGGGTGACCGGTGTGCGGACGACGCACGGGGACGTGCTCGGCGGCGCGGTCGTCAACGCGGCGGGCACGTGGGGCGGTGAGGTGGCCGCGCTGGCGGGGGTGCGGCTGCCGGTCCTGCCCCGGCGTGGGTTCATCCTCGTCACGGAGCCGCTGTCCGAGCCGCTGATCCGGCACAAGGTCTACACCGCCGCCTACGTCACGAACGTGGCCAGCGACTCGGCAGGGCTGGAGACGTCGGCCGTGGTCGAGGGCACGGTGGCGGGGACCGTGCTGATCGGGGCGAGCAGGGAGCGGGTCGGGTTCGACCGGACGACGTCGGTGCCGGTGCTCGCCCGGCTGGCGGGGCAGGCGGTCGCGCTCTTCCCGGTGTTGCGGGGCGTGCGGGTCATCAGGTCCTACTGCGGGTTCCGGCCGTACTGTCCCGACCATCTGCCCGTCATCGGCGCCGATCCGCGGGTGCCCGGGCTGTATCACGCGTGCGGGCACGAGGGCGCCGGCATCGGGCTCGCCCCGGCCACCGGCCACCTGCTCGCCCAGGTCCTCAGCGGCGCCCGGCCTGACCTGGACCTGAGCCCCTTCCGCCCGGACCGCTTTCCCGAGGAGGCCTCATGACCTTCGCCATCACGGTCGACGGCCGGTCCGTGCCGGTCGTGCCCGGCCAGACGATCGGCGCGGCGCTGCACGCGGCGGGGATCCGCTCGTGGCGCGCCACCCGGTTCGGGGCGCGGCCCCGCGGGCTGTTCTGCGGGATCGGGGTGTGCTTCGACTGCCTGATCTCGGTCAACGGGCGGGCGCCTGAACGTGCCTGCCTCGTCGAGGCCGCGCCAGGGGACGAGGTGACGACGTCGTGACGGATGTCGTGACGGATGAGGCTCGCGCGGGAGAGGGCGTGACGTACGACCTCGTGGTCGTCGGCGGCGGGCCCGCCGGGGTGGCGGGCGCGCTCACGGCGGCGCTGGCCGGGCTGCGGGTGGCGCTCGTGGACTCGTCGGCGCGGCTCGGCGGCCAGTACTTCCGCCACACCGCCGTCCCCGCCCGTGCGCCGGGGCTGGACCGGTTCCTGCGGCAGGCGCGCGCCCTGAGCGACCGGGCCGAGGTGTTGTCGCGGCACCAGGTGTGGAGCGTGACCCGCGAGCCGGACGGCGACCTGCTCGTGCACGCCAACTCCCCGGAAGGGGGAGCGGTGGCCGTGCGTGGGCGGCGGCTGCTGATCGCCACCGGCGCGTACGACCGGCCGCTGCCGTTCCCCGGCTGGGACCTGCCCGGCGTGCTCACGGCCGGCGGCGCGCAGGCGCTGCTCAAGGGCAACGGCGTGGTGGCGGGCCGGCGGGTCGTCGTCTCCGGCACCGGGCCGTTCCTGCTGCCCGTGGCGACCGGGCTGGCCGCGGCCGGGGCGAAGGTGCTCGGCGTGTACGAGGCGGGCGGCGGGCTCGGGCTGGCCAGGCATCCGCTGCTCGCCCTGGGCAAGGCCGGGGAGGCCGCCGGGTACGCGGTGAGCCTCGCCCGGCACCGGGTGCCGTACCTGACCCGCCACGCGGTGGTCGAGGCGCACGGGGAGCGCGAGGTGGAGGCCGTCACCGTGGCCCGCCTGGGCAGGCGGTGGAACGTTCTCGCCACGCGGATCGTCGAGTGCGACACCGTGGCGGTCGGCTACGGGTTCGTGCCGCAGATCGACCTGGGGGTGCAGCTCGGCTGCGCGACCCGGCACGACGTGGACGGCAGCCCGATCCTGGAGACCGACGCCGCCCAGCGCACCACCGTGCCCATGGTGTGGGCGGCCGGCGAGCCCACCGGCGTGGGCGGCTGGCGGCTGGCCGAGATCGAGGGCCGTATCGCGGGCCGATCCATCATCGCGCACCGGCGCGCGCCCGGCGCCGGGGTCGAGGTCGCGGCCGGCGAGGTCGCGGGGGTGCTGGCGCGGCGGCGGGATCGATGGCGGGCGTTCGGCGCGGCGTTGCAGCAGGCGTACCCGGTCGAGCCGGGCTGGCAGGGGTGGCTGCGCGACGACACGCTGGTGTGCCGGTGCGAGGAGGTGCCGCTGGCCCGGATCCGCGAGGCCCAGGAGCTCGGCGCCACCGACGCGCGCTCGATCAAGCTGCTGGCCCGGCCCGGCATGGGCTGGTGCCAGGGCCGCATCTGCGGGTACGCCGTCGCCTGCCTGGCCGGAGAGCCGCAGCAGCCGCCCCGCCGCCCCATCGCCCAGCCCGTCACCCTCGGCGCCCTGAGCGACACCGACACCCCTCACGATTCCGCACACTGAAAGACCCGACATGGAGGACTCCCTGATGGAACATCGCAGCAAGCCATGGCACGGCGTCATGGTCGCCACCGCGCTGCCCCTGCGCGACGACCTGTCCGTCGACTTCGACGGCTACGCCGCGCACTGCCGCTGGCTGGTCGAGAACGGCTGCGACGGCGTCGTGCCCAACGGGTCGCTCGGCGAGTACCAGACGCTCACCCCGGAGGAGCGCGCCCGGGTGATCGAGACGGCGGTCGAGGCCGTCGGCGGCCGCAACGTGATGGCCGGGGCGGGCGCGTACGGCGCCGCCGAGTCGCGCCGCTGGGCCGAGCAGGCCGCCGAGGCGGGCTGCGGCTCGGTCCTCCTGCTGCCGCCCAACGCCTACCGGGCCGACGAGCGGGCGGTCTTCGGCCACTACCGCGAGGTCGCCAAGGCCGGGGTGTCGATCGTGGCCTACAACAACCCGTACGACACCAAGGTCGACCTGACCCCCGCGCTGCTGGCCAAGCTGCACGAGGAGGGCCTGATCGTGGCCGTGAAGGAGTTCAGCGGGGACCCGCGGCGCGCGTACGAGATCGCCGAGCTGGCCCCCGAGCTGGACCTGCTGATCGGCTCCGACGACGTGCTCCTGGAGCTGGCCGTGGCCGGGGCGGTCGGCTGGATCGCCGGCTACCCCAACGCCCTGCCCGCCTCCAACGTGGCGCTCTACCGCGCCGCGGTCGCCGGTGACCTCGCCACCGCGCTGCCCCTTTACAGGAAGCTCCACCCTCTGCTGCGCTGGGACTCCAAGACGGAGTTCGTCCAGGCCATCAAGCTGTCCATGGACCTCGCCGGCCGGTACGGCGGCCCGTGCAGGCAGCCCAGGCAGCCGCTCACGGACGAACAGGCCGCCGTCGTGCGGGCCGCGACCGAGAAGGCATTGGCAGAAGGGCTGAGATGAGGACCAAACGGGTTTTCCACGCCGTCGACTCCCACACCGAGGGCATGCCGACCCGCGTGATCACCGGTGGGGTGGGCGTGATCCCCGGCGCCACCATGGCCGAGCGGCGCGTCTACTTCCGCGACAACCTCGACCACATCCGCACCCTGCTGATGACCGAGCCGCGCGGCCACGCGGCCATGAGCGGCGCCATCCTGCAGCCGCCCACCAGGCCGGACGCGGACTACGGCGTGCTGTTCATCGAGGTGTCCGGGCTGCTGCCGATGTGCGGGCACGGCACGATCGGCGTGGCGACCGTGCTCGTCGAGACCGGCATGGTGGAGGTCGTCGAGCCGGTCACCACCGTGCGCCTGGAGGTCCCCGCGGGGCTGGTCGTGGTGGACGTGGCCGTCGAGGACGGGACGGCCATGTCGGTGACGCTGCGCAACGTGCCCTCCTACAGCGACCGGCTCGACGCCGTCGTCACCGTGCCCGGGTTCGGGGAGATCCGCTACGACCTCGCGTACGGCGGCAACTTCTACGCCATCGTCGACCTCGACTCCTACGGCCTGCCCTTCGACCGCAAGGCCAAAAACGAGATCATCGCCGCCGGGCTCGCGACCATGGAGGCGATCAACGCCGCCGACGAGCCCGTGCACCGCGAGGACGACCGCATCCGCGGCTGCCACCACGTCTACTTCGCCGCGCCCGGCTCCGACGCCCACCACTCGCGGCACGCCATGGCCATCCACCCCGGCTGGTTCGACCGCTCCCCGTGCGGCACGGGCACCAGCGCCCGCATGGCGCAGCTGCACGCCCGCGGCGAGCTGCCGCTCGGACGGGACTTCGTCAACGAGTCGTTCATCGGCACCCACTTCATCGGCCGGCTCCTCGAGGAGACGACCGTGGGCGGCGCGCCCGCCGTCGTGCCGTCGATCACCGGCCGGGCCTGGATCACCGGCACCGCCCAGTACTTCCTGGACCCGCGCGACCCGTTCCCGGCAGGGTTCGAACTGTGAGCGAGCCGACCAAGAGACACAGCAGCGAGCGTGGCGAGTGAACCGATCGACGCAGCGTCGTGATCACGGCTGCGGCGAAGCGGGAACCGTGATCACGACCGTCGACTACCACACCGGGGGCGAGCCGTTCCGTATCGTCACCGGCGGCGTGGGCGAGATCCCCGGCGCCGACGTGCTCGCGCGCCGCGCCGCCGCCATGGAGCAGGTCGACGACGTGCGGCGGCTGCTGTGCCACGAGCCGCGTGGCCACGCCGACATGTACGGCTGCTTCCTGGTCCCGCCGAACGATGCCGGCGCCCGCTTCGGGGCGCTCTTCTGGCACAAGGACGGCTTCTCCACCGCGTGCGGGCACGGCACGATCGCGCTGGGCGCGTACGCGGTGCAGGAAGGTCTCGTCGAGGCCGATCCCGACGGCGACACGGACGTGGTCATCGACGTGCCGTCCGGCCGGGTCACGGCACGGGTACGCAGCTCCGGCGGGCGGGTGCGGGGGGTCACGTTCGTCAGCGTGCCGTCGTACGTGATCGCCCGCGACGTGGCGGCCGGCGGGGTGAAGGCCGACGTGGCGTGGGGCGGCGCGGTCTACGCGTCCGTCCCGGCCGGGGCGCTGGGGTTGTCGGTGGAGCCCCGGCACCTGACGGCGCTGATCGAGCACGCCCGGCGCATCAAGGCCGACCTGGCCGGCCATCCGGCCTCCCGGCACCCTTCCGACGAGCGGCTGTCCGGCGTCTACGGGGTGATCTTCTACGACTCGCTGCCGGACGTGGACGGGGCGACGCATCAGCGGAACGTGACGGTGTTCGCCGACGGGGAGGTCGACCGGTCGCCCTGCGGCTCCGGCACGGCGGCCCGGCTGGCGCTGCTGCACGACTCCGGGCTGCGCGGGACGCTGGTCCACAGCAGCATCGTCGGCAGCGTCTTCCTGGCCCGGGTCGCGGGCGTGGCCGAGGAGCGGGTCGTGCCGGAGATCGAAGGCATGGCGTACCGGACCGGGCGGCACACGTTCGAGCTGGATCCGGAGGATCCGATGGGAACGGGGTTCACGCTTCGATGACCGACGCTCTTCCTTATCTGGATGCCGCCACCCTGGAGCGGCTGGTGCCCGTGGGGCGGGCCGTGGAGATCCTCGAGGACACCCTGCGGGCCGGGCTCGACCCGGAGGCCACGCCGCAGCGGCCCGTCGTGGACGTGCCCGCCGGCCAGCTCCTCCTCATGCCGGCGGCGGCCGGACGGTATGCGGGAGTGAAGGCCGTCACCATCGCGCCCCGCAACCCTGAGCGGGGGCTGCCCCGGATCCAGGGGACGTACCTGCTGCTCGACGGCCCCACGCTCGCGCCGCTGGCCGTCATGGACGGGATCGCCATCACCTCACTGCGCACCCCGGCCGTCTCCGCCCTGGCGGTCCGCCACCTGGCGGATCCCCGCGGCGGGAAGCTGCTGGTGTTCGGGAGCGGGCCGCAGGCGTGGGGGCACGTGCTGGCGTTCCGCGAGGTCCGGCCCATCACCGAGGTGACGGTCATCGGACGTGACCAGGGCCGTGCCGAGACCCTCGCCGCCCGCTGCCGCGCCCTCGGCCTCCCCGCCCGCGCCGTGCCCGTCGCCGACGCCGCGGTGGCGGTGGCGGTGGCGGAGGCGGATCTCATCGCGTGTTGCACGACCGCCAGAGACCCCCTGTTCCCCGGTAAACTCGCCCGTGACGGCGTCACCGTCGTCGCCGTCGGCTCACACGAGCCGGACGCCCGTGAGCTCGACGGCGACCTCATCGCCCGCGCCACCGTGGTCGTCGAGGCCAGGGCGGCCGCTCTGGAGGAGGCCGGGGATGTGATCATCCCGATCCGCCACGGTACGATCACGACTGGTCATCTCGCCGGGAACCTCGCCGAGCTGATCGCCGGGCAAGTGATCGCAGGGCCGGGGCCGCGCGTGTTCAAGAGCACGGGCATGGCGTGGGAAGACCTCGTGATCGCGGCCGCCGCGTACGAGGCGTGGATTTAGGAGGATGGGCGGATGCCTGCCGAGGATCGGCTCGACCTACCGATGGTGGGGGAGCGTCAGAGCCTGCGCGAGCAGGTCGCGCACGCGCTGCGCGCCGCGCTGATCACCGGCGAGATGCGGCCGGGGGTGGTCTACTCCGCGCCCGTGCTGGCCGCCCAGTTCGGCGTCTCTGCCACGCCGGTCCGCGAGGCCATGCTCGATCTGGCCAAGGAGGGCCTGGTCGAGGCGGTGCGCAACAAGGGCTTCCGGGTGACCGAGCTGTCCGACCGCGACCTCGACGAGCTCACCGAGATCCGCCAGCTCATCGAGGTGCCCACGATGGCGCGGCTGGCCGACAGCGCGCGGGCGGAGGAGTTCGAGCGGCTCAGGCCCGTCGCCGAGGAGATCGTCTCGGCGGGCGAGCGCGGCGACCTGCTCGCGTACGTCGACGCCGACCTGCGTTTCCACGTCGAGCTGCTGACCCTGTGCGGCAACGCCCACCTCGTGGAGGTCGTCCGCGACCTGCGTACCAGGGCAAGGCTCTACGGCCTGTCGCAGCTGTCGGAGCGCGGCGCGCTGGGCGACTCGGCCAGGGAGCACCTGGCGCTGCTCGACGCGCTCAAGAGCGGCGATGGCGAGGCCGTCGCGCACATCATGGAGGAGCACATCGGACACGTGCGCGGCATCTGGGCCGAGCACTGACTTCCGACATTCGGGGATCCAGCACCCCATGTTGGAGGTAACCTCAGTGCAGGCCGGTTGAGCGGCAGAGCCGCAGACGCAGTCGCCCGACGGCCGCAGACCGCCCTCGGCCTTCTCCCGCGCAGGGATCGCCCGCGCGCGCACGCCGGAGACCCGGCGAGGGACGGTATCCAGCCTGGTCACGCGGAACCCCGCACTCCGCTGACCCTCCGCGGGCTCGGCACACCCCGCCCACCGAGGGCCGAGCCCTCCGCCGCGCGCCCGAGAGGCCCCATCCTGGGCGCGCGGCGGCACCCTACTTCTTCGCTCTCCTGGTCGAGCCCAGGCTGGCGGCCACGATGCACACGATCGCCGCCCACTGCTGCACGTGCAGGATCTCGCCCAGCAGCAGCACACCGATCATCGCCGCCACCGCGGGCTCCACGCTCATCAGGATGCCGAACACGTGCTTGGGCATGCGCCGCAGCGCCTGCAGCTCCAGCGAGTACGGGATCACCGACGACAACAGTCCCACGCCGAGCCCGATCAGCAGCAACTCGGGCTGCAGCAGGTCGGCCCCGCCCGTCGTGACCCCGACCGGGGCGATCACCACGGCCGACACGATCATCGCGAACGCCAGCCCGCTCGTCCCGGGGAAACGCTGCCCCGCCGCCGCCGACAGCAGGATGTAGCCGGCCCAGCAGGCCCCGGCCACCATCGCGAACCCGATGCCGGCCCAGCTCACCGACGCCGACTCGCCCCACGGGGCCAGCAGCAGCACGCCCGCTCCCGCCAGACCGACCCACAGCAGGTCGATCCTGCGCCGCGAGGCCGCCACGGCCACGCCCAGCGGCCCGAGGAACTCGATCGCCACCGCGATGCCCATCGGCAACCGCGACAGGGCCTCGTAGAACGACAGGTTCATGACGGCCAGCGTCACGCCGAACCCGATCCCCACCGCCCAGTCCCGCCAGACCAGCCCCCTCAGCCTGGGCCTGATGAAGGCCCCCATCACCAGCGCCCCGGTCGCGATGCGCAGGAACACCACCGCGCTCGGCGGCAGCGTCGCGAACAGCTCCTTGGCGAATCCGGCGCCGAGCTGCACCGAGAAGATCGCCAGCAGCACCAGGGACGACGGCGGGATCGAGTCGGAGGCAGCCCGCAGCAAGTGCCCCGGCCGGGGCAGGCCGGAGCCGCGATCGAGCGGATCGTCCAGGGCGAAGGCGGTCACGGGACTCCTCAGGCGAAGGTCGAGCAGACAACTGGTTGAGCCTACTCGTGGCCGGTGACATTCCTGGATTTAGGGTGGTACTACATGAAAGCCCCCGCCGTCCCCGTGAGTCTCGCCCGGCCTCCGCTGGGTTTGTCCGTGGCCTCGTTCGTCAGCAGCTTCGACCGCTTCGCCGTCAGTCCCATGCTCCTGGTGATCGCCGCCGACTTGGGCGTCCCACTGTCGGCGTCGGTGGCCGCCGCCAGTGGCTACTACCTGGCGTACGGGCTGACGCAGCCCCTGTGGGGGGTGTTGTCCGACCGGTTCGGCCGGGTGCGGATGATGCGCGGCGCGTTGTTGGGCGCGGCTCTGGCGGGGCTGGTGTCGGCGCTGATGCCGGTGCTGGGGGCGCTGGTGGCGGCCAGGGTCGTGGCCGGCGCCTGCTTCGGCGCGGTGATCCCCACGGGCCTGACGTACGTGGGCGACACGGTCGAGCCCTCGGTACGGCAGCGCGCCCTGACAGATCTCATGGGCGCGGCCGCGCTCGGCACGGCCGCGGCCACGGGGCTCGGCGGCGCGCTGGCCGGGCTGCTGAACTGGCGGGTGGCGTTCGCCGTGCCGGCCGTCTGCGCCCTCGTCTGTGCGCTGGCGCTGCGCTCGTTGCCCGAGCCACCCCGGCACGGCGGGCCCGACAGGCTCGGGGCGGGGCGGTACCTCGGCATGGTGCTCGGGCACCGCTGGGCCCTGCTCGTCTTCGCGCTGGCGTTCACCGAGGGCGCGATCATGCTCGGCGCCATGCCGTTCCTGGCCACCGCGCTGGAGCACGCGGGGATCGCGGCGGCCGTGGCGGGCCTGGGCATCACCGCCTACGGGCTGGGGTTGTGGGCGTTCTCGAAGGTGGTCAAGCGGTTGTCCGGGCACTGGCCCGCGCCCGTGCTGATGGCCGTGGGCGGCGCGCAGCTGTGCGCGGGGTTCGCGCTGGCGGCCGTGCACGTGAGCATGGCGACGGTGGCCGTCACAGCGCTGCTGCTCGGCGGCGGCTGGTCGTTCCTGCACTCTTCGCTGCAGACCTGGGCCACCTCGGTGGTGCCGGAGGCCAGGGGGACGACGATCGCGTTCTTCGCCTCCGCGTTGTTCGTGGGCAGCGGGGTGGCGTCATGGGCGGCCGGGCCGCTGGCCGAGGGCGGCAGGTACACGCTGCTGTTCGGGGTGGCCGCGGCCGCCGCGATCCCGCTGACGGTGGTGGCCGCACTCACCCGCCGCCGCTACGGCGCCCTCCAGACCGAACGCCCCCAGCCCCAGCCGGAGTAAGGCGTCACTCCCAGCGGAACGTGCGCGACACCAGCGCCAGCGACAACACCGCCCAGGCGGCGAGCACGGCCAGCGGGCCGAGCGGCAGCGCCGCGCCCTGCGCGAGCACCGAGCGCAGGCCGCCGGTGAGCGCCGAGATGGGCAACAGCTCCAGCACCGGCCGCATCCCCGCGGGGAACTTCGACAGCGGGAAGATCACCCCTCCCGCGCCCAGCAGCACCAGGTAGACGAGGTTGGCCGCGGCCAGCGTCGCCTCCGCGCGCAGCGTGCCGGCCATGAGCAGCCCGAGCCCGCTGAAGGCCGCCGTCCCGAGCACGATCAGCAGCCCCGCGCCCAGGAACGACCCCTGCGGCCGCCACCCCAGCGCCAGCGCCGCCGCCACGATCAGCACGACCTGGATGCCCTCCACGGCCACCACGGCCGCGGTCTTGGCCAGCATGAGCCCGGCCCTGGACAGCGGCGTCGCGCCCAGCCGCTTCAGCACGCCGTAGCGGCGCTCGAAGCCTGTCGCGATGGCCTGCCCGGTGAAGGCCGTGGACATGACCGCCAGCGCCAGCACGCCGGGCGCGAGGAAGTCGATCCGCCGCCCGCCGCCGACGTCGATCAGCGGCGCCAGCGAGAAGCCCACCAGCAGCAGCACCGGGATGATCAGCGTGAGCAGCAGCTGCTCGCCGTTGCGCAACATCGCGCGGATCTCCGCGCCCGCCTGCGCCAGCACCATGCGCGGGAACGGCGCCGCACCGGGCGCGGGGGTGAAGTCCAGCGCGGTCATCGCAGCTCCCTGCCGGTCAGCTCGAGGAAGACGTCCTCGAGGGTGCGCCGCTCGATGCGCAGGTCGTCGGCGGTGACGCCCTCGGCCGCGCACCAGGCCGTCACCGTGGCCAGCAGCTCCGGGCCCACCAGGCCCTCGATGATGTAGTGGCCGGCGGGCGACTCCTTGGCCGCGCTGCCCGCCGGGAGGGCGTTGAGCAGCTCCTCCAGCGCTAGCCCCGGCCGGGCGCGGAACCGGAGCTGCCGCTCCGCCCCGGTCAGCGAGGCAGGCGTGCCTTCGGCCACCACCCGGCCCCTGTCGATGATCACCACGTGGTCGGCCAGCCGCTCGGCCTCGTCCATGTGATGCGTGGTCAGCACCACCGCCACACCCGCGCCGCGCAACTCGCCCACCAGCTCCCAGCAGGCGTGCCTGGCCTGCGGGTCGAGCCCGGCGGTCGGCTCGTCGAGGAACACCAGCTCGGGCCGCCCGATCACGGCCGCGGCCAGCGACAGCCGCTGCTGCTGTCCGCCCGACAGCCGCCGGTACGGGGTCCGCGCGTGATCGGCCAGTCCCAGGCGTACCAGAAGGGCCTGGGCGTCGAGGGGACGGGCGTAGAAGCGCGCGACCAGCCGCAGCCACTCGCCACAGCGCATCGCGGGCGGCACGCCGCCCGCCTGGAGCATGACGCCCACCCGGGGCCGCAACTCGGGGCGCTGGGGTGCCAGCCCCAGGACCTTGACGGTGCCGGAGTCGGCCGTGCGGAACCCCTCGCAGATCTCGACCGTGGTCGTCTTGCCCGCCCCGTTGGGGCCGAGGACGGCGGTGACCGCGCCGCGCTCGGCACGGAGCGCGAGGCCGTCGAGTGCGGTGGCACCGCCATAACGTTTGACCAGGTCGACGATCTCGACGGCTGGGGATTCCATGGGCACGAGTTTAGGGACTATGCCACGCGGTCCGGGCCGCAGGTGAGGCAAGGGGGATCCTGGCCGGATATGGACAGGTCTTGACCCGCGGATTCCTCGGAAACCGTCGGCCCGGGGTGAGACTCTGACGGTGACATGGCGATCTCATGCCGACTTCTGAGATCGCTGTGCACTCCACGTCACAGGAGGTTGCAATGTCGCAACGCAGTGGGTATGACCCTGGAGTCCCGTGCTGGGTGGACCTGTCCAGCAGCGACGTCGACGCATCCGCCCGCTTCTACAGCGAGATCTTCGGCTGGCAGGCCGAGATGGTCGACGACCCGGCGGCCGGTGGCTACGGCATGTTCACCCACCACGGCAAGAAGGTCGCCGGAGTGGGACCGGTCATGGGCGAGGGGATGCCCTCGTCCTGGAACACCTACATCGCCGCCGACGACGTCGCCGCGCTCGCCGACCGGGTCAAGAACGCCGGTGGCACCGTCGTCATGGAGCCCATGCAGGTCTTCGACGAAGGCAGCATGACCGTCTTCCGCGGCCCCGACGGCTCCCACGCGGGCGCCTGGGAGGCGGGTCACCACCACGGCGCCGAGCTGGTCAACGAGCCGGGCTCGTTCTGCTGGAACGAGCTGATCACCCGCGACCCGGCCGCGGCCGAGCGCTTCTACTCCGAGGTCTTCGGCTGGCGGCCGGAGCTGCTGGAGATGGGCGGCCTCAAGTACACCGAGTGGCACGCGGGCGAGCCGGCCATCGGGGGCATGATGGAGATGCCCTCGGACTTCCCGCCGGGCACGCCCTCGTTCTGGATGACCTACTTCGCGGTCGCCGACCTCGACGCCACCACCGCGGCGGCCGAACGGCTGGGCGCCCAGATCCTCGTCCGGGCGATGGACGCGCCGCCGGGACCGTTCTCGATGCTCACCGACCCGCAGGGCGCCACCTTCTCCGTCATCCAGCTCCACGAACCCCAATGAAATATCTGATAACCGGGAATTAGGAGGACCGAATCCTGGTTTGACTCTCTCGGCCCTCGTGGGCCACTGGTCTGCGAGGGAGAGGGGTCACGCATGTCCGTGGCAGAAGCCACGTCCACCGTCGTCGTGCCGCATCAGAAGAGCCGCCGCGGACTGTTGCTGGTGATCCTGGGCGCGCTGTCGGCGATCGGGCCGCTCTCCATCGACATGTACCTCCCCGCGCTGCCCGCCATCACCTCCGAGATGCTCAGCGCGCCCGCCCAGGTCCAGCTCACGCTCACCGCCTGCCTCATCGGCGTGTCGGTCGGCCAGGTCATCGCCGGCCCGGTCAGCGACGTGCGTGGGCGGCGCATGCCGCTGATCGTGGGCGTGGCGGGGTTCATGGCCGCCTCGCTGCTCTGCGCGTTCGCGCCGTCGGTGCCCATGCTCATCGCCTTCCGGCTGCTGCAGGGCATCCTGGGTGGCGCGGCCCTGGTCATCGTGCGCGCGGTGGTGCGCGACCTGTACGACGGCGCCGCCATCGCCCGCATCTTCGCCACGCTCATGCTGGTCAGCGGCCTGGCGCCGATCCTGGCGCCCATCGCCGGGGCGCAACTGCTGGCGTTCACGTCGTGGCGCGGCGTGTTCGTGGCGCTCAGCCTCGCGGGCGTGGTCCTGCTGGCGGCCGTGCTGGCCGGCGTGCGCGAGACGCTGCCCGCCGAGCAGCGTGAGAGCGGCGGGCTCAAGCACACCGTGCGCACGTTCTGGCAACTGCTGCGCGACCGGGCGTTCATGGGGTACGCGCTCACCGGCGGCCTGGCGTTCGCGGCGATGTTCGGCTACATCTCCGGCTCGCCGTTCGTGCTGCAGGAGGTGTACGGCGCCACGCCGCAGCAGTACTCGCTCATCTTCGGGCTCAACGCGCTCGGCCTGACCGCCACGGCCCAGCTGGGGGGCCGGCTGTCGGGCCGGGTGCCGCCGGGCGCCCTGGTCGTGACCGGGCTGGTCACCGCCCTGACCGGGGCGGGGCTGCTGATGGCCGCCGCGCTCGCCGGGCTCGGCCTGTGGGGCATCGTGGGCGGGTTGTTCGTCATCATGCTCGGCCAGGGCCTGGTGCTGCCGGGCACCGGCGCGCTGGCGCTGGGCTCGCAGCCCGCTCAGGTGGCCGGCAGCGCCTCGGCCCTGCTGGGCGTGCTGCAGTTCGCGCTCGGCGCCCTGGCGGCCCCGCTCGTCGGCCTGGCCGGGGCGGGCACCGCCGTGCCCATGGCGGCCGTCATGCTGGGGCTCATCGCCTGCGCGGCGGTGACGTTCGCCGTGCTCGCCCGGCCGCGATCAAGTCAAGTTAGGTAAGGCTACCCTGCGTGACAAATTCCATCCCCTTCCTGGTCGGAACCGTTTGTGAACCGGGAAGGAATTACGGCACACTGATGTTGTGAAAAACATGCCCATGATGGAGCCAGGTCACGAGCGCGGCACGCGTGCCCGTGTCGCCCGGCTGATTCTTGAGCATGGTCCCGTCGCGGCCGCCGCCCTGGGCGAGCGGCTCGGGCTCACCTCCGCCGCCGTGCGGCGTCACCTCGACGCGCTGGTGGCCGACGGGATGATCGAACCTCGCACGGTGCGGCCGCGCGGTCAGCGCGGGCGCGGGCGGCCGGCCAAGCTGTTCGCCATCACCGACGCGGGGCGCAGTGCTTTCGAGCACGCCTATGACGACCTGGCCGGGAGCGCGCTGCGTTTCCTGGCCGAGCGCATGGGACGGGACGCGGTGGCCGACTTCGCTCGAGCGCAGGTGTTGAGCCTGCTCAAGCGGCTGGAGCCGGCCATGCGGACGGTGCCGGCGGACCAGCGCGTTCAGGTGCTGGCGCAGGCGCTGTCGGCGGAGGGTTATGCCGCCTCGGCCAGCAAGGCCAAGTCGGGCGGCGACCAGCTCTGCCAGCATCACTGCCCGGTGGCCCACGTGGCTGAGGAGTTCCCGCAACTCTGCGAGGCCGAGACGGAGGCGTTCGCGCAACTGCTCGGCACACCGGTGCAGCGCCTGGCCACGATCGCGCACGGCGACGGGGTCTGCACGACGCACGTGAGCCCACAGAAGCTGGGTGAATCCGCACATAGAGACAAAAGCAAGGAGACCGGAAGGTGACTGTCACCGACCGCCCGGAGCTGGAAGGCCTCGGGAATTACAAGTTCGGCTGGGCCGACCCGGATGCCGCGGGTGCGGCGGCCAAGCGAGGCCTGTCCGAGGAGGTCGTCCGCAACATCTCCGCTCTCAAGAACGAGCCGGAGTGGATGCTTGACCTTCGCCTGAAGGGCCTCCGCCTGTTCGACAGGAAGCCGCTGCCCACCTGGGGCTCTGACCTCAGCGGCATCGACTTCGACAACATCAAGTACTTCGTGCGTTCGACGGAGAAGCAGGCGGCGTCCTGGGACGAGCTGCCCGCCGACATCAAGAACACCTACGACAAGCTCGGCATCCCCGAGGCGGAGAAGCAGCGCCTCATCGCCGGTGTCGCCGCCCAGTACGAATCCGAGGTCGTCTACCACAAGATCCGTGAGGACCTCGAGGAGAAGGGGGTCATCTTCCTCGACACCGACACGGGCCTGAAGGAGCACCCGGAGATCTTCAAGGAGTACTTCGGGTCGGTCATCCCGGTGGGCGACAACAAGTTCGCCGCGCTCAACACCTCCGTGTGGTCCGGTGGCTCGTTCATCTACGTGCCGCCGAACGTCGAGGTCGAGATCCCGCTGCAGGCCTACTTCCGGATCAACACCGAGAACATGGGCCAGTTCGAGCGGACCCTGATCATCGTGGACGAGAACTCCTACGTCCACTACGTCGAGGGCTGCACCGCGCCGATCTACTCCTCCGACTCGCTGCACAGCGCCGTCGTCGAGATCATCGTGAAGAAGAACGCCCGCTGCCGTTACACGACCATCCAGAACTGGTCGAACAACGTCTACAACCTGGTCACCAAGCGCGCCGTCGCCTACGAGGGCGCGACCATGGAGTGGATCGACGGCAACATCGGTTCCAAGGTCACGATGAAGTACCCGGCCGTCTACCTGATGGGCGAGCACGCCAAGGGCGAGACGCTGAGCGTCGCGTTCGCCGGCGAGGGCCAGCACCAGGACGCCGGCTCGAAGATGGTGCACCTGGCGCCCCACACGAGCTCCAGCGTGATCTCCAAGTCGGTGGCCCGCGGCGGCGGCCGCACCTCCTACCGCGGTCTCGTGCAGATCGAGGAGGGCGCGCACGGCAGCGCCAGCACCGTCAAGTGCGACGCGCTGCTGGTCGACCAGATCAGCCGCTCCGACACCTACCCGTACGTCGACGTCCGCGAGGACGACGTCAAGATGGGTCACGAGGCCACGGTCTCCAAGGTCAGCGAGGACCAGCTGTTCTACCTCATGAGCCGCGGGCTCGACGAGGACGAGGCGATGGCGATGATCGTGCGCGGCTTCGTGGAGCCGATCGCGCGTGAGCTGCCCATGGAGTACGCGCTCGAGCTCAACCGGCTGATCGAGCTGCAGATGGAAGGAGCCGTCGGCTGATGGGCCTGAACGAGAAGCCCCTGTCGACCCTGCACGAGAAGGCGTCCTTCGAGCTGGGCGACTTCGAGGTCCCGAACGGGCGCGAGGAGTCGTGGCGCTTCACGCCGCTCTCGCGCCTGAAGGGCCTGCACAACGGCAAGGCCGAGCCCGTGGGCCACGTGCGCCTGGACGTCGACGCGGCGCCCGAAGTCACCGTGGAGACGGTCGGCCGTGACGACGCCCGGCTCGGCAAGGCGTTCGCGCCCACCGACCGGGTGAGCGCACAGGCGTGGCACGGTTTCGAGAAGGCCACCGTGATCACGGTGCCGCGCGAGGCCGTCGCGTCCAAGCACACCGTCCTGACGCTGACCGGGTCCGGCGACGGCGCCGCCTACGGCCACATCGTGGTCATCGTGGAGCCGATGGCCGAGGCCGTGATCGTGCTGGACCACAGGGGCAGCGCGGTCTACGCCGACAACATCGAGTTCGCCATCGGCGACGGCGCCTCGCTCAGGGTCGTCAGCCTGCAGGACTGGGACGACGACGCGGTCCACGTCTCGCACCACCACGCCCTGCTGGCCAAGGACGCGACGTTCCGCAGCTTCGTGGTGACGCTGGGCGGCGACCTCGTACGCCTGTCGCCCAACGTGACCTACACTGCCCCCGGCGGCGACGCCGACATGTCCGGCGTCTACTTCGCGGACGCGGGTCAGCACCTGGAGCACCGCCTGCTGGTCGACCACTCGCAGCCCAACTGCAAGAGCAACGTCGACTACCGCGGCGCGCTGCAGGGCGAGGACGCGCACACCGTCTGGATCGGCGACGTGATCATCAGGGTCGAGGCCGAGGGCACCGACACCTACGAGCTCAACCGCAACCTCATCCTCACCGACGGCGCCCGCGCCGACTCGGTGCCCAACCTGGAGATCCTCACCGGCGAGGTCGCCGGCGCGGGGCACGCCTCCGCCTCCGGCCGCCTCGACGACGAGCACATCTTCTACCTGCAGGCCCGCGGCATCCCCTACGACGAGGCCCGCCGCCTGGTCATCCGGGGCTTCCTCGGCCAGCTCATCGAGAAGATCGAGGTCGAGGAGATCCGCGAGCGCGTGCTCACCGCGGTGGAGGCGGAGCTCGCCCGATGAGGAGGAGAGAACCCGACGCAGTGAGCGAAGCGGTCCGCCACGAAGGAGCGGCCCGTGTGGCGAATGGGGAGTGGTGAACGACTCATGAGCTACGAGAAGGTCTGCAAGCTCGATGACATCCCCGAAGGGGGCGTCATCGGCATCGAGGTGGAGGACACCCCGGTCGCGCTCGTCCGCAAGGGCGAGGAGGTGTTCGCCCTGCACGACGTCTGCTCGCACGCCGAGGTGAAGCTCAGCGAGGGCGAGGTCTACGACGGCACGCTGGAGTGCTGGCTGCACGGCTCGTGCTTCGACGTCCGCACCGGCAAGCCCACAGGACCGCCCGCGACCAAACCCGTGAACGTCTACACAGTCAAGATCGACGGCGATGACGTCCTCGTCTCGCTCTCGAAGGAGTCATAACAACCATGTCCACCCTAGAGATCCGCGACCTGCACGTCGCCGTCGAGGCCAAGGAAATCCTGCGCGGCGTCAACCTGACCGTGGCGGCCGGGCAGACCCACGCCATCATGGGCCCCAACGGCTCGGGCAAGTCCACGCTCGCCTACGCCATCGCCGGCCACCCCAAGTACACGATCACTAGCGGCCAGGTGCTGCTCGACGGTGTCGACCTGCTGGAGCTGTCGGTCGACGAGCGGGCCCGCGCCGGCCTGTTCCTCGCCATGCAGTACCCGGTCGAGGTCCCCGGCGTGTCGGTGTCCAACTTCCTGCGCTCGGCCGTCACCGCCGTCCGCGGCGAGGCGCCCAAGCTGCGCGAGTTCGCCAAGGACCTCAAGAACGGCATGGACGCCCTGTCCATCGACCCCGCCTTCGCGCAGCGCAACCTCAACGAGGGTTTCTCCGGCGGCGAGAAGAAGCGCCACGAGATCCTCCAGATGGAGCTGCTCAAGCCGAAGATCGCCGTGCTCGACGAGACCGACTCCGGCCTCGACGTGGACGCGCTGCGCGTGGTGTCCGAGGGCATCAACCGCTTCCGCGCCGACGGCGAGACCGGCGTGCTACTGATCACGCACTACACCCGCATCCTGCGGTACGTGAAGCCGGACTTCGTGCACGTCTTCGCCGGCGGCCGGATCGTCGAGGAGGGCGGCCCCGAACTGGCCGAGAAGCTCGAGGCCGAAGGCTACGAGCAGTACACGAAGGCGTCTGCATGACTTCCACCAGCTTCGATGTGGAGAAGATCAGGAAGGACTTCCCGATCTTCTCCCGCGAGCTGCCCGACGGGCGCCCGCTCGTCTACCTCGACTCGGGCAACTCCTCGCAGAAGCCCGAGCTGGTCATCGAGACCATGCGGGAGCATCTGGCGCTGCACTACAGCAACGTCGGGCGGGCCATGCACGTGCTCGGGGCCGAGTCGACCGAGGCGTACGAAGGGGCCCGTGACAAGATCGCGGGCTTCGTCGGGGCGCCGTCGCGCGACGAGGTGATCTTCACCAAGAACGCCTCCGAGGCGCTCAACCTGGTCGCCTACGCCTTCGGCAACCCCATCAACACCGACCCTCGCTTCACCCTCGGGCCTGGCGACGAGATCGTCATCTCCGAGATGGAGCACCACTCCAACATCGTGCCGTGGCAGCTGCTCTCCCAGCGCACCGGTGCGACGCTGAAGTGGTTCGGCGTCACCGACGACGGGCGGCTGGATCTGTCGGCCGACGTGATCACCGAGCGCACGAAGATCGTCTCGGTCGCCCACCAGTCCAACGTGCTCGGCACCGTCAATCCGGTCGCCGAGCTGGCCAGGCGGGCCCACGAGGCCGGGGCGCTCATCATGCTGGACGCCTCCCAATCCGTGCCGCACCACCCGGTGAACGTCGCCGAGCTGGGCGCCGACTTCGTGGCCTTCACCGGGCACAAGATGGTCGGCCCGTCCGGCATCGGCGTGCTCTGGGGCCGGACCGAGCTGCTCGACGCCATGCCCCCGTTCCTGGGCGGCGGCGAGATGATCGAGGCGGTCTGGATGGACCACTCGACGTACGCGCCGGTGCCGCACAAGTTCGAGGCGGGCACGCCGCCGATCGTCGAGGCCATCGGGCTCGGCGCGGCGGTGGACTACCTCACCGGGATCGGCATGGACGCCGTCGAGGCGCACGAGCGCGAGCTGACGGCCTACGCGCTGGAGGCCCTGCGCGATCTGCCCAGCCTGCGGATCATCGGCCCGGAGACCCTCGAAGGGCGCGGCGGGACGGTGGCGTTCACGCTGGAGGGCATACATCCGCACGACGTGGGGCAGATCCTGGACGACCAGTTCGGCGTCGCCGTACGCGTCGGGCACCACTGCGCACGTCCGCTGCACCTGCGCTTCGGAATACCGGCCACCACGCGGGCGTCGTTCTACCTGTACAACACCACGGGCGAGATCGACGCTCTGGTGCGCGGCCTGCATCACGTTCAGAAGGTGTTCGCATAGCCATGATCGGCGAGTCGATGTACCAGGAGCTGATCCTGGAGCACTACAAGCACCCGCAAGGGCGGGGGCTGCGCGAGCCGTACGACGCCGAGGTTCACCACGTGAACCCCACGTGCGGCGACGAGATCACGCTCAGGGTCAAGGTGGGCGACGCCGGCAAGATCTTGGACGTCTCCTATGACGGGCAGGGCTGTTCGATCAGCCAGGCCGCCGCCTCCGTGCTGCACGAGCTAGCCACCGGCTCGACCGTCGAGGAATCACTCTCCGTGGTCGACGAGTTCACCCGGCTCATGCAGGGCAGGGGACAGGTGGAAGCCGACGAGGAAGTGCTCGGTGACGCGGTCGCCTTCGCGGGCGTGGCCAAGTTCCCGGCGCGCGTCAAATGTGCGTTGCTTTCTTGGATGGCTTACAAGGACGCAGTTGTGAGGAGTGCACCGTGAGTGAGCGAAGCGAGCGAACAATGAGGCGCTGTGTGAGCCTGCTCACGACGCCGACGAAGGAGGTGTCATGAGCAAGCCAGTGGAGACCCCTACCAACTTCGACGGTGAGACGACCGTCGAAGAGGTCATGGAGGCGCTCAAGGACGTGGTCGACCCCGAGCTCGGCATCAACGTCGTCGACCTGGGCCTGATCTACGGGCTCAACCTCGACCCCGCCGACGGCCAGCGGCCGGTGGCCACCATCGACATGACGCTGACCAGTGCGGCCTGCCCGCTGACCGACGTCATCGAGGACCAGGCCCACTCCGCGCTCGACGGCATGGTGTCCGACGTGAAGATCAACTGGGTCTGGCTGCCGCCGTGGGGCCCGGACAAGATCACCGATGAGGGGCGCGAGCAGCTTCGTATGCTAGGCTTTAACGTCTGATCTTTTTCTGTTGTTACGGCTGGCGTCAAGGGTCAGCCGTTTCAGCGTGCCATAGAGGGTTTCGGAAGGTCCGGGCCCATCCGGGAAATATCCGATAACATCCCGGCGTTGGTAACAGATGCACCCGACGCCTCATTGCGCGTCTCGCGCCGCCTGCGGCCGGTGCCCGGTGTATCCCCCTTGTGGATTTTGACCCGCCCCGATGGCGGGCAACCCTGAACCCCTGTGCGGCCTGAGCCGCACATCCTGGCTCGTCCTTTCGCAGAAGTGACGTGCCACTTCGACTGAAAGGCACGACTTTCGTGACCATGCTTGACGCTGTCATGCCCTCGTTCGACGAGAGCGCTCCGGACTCGATCACCTCAGGCCCCACGGCCGAGGCCGCTTCGCAGCCGGGCCCCTCCGAGTTCGAGTTGCTGGGCCTGCCCAAGCCGCTCGTGAGCGGGCTGGCCAGGCAGGGCATCGACAGCCCGTTCCCCATCCAGAGCGCGACGATCCCCGATGTTCTCGCGGGCCACGACGTGCTCGGCCGGGGCCAGACCGGTTCCGGCAAGACCCTCGCCTTCGGGCTGCCCACCATGGCCCGCCTCGCCGGCGCGAGGCCCGCGCCCGGCCGGCCCCGCGCCATGATCCTCGTGCCGACCCGTGAGCTCGCCCTCCAGGTCCACGACGCGATCGAGCCCCTCGGCCGCGGCCTCGGGCTGCGCATGAAGGTCATCGTGGGCGGCATGTCCATGGGCAAGCAGATCGAGGCGCTGCGGCGCGGCGTCGACGTCGTCATCGCCACCCCGGGCCGCCTCGGTGACCTGATCCGGCAGGGCGAGTGCTCCCTGTCCGACGTCGAGGTGAGCGTCCTGGACGAGGCCGACCACATGTGCGACCTCGGCTTCTTCCCCGTCGTCACCGAGCTGCTCGCGCAGACCCCCGCCGACGGGCAGCGGCTGCTGTTCTCCGCCACGCTCGACGGCGACGTCGACAAGCTGGTGCAGCGGTTCCTCAAGAACCCGATCACGCACTCCGTGGCACCGGCGACCTCGCCGGTGGACACCATGGAGCACCACGTGATGCAGATCACGCGCGACGACAAGTTCGACGTCATCGCCGAGATCGCCAACCGCGAGGGCCGTACCATCATCTTCGTCCGCACCCAGCACGGCGTGGACCGGCTGTGCAAGCAGCTGGCCCGGGTCGGCGTCAAGGCGGGCGGCCTGCACGGCGGCAAGCGCCAGAACCAGCGCACCCGCATCCTCGCCGAGTTCCGCGAGGGTTCCGTCAACGTGCTCGTCTGCACCGACGTCGCGGCGCGCGGCATCCACGTCGACAACATCAGCCTGGTGCTGCACGTGGACCCGCCGCAGGACCACAAGAGCTACCTGCACCGGGGCGGCCGCACGGCGCGCGCCGGTGAGAAGGGCACCGTCGTCACGCTGGTGCTGCCCAACGAGCGCCGCTCGACCGACGCGCTCACCCGGCGCGCCGGGATCCACCCGTTCCGCCTGAAGGCGACCCCGGGCCACCCGCGGATCGCCGAGGTGACGGGCGCCCGCACGCCCAGCGGCGAGGCCATCCCGGTCTGGGAGCCGGACGTCCGCAAGCCGCTGCGGCCCCGCCGCGAGGGCGGCGGTCAAGGGGGTTCGGAGCGCCGCGGCCGTCGCGGCCGCCGCGACTTCGACGGCGACCGTCGTCCGCGCCGTCACGAGGATGGCGGCCGCCCTGCCGGGGCCGGCGAGGACAGGCGTCCGCGCCGCCACGAGGACGGCGACCGGCCGTTCGGCGGCGCGCGTCGGCACACCGAGGGTGAGCGGCCGTACGGGCGCGCGCAGGAGCCGCGGACGTCCGGTGACGACCGTCCGCGGACGTTCGGCGACGACCGTCGCCGCGACAACGGGCCGCGGGGCGGGTACCGGTCCGACGATCGCCCGTTCCGGCAGGACGACCGTGGCCAGCGGGGCGGCGGGTTCCGCTCCGACGACCGCGGCGGCCGCTTCGGCGCCGACCGTGGCCGCCCGGTCTCGGCCGACTACGACCGCGGCACCCGTTCCGACGACCGTGGGCCGCGCGACGGCTACCGGTCGGGCGAAGGCTACCGCTCCGGCGGCGGCCGTGGTGACGACCGTGGCCAGGGCGGTGGCTTCCGCCGCAACACGGGCCGTCGCTTCGAGCGCTGACCCGAACTCGGTCCGCGCCGCCGCTTCTAGCCGAGCGCGGACCCCGTCCGCGCCTCGCGGCCTCTAGCCGAGCGCGGACCCCAGCCTGGGCCGGCAGCCCGTGACCCTGGTCCCGGGCCCCTGCTGTTCGCTGTCATCCTGCCCGCCGTACCTCGTCCATCGCGAGGTGCGGCGGGCAGTCGCGTTTACGGGGTGGGAACCGGCATGAATCGGTTCAGCAATCAGGGCTGCGAGCGCTGTAAATAGGGCAATAGGTGCTGATATGTTGCCTATTGTCGCTATCAATGTCGGAGAGTTGATTAATGGGCTTTCAGCGCGCGTTGCATGAGTCATGGACCGTCCAGGCGATAGACGGCGACGCGGGCACTCCCGCCGCCCTGCCTGCCACTGTGCCCGCTACGGTGCCGGGTTGTGTGCATACAGATCTGCTCGCCGCCGGTCACATCCCCGACCCCTACCTGGACGACAACGAGGACGGACTGGCCTGGATCGGCCGCACCGCCTGGCGGTACGAGACCGTCTTCGACTGGTCGCCGACCGGTCACGAGCGGACCGACCTGGTCTGCGAAGGGCTCGACACGGTGGCGCTGATCGAGCTGAACGGCAGCCGGGTGGGCGAGACGGCCAACATGCACCGGTCGTACCGCTTCGACGTCGGAAACTTTCTGCGGGAGGGGCGGAACCGGTTAAGAATCACGTTCAGTTCGCCGTATGAATACACCGACAGGCTGCGTGAAGAGCTGGGGGAGCGGCCCGGCTCGTACGTGGAGCCGTACCAGTTCATCAGGAAGATGGCCTGCAACTTCGGCTGGGACTGGGGGCCGAGGCTGGTCACGTCCGGGATCTGGCGGCCGATCGGCCTGCACGCCTGGAGCGGGGCCAGGATCGCCGGGGTGCGGCCGCTGGTCACGCTCGAGGACGGCGCGGCCAGGGTGGACGTCCACGTCCGGGTGGAGAAGGCGGGAGCCGCCGAGGTGACCGCGGCGATCAAGGGTGTGTCGGGACGCGCCGTGATCCCCGAGGGGCAGAGCGAGGCCGTGATCACGCTGGAGGTGCCCGACCCGCAGCTGTGGTGGCCGAGAGGGTACGGCGAGCAGGCGCTCTACGAGCTCGAGGTGTCGGCCGGCGAAGACGTGTGGCGCCGCGAGATCGGGCTCCGCGACGTGCGGCTGCGTACGGAGGGCGGCGCGTTCACGCTGGCCGTCAACGGCGTCGACCTCTTCGTCAGAGGGGTCAACTGGATCCCCGACGACTGCTTCCCCACCAGGGTGGACCGCGACCGCTACGCCGCCAGGCTCGCCCAGGCGTGCGAGGCGGGCGTCAACCTGGTCCGGATCTGGGGCGGCGGCCTGTACGAGAGCGAAGACTTCTACGACCTGTGCGACCGGCTCGGGCTGATGGTCTGGCAGGACTTCCCGTTCGCCTGCGCCGCCTACCCCGAGGAGGACCCGATCGGGGCCGAGGTGGAGGCCGAGGCACGTGAGCAGGTCGCCAGGCTGAGCGCGCACCCGAGCCTGGTCCTGTGGTGCGGCAACAACGAGAACATCGAGGGCTACGCCGACTGGGGCTGGCAGGAGTCGCTCCAGGGACGCAGCTGGGGAGGTGGCTTCTACCTGGAGACGCTGCCGCGCATCGTGGCCGAGCTGGACCCGACCCGCCCCTACTGGCCGGGCAGCCCGTACTCGGGCTCCATGGATCTGCCGCCCAACGACCCGGCTCACGGCACCATGCACATTTGGGACGTGTGGAACCGGCGCGACTACACCGTCTACCGCGACTACCGGCCCCGCATGGCCGCCGAGTACGGCTTCCAGGGCCCCGCCGCGTACGCCACCATCCGCAGGGCGATCAGTGACGAGCCGCTGCTGCCGGACTCCCGCGGCCTGCTGCACCACCAGAAAGCCATCGACGGCAACGCCAAGCTGGCCGCCGGGCTCGAGCCGCACTTCCCCATGCCCGAGACCTTCGACGACTGGCACTACCTCACCCAGGTCAACCAGGCGCGGGCCATCCAGCTCGGGGTGGAGCACTTCAGGGCTCTGTGGCCGCACTGCGCGGGCAGCGTGGTGTGGCAGCTCAACGACTGCTGGCCGGTCACCTCGTGGTCGGCCGTGGACGGGGACGGCAGGAAGAAGCCGCTGTTCCACGCGCTGCGCAGGGCCTACGCGGACCGGCTGCTGACCGTGCAGCCGCGGGACGGCGGCCTGGTGCTGGTCGCCGTCAACGACACCGGCCGCCCGTGGCGGGCATCGGCGCGGGCCGTACGGCACGGCTTCGACGGCGCCGTGCTCGCGACGCAGGACCTCACCCTCGTCGTGCCGCCGCGCACGGCCGCCACCCTGCCGCTGGCCCCGTCCGTCGCCGAGCCGGGCGACCCGCTGGCCGAGCTGCTCGTAGCCGAGATCGTCGGAATCGCCTCTGCGATCGCCGCCGCCGCGGAGAACAGCCTCGGCCGCCTGGCCGCGCCAGCCGACGTGGCGGCGACGGCAGGTGGGCCTGGTGAGGCGGTGGTGTGGGCAGACGGACCGCACGACGCGGCGGCGGAACCGCCGGTGGGTCGGGCGTTGTGGTTCTTCGCGCCCGACAAGGACCTGCGGCTGCCCGAGCCGCGCTACGACACGGTGACCGAGCCGGCGCTCGGCGGGCTCCGGCTGACGATCATCGCTCGCACGCTCCTGCGCGACCTGGCGGTCTTCCCCGACCGGCTGGACCCGGATGCGCAGGTCGACGACCAGCTCGTCACGCTGCTGCCGGGCGAGCGGGCCGAGTTCCTGATCCGTACGGCCGGCCTGGACGAGCGGGCCTTGGTCGGGTCGCCGGTGCTGCGCTGCGTCAACGATGTGGCGGTCCGATGAGGCGCTATCGGTTGTTGGCAGCCCCTTCGTGTGTTGCCGGCCCCCTTCGGCCGAACCGGCCAACTCGCCTCGGAACGGTCAGCCCTTGATCCCGCTGAGCGCGATGCCTCTGGTGAAGTACTTCTGGAAGATCAGGAAGAAGGCGATCGTCGGAACCGACGCGAGCAGCCCGCCCGCCATGATCGCGCCTTGGTGGTCGGGACCCCCGAAGTAGGAGTTGAGCCTGGCCAGCGCGACGGGGATGTTCGCCATCTCGTCGCTCTGCACGATGATGAGCGGCCAGAGGAAGTTGTTCCACTCCGCCAGCACGATGAAGATCGACATCGCGGCGAGTGCCGGCCGTAGCAGTGGCAGCACGATCCTCCACCAGATCCGCCACTCCCCGGCGCCGTCCACCCTGGCCGCCTGGATCAGTTCGTTCGGTATCGACTGCAGGAACTGCACCAGGAAGAACAGCACGAACGCCTTGGCCAGCGCCGGGACGATGTAGGCCTCGTAGCTGTCCAGCCAGCCCAGGTTCCGCATGATCACGTAGTTCGGGATCAGCGTGGTCTGCCAGGGCACCATCATCGAGGCGATGATCAACAGGAAGATGGTCCTGCGTCCCTTGATGTCGTGCTTGGCGATCACGTACGCGGCCAGCGAGCAGATCAGCAGCGACCCGACGGTGATGCTGGTCGTGATGAGGATGCTGTTGAACATGAACCGCCAGAACCCCAAGTCCACCTGGTAACGCTGGAAGATGCCCTGCAGGTGGCCGGGATTGACCGCTTGGGCGCTCCACTCCGGGTCGTAGAAGTTGGCGAACGTGGGGGACTCCGGCACGAACGACGGCGGCGTCCTGGCCAGCTCCCTCGGGGGTTTGAACACCGTGATGAGCAGCCAGTAGAACGGCGCGATCATCGTCAGTGCCAGCAGGTAGAACGGTAGGCGCAGAAGATGCGCGTTGATCCGGGCGCGCCGGCTGCCGCCTGTCGGGGTCCCGTGCGGGGACTGCTGGACCGGGGCGATCGTGTCCATGGGGGCGACGGCCATCACAGCTCCTTCATGGCGCGGCCCACGCGCAGGTTGATGAGGCTGAGCACGAAGATGACCAGGAAGAGCACCCACGCGATCGCGGAGGCGTAGCCCAGCCTGAAGTGGGTGAAGCCCTGGTCGTAGAGGTAGGGGACGATCATCAGGCCCGAGTCGAGCACGCCGCCGATGGTGTTGGCGCCCTGACTGAAGACGATGTAGACGGCCTCGAACACCTGGAAGGCGCCGATCAGGCCAGTCACCACCACGTACGTGGTGACGGGGCGCAGCAGTGGCAGCGTGATGTGGCGGAACTGCCGCCAGGTGGAGGCGCCGTCGATCTTGGCGGCCTCGTAGTACTCCTGGGGGATCGAGCCGAGCCCGGCGACGTACAGCACCATGCCGTAGCCCATGCCGCCCCACACCGACATCAGCACCAGGATCGGGATCGTCAGGCCGGGGGTGGCCAGCCAGGCGACGGCGCTGCCGCCGAACCAGTCCACGATCGTGTTGGCCAGGCCCACGTCGCTGGGGTACAGAACCCACTTCCACATCAGCATGAGCGCGATGGAGGAGGTCACCGAGGGCAGGAAGAACAGGGTGCGCATGATCCGGTGCGGCCAGCTGGTGCCGTTGAACGCCAGCGCCAGGCCCAGCGACAGCAGCGTGCCGAGCACGACCGACCCCACAACGTACAGGGCCGTGTTGCCCAGCGCGTGGCGGAACCTGGTGTCGGACGCCAGCTGCACGAAATTGTCCACACCGGTGAACACCGCGGGATTGATCCCGTCGAACGTGGTGAAGCTCAGGTAGAGCGAGTTGGCCAGCGGCCAGAGCAGGAACCCCGCGAACAAGGCGAGGAACGGCAGCAGCATCGCGTACGAGGTGCCGTAGCGGCGCAGCCTGCCGCGCAGAGGGATGGGGGAGGCCATGTCAGACTCCTGGATCAGGGGCCGGGACCGGGCGGCGCCGGTCCCGGCGGAGCGGCTATCCGGCGTTGCGTTCCATGACCTTGGCGGCTTCCGCCAGTGCGGTCTTGATGTCCGCCTTGCCGAGGATCGCTGACTGGAGCTGCTTGGTCACGTCCGGCGCGCTCTCGTCCCAGCCGGGGCAGCCCGGCGCGGCCTTGCCGGTCTTGATCGAGGCTTCGAACACCTGGGCCTGCTCAGGAGTGAACACCGAGCCGTTCACGATCTTGTCGGGGCGCGGCGGAATGTAGGAGATGTTCCGCTTTTTGGCCTCGTCCGCGATCGCGGTGATGGCCTCGTCGCTGTACATGAACTTGACGAAGTCCGTGCTCGTCTGGACGTACTTGCTGAAGGAGGTCACGCCGATGGCCCGGCCGCCGATGAACGCGGTCGGCCCGGCGGGGCCTGCGGGGATCGTGGTCATCGCCCACTTGCCCTTCAGCTTGGGCTTGTTGATGTCGATGCCCTTGGCGATCCAGTTGCCCGCCACCACCATCGCGGTGCCGGTGTCCAGCGCGTCGGCGCCTTCCACGGTCGCGGTGGGCGCGCCGTGCTCGCGGTAGAGGTCCACCCAGTACTTCAGCGCCTGCTCGGCCTGCGGGGTGTTGAGCGAGGGCTTGCAGTCGGCGGTGTAGAACGAGCCGCCCGCCTGGTAGAGGTAGTTGAAGTAGCCGATCCAGTCGAGGTTGCCCCAGTCCTGGCCGTAGGGCTTCTTGACCCCGGCCGCTTTGAGCTTGCCGATGGTCGCGGTCAGCTCCTCCCAGGTCTTGGGCGGCTCGACCTTGGCCTGCTCCAGCAGGTCGGTGCGGTAGTAGAGGGCGAGGGTCGACATGTCCAGCGGCACGCCGTACACCGAGCCGTCGGGGGAGATGGCCGACTCCCACTGGGCGGGCAGGGCCTGCGCTTTGAGTGACTCGAGGCCGTGCTTGCGCAGGTCCACCATGGCGCCCCTGGCGCCGAACTGGATGGTCCACGTCATGCCGCCGGAGATGATGTCGGGTCCGTTGCGGCTGGTGGCCGCCGCCAGCAGTTTGGCGTACGCGTCGGACCACGACAGGGTCTGCACCTTGACCGTCACGTTCGGGTGCTTCTGCTTGTAGAGGTCGGCGGCCTTCTGGAAGGTCGCGGTCTCGTCGTCTCCGCCCGTGGACCAGAAGGACAGAGTCACGGGGGCGTTCGCGTTCTGGTTCGCCTGCTGGGTCTGCGTCTGGCCGCTCGTGGCGCAGGCCGCGCTCAGAGCCGCCAACAGGACCGTGCTGCAAGCTGCCATCATTCGTCGCATGGGCCATCCGATCTATCGGTCGGATGGGCGCCTTCCGGGGGCGTGCGGATGTGCGAGGGCATCCCACGACCGGCGCCCAATTCATATGTGAAGGGATCTCACCACTTAAACGGGTAAGTTACAATAGGCTGACGACAACGTTGTCATGATGTTTCCGCTCCACAGGGCCCCGACCTGTAGGTCAGCGGCTTATGAAACGGTTCGGTCACATCCCCGCGGGAGCGGTGCTGCCCCGGGGCAGCAGGCGCGCCGCCGGCCCCTCAAGACTCCCCGTCTCACCGCTTCCGATCAGCCGGAGCAGGGTCTGGGCGGCGTGCGCGCCGCAGGCGGGGATGTCGCGCGTCACCGCCGTCAGCGACGGCCGCACCACCTGGGAGAGCGGCGAGTCGTCCCAACCCACGATCGACAGCTCGGTGGGGACGTCCAGGCGCATCTCCTGGGCGACCGACAGCCCCGCCACCGCCATGATGTCGTTGTCGTAGACGATCGCGCTGGGCCTGGCCCGAGAGCTGAGCAGCCGACGGGTCGCCCGGGCGCCCTGCTCACCCGTGTAGTCGGTGTGGACGACCGGATGCTCGGTCACGCCCGACTCGGCGCAGATCTCCGCGAACGCCTCGTCCCTGATCCTCGTGTGGAGCAGCGCCGGCAGCCCGGCAACCCTGGCGATGTGCCGGTGGCCGAGCGCCGCGAGATACTCGATCACCTCGCGCAACACGACCACCTCGTCCGACCACACCGCGGGCAGCGAGCCGGTGCCCGACGGGTGCCCGGTCACGACCGCAGGCATGCCGAGCTGCTCGACCACCGGGATGCGGGGATCGTCGGCGTGCAGGTCGACCAGGATCGCGCCGTCCACCCTGCCCTCGCCCCACCAGCGCCGGTAGACCGCGATCTCGGCCTCGTGGCTGGGGACCACCTGCAACATCAGCGCGCACGAGTTGGCTGCCAGCTCACCCTCGATGCCGCTGATCAGCTCCATGAAGAACGGCTCCACGCCGAGGAAGCGGGCGGGCCGGCAGAGCACCAGGCCGATGGCGTCGGCCCGGGCGCCGCTGAGCGAGCGCGCGGCCACGTTCGGCCGCCAGCCGATCTCCTGGGCGATGGCCTGGATGCGGGCTCTGGTCTCCTCCGAGACGCCGGGCTGGCCGTTCAGCGCGTAGGAGACGGCACCCTTGGACACGCCGGCCCGCTTGGCGATGTCGGCGATCGTCGGCCTTTTCACCCGGGCTCCTATCCATGAAACTTTCGCTGAACCGTATCAGCGACATGATGACAGAATTCCTGTCCGATTCCCTCTGGAGGAGCGCTCTTGTTCGTCGACATGCCGCTCGCACAACTACGCGAGTACCTCCCCGAACGCACCGAGCCCGCCGGCTTCGACGCCTTCTGGGCCCGCACACTGGCCGAGACCCGCGCTCACGACCTCGATCCCTCGTTCACGCCCGTGCCGTCCGAGCTGACGGTCGGCGAGGTGTACGACGTCACGTTCGCCGGATTCGGCGGCCACCCGATCAAGGGCTGGTTGCTCCTGCCGCGCCACGCCGACGGTCAGGTGCCCTGCGTTGTCGAGTACCAGGGCTACGGCGGCGGGCGCGGGCTGCCGATCGACTGGCTGCTGTGGCCCAGCGTCGGCTATGCGGTGTTCGCCATGGACAGCCGGGGACAGGGCGCCGGCGGATGGCGGCGCGGCGACACCGCCGACCCGTTCCCCGGCACCGGCCCGCAGACGCCCGGCGTCATGACCAGCGGCATCCACGACCCGGACACCTATTACTACCGGCGGCTGTACACCGACGCCGTACGCGCGGTCGAAGCCGCCCGGGCGCATCCCCGGGTGGGCACGGTCGCGGTCGGCGGCGCCAGCCAGGGCGGCGCCATCGCCCTGGCCGTCTCGGCGCTGGCGCCCGATCTGGCCTGTGCCTTCATCGACGTCCCGTTCATGTCGCACGTCAGGCATGCCACCGAGATCACGGCCGAGCACCCGTACGCTGAGATCGCCGCCTACTGCAGGGTGTTCAAGGACCGGGTGGAGCCGGTCTTCGAGACGCTGTCCTACTTCGACGGGGTCAACTTCGCCGCCCGCGCCGCCACGCCCGCCCTGTTCTCCGTCGGGTTGCAGGACGGGATCACGCCGCCGTCCACGGTGTTCGCCGCCTACAACCACTACGCCGGCGAGAAGGACATCAAGGTCTATCCGTACAACGGGCACGAGGGCGGCGAGTCCGTTCAGGCCATGGAGAGGATCGCGCGCGCGAGGAAGGCGCTCGGTTGACCGGCGCCGTCTCGCGTGGCGGACGCGGGGCGGCGGCATCCGCTGTCGCAGACTAGGCTTTATAGGCACGTCAGCCGACCGACGAGAGAGACCATGAAGACCTTCGAAGAGCTGTTCGCCGAGCTGTCAGAGAAGGCTCGGACCCGGCCCGCGGGCTCGGGCACCGTGGCCGCGCTCGACGCCGGCGTCCATGCCATCGGCAAGAAGGTCGTCGAGGAGGCCGCCGAGAGCTGGATGGCCGCCGAGCACGAGTCAGACGACAGGGCCGCCGAGGAGATCTCGCAGCTCCTCTACCACGTGCAGGTGCTCATGATCGCCAAGGGCATCGGTCTCGACCAGGTCTACAAGCATCTCTAGGGCGCCGAGCGCCCGCCGCCGACAACCCTGGAGAAGCTACGGAAACGAGGACCTGACATGCTGCGTCTGGCAGTACCCAACAAGGGCGCGCTCAGCGAGGCCGCCCAGCACATGCTCAAAGAGGCCGGTTACCGGCCGCGCAGGGACAGCAAGGAGCTTGTCCTCGTCGACGAGGACAACGGCTGTGAGCTGTTCTTCCTGCGCCCTCGCGACATCGCCGTCTACGTCGGAGAGGGCACGCTCGACCTCGGCATCACCGGCCGGGACATGCTGGTCGACTCCGGTGCGCCGGTCGAGGAGATCATGCCGCTCGGCTTCGGCGGCTCCACCTTCCGCCTGGCCGCCGCCGCGGGCACGATGACGTCGGTCCAGGACCTCGACGGCCGGCGCATCGCCACCTCCTACGCGGGCCTGCTCGAGAAATACCTGTCCGACCAGGGCGTGGACGCGCGCGTGATCAAGCTGGACGGTGCCGTCGAGACCGCCATCAGGCTCGGCGTGGCCGACGCGGTCGCCGACGTCGTGGAGACCGGCACCACGCTGCGCAACGTCGGCCTGGAAGTGTTCGGCGAGCCGATCATGCGCTCGGAGGCCGTGCTGATCAAGCGGGAGGGCGCGGCGGAGACGCCCGGCGCCGGCCAGCTCGTCCGCCGCTTCCAGGGCGTCGTGCACGCGCGCGACTTCGTCATGATGGATTACGACATCCGCGCCGAGCGGATCGAGGAGGCCATCGCGCTCACGCCCGGCATGGAGGGTCCGACGGTCTCGCCGCTGCACCGCGAGGGCTGGGTCGCCGTCCGCGCCATGGTCCGGCGCAAGGGCCACCAGCAGGTCATGGATCAGCTGTGGGACATCGGCGCCAGGGCCATCCTGGTCACCGACATCTACGCCTGCCGGCTTTGACCTTCCCCGGCTGTGGGCGGCAGGCTGTCCTGCCGCCCGGCCCCTTCATCTCAGTCCCGCCACGGCCTTGATCGCCTGATCCACCTGCTCGGGCGTGGTCACGATGCTCGTCCCGAAGCGCAGCAGCGGGTCGAGGTACGGCGTGACGCTCGCGATCACCTTCTGCGCGTGCAGCCGGCTCACCGCCTCCATCGGCTGCATGCCGCTGATCGAGCAGCACACCAGCCCGGCCGACAGCTCCGGCGACTCGGGCGTGGCCAGCGTGACGTGCGGCAGCTGCCGCAGACCACTCTTGAGCCGGGTGGACAGCTCCTGCGTGCGCCGCTGCACGCGGTCCTTGCCGATGGCGTCCATGAACGCGAACGCCCGCGGCATGGCCCACCGGTGCTCGAACGCCTTGTAGCCGCCCGGTGTGACCAGCTCGGCCGTGCTCGCGGCCGGTGATCCGCCGCTCTGCCAGGCGTCGAACGCGGCCTGGCTGAAGCTCGGGATGATCGGCGCGAGAGCGTCCCAGGCCCGGCCCCATACGATCCCGGTGCCGCGCGGGCCGAACAACCACTTGTGCGTGCCACTGGCCAGGAAGTCGCAGCCCAGGTCCGCCACCCCGTCGGCCATCGCGCCGAACCCGTGCACCCCGTCCACACACAGCAGCGCCCGGTCCCGCTCGTCGCGGCCTTTGTTGGCCTCGGCCAGCATGTCGGCGATGGCCCGGACGGGAACGCGCACGCCGGTGCTCGAATGCACCCAGGTGATCGCCACCACCCTGGTCCGCGGTCCGAGCCCGTTCTTGATCGCCTCCACCATGCGGTCGGCCGAGGCGCGCGCCGGGTCGTCGTACAGCCGGACTCTGCGGACCTTCGCGCCGGTGCGCTCGGCCAGCAGCCGCAGGCCCTCGTGCGTGGCGAGGAAGTCGTGTTCGGTGGTCAGCACGTCCTGTCCCGGGCGCAGCCGGATGCCCGAGTAGAGCAGGCCGAGGCCCATCGTGGTGCTGTCGGTCAGCGCGATGCCGTCCGGCCGGCCGCCCAGGTAGCGGGCGGCCGCCTCGCGTACGGCCTGGTCGGGGGCCTGCTCACCGGGCGGTGTGTACTCGGGGTCGGCGTCCAGGGCCTCCCGGTAGGTCTGGATCGACTCGCGGACCGGCGCCGGGGCCGGGGCCAGTACGAAAGCGGCGAAGTGCGCGTAAGCGGGATCCAGCGAGAACTGGGCCCGGACGGACGCCCAGTCGCCGGGGTCGAAGGAGGTCTTCGTGGGAGCGGGCGCGGGAGTGGCGGGCGCGGCCGTGCACGCGGCCACTCCGGCCAGCACCCCCGCGCCGAGCAGGGCCCGTCTGTTCAGCGGCATGCCTCCTTCATATCCGGGCGCCGGGCCGCCGCCCAGGACCGGGGGCGAGTCGTTATCAGCTCCTGACCGAGGTCACCTGCCTGATCAGGTCGGAGACGCGGACGATGCCCAGGCAGCGGTTCATCTCGTCGGTCACCACGAGGTCGTCGTAGACGCGGCCGGCGTCCCGGCCGGCCGCCTGCATCGCCGCGATGGCCGGAGTCGTCCGGGGGACCGTGCGCGGCGGGTCGGCCAGCCGCTGGGCCGGTTTCGACCCGTGCAGGGCATGGCCGAAGCGGGCCGCGAACGACAGCAGGAAGCGGCTGCGGTCGAGGCTGCCCTTGGGCCGCTGGTACTCGTCCACCAGGATCACGCTGGTGATCGTCGGCTCGTGCCCGAACGCCTCCACGGCCTCCTCCGCCTTGGCCTCCGCCGGCAGCGTCACCGCGGGGATCAGCAGTTCCTGAACGCGCGGGCCCAGCAGGGCGGCGTCCGGCGTGGTGTCGGTGACCGGGAGCGGCACCCGTACCTTGCCGTCAGGGCCGGGTGCGAGCAGGGGGCCGTGCGCGAGGCGCACGCCCAGGCCGCGGACCACCGCCACCTGCGCCTCGCGCTCGACGCCCGGCGCCATCACGTGCGCGCCGATGCCACCCGCCAGCGTCACCACCGACCGTGCCACCGCGGTCGCCCGGTGGTCGGCCGGAATACGCGTCACCAGGTCGGGGTCCAGGGCCAGCAGGTACGGCGAGGAGTCCGTGACCAGCTCCAGCGACGCGCCGTACGAGCCGACGTCGGCGAAGCCCAGCAGGTAGCCGATCGACCGCAGGCCGTCGAGCCCGACCTTCATCAGCGGCCGATCTTGTTCATGGCACGGTCCAGTGACGAGAAGGATCGCCTCGCGCGGATGCCTGCCCGCCCGGCGCAGCGCCTCGTGCAGCGGCGCGAGCGCGCCCGCGCCCGCCAGCAGCACCCGGACGGGGAGCTCCAGCATCATGGGCAGCGGGGTCGCCCGGAGCGTGCCCGCCTGGTCGACGACGGCGGGGTGCGCGATGACCGCCCCGGTGTCGAGGTCAACCATGGGGCTGGTGAGCAGGGAGGACGACACAGACAGATGATTCCGCCAGGAGCTGGAGTCACAGAAGCCCCACGAAACAGAATTTACCGACATTTACCCTGGAGTTCCCTACTGGCTCGGAGGGGAATCTCGTTCGGTTTCGGTCGGCCGGCGCATCGCGAATACCAGGAACAGGCCATACCCTTCAGGGCATGAACGCGCGTCCGGCCAAGGGCGGTGGCCGGTGGGTCACGGTGCCGCCCGAGCGCGTGCACCCGTGGATCGACGGCTTCGCCGATCGCCACGGCCCCTTCTCCGCGACCGGTGACGACCAGATGGTCCGGCTGAGCGCAGCAGACGGGGCGCTGGCCGAGCTGCACGTGCCGTTCCCGCCCATGAAGCCGGGTCCGCCCCACGTCACCAGGCTTGTCACGCACGCTCAGGCCGAGCGGCGGGTGGGGGTCTTCCTGGTACGGCTCGGCGGCTACGCGGCCGGCGTCTTCCACGGCTCCGGCCTGGTGGTGTCGAAGGTGGGATCGCGGCTGGTGCAGGGGCGTACGGCGGCGGGCGGGTGGTCGCAGCAGCGCTTCGCCAGGCGACGGCGCAACCAGGCGGCCCAGGCGTTCGACGACGCGGTGGAGACGGCGGTGCGGGTGTTGTCGCCGTACCTCGGCGAGCTGGACGGGGTGGTGCTCGGCGGGGACCGGCGGGCGGTGGACACGTTGCGCGAGGACCGGCGGCTGGCGCCGCTGCTCGCCCTGGAGACCGGGCCCTTCCTGGTGGTGCCCGACCCCAAGCTGGCCGTGCTCCGCGAGACGCCGGCCACCTTCCGCGCGGTACGCATCCGCGTGCTGGATCCCCCCGACGGATGACCTCAGGGCACTTGACCACGGCCGATGAGATGCGAAAGATCGGTGCTCTCGTCGGAGTCGCGACCTCGCACCTTGTAGAGGGTGAACGTGCCGATCTGGGACTTCGTCTCCTGAATCGCCGAGCGGGCCGGGCCGCGCTGGCCTCGCTTCCCGAGGGCACGATCGTGGGCTCTGCCGAGTTCGCGCGGATCCTCGGGCTCTGGGTGGAGCAGTTGGCCGCGCCCTCGTATGCCGGCGGAGGGCTCGATGCGGGCCGACGGCGGCGGTGAGGGCCTTCATCCACCTGTTGAACGTCTTCACCTGCCACCTGGCCAACCTGCCCGCTCCGGGGCCGCCGACTCGGCGAAACACCTGCATCTGATGCTCGACGGTATGAAGGCCGCCGCCGCAACATCGACCTCGTGACCGATTTGAGGTTTTGAGACGATTCAAAACAATCTTGAATCCCGCTATGATGAGCGAAATCACAGCAGCACGGCCTCGTGAGGATCGATGGCGACCAGGAACATCAAGGAGGTCGCGCAGCTGGCGCGCGTCTCAGTGGGCACGGTGAGCAATGTGCTCAACCGCCCGGAGATCGTGTCCCCCGCCACACGCGAACGCGTCTTCGAAGCGATCAAGAAGCTCGGTTTCGTCCGCAATGAGGTGGCTCGCCACCTGCGGGTCGGCCGCAGCCGGACGGTCGGGCTCGTCGTGCTCGACGTGTCCAACCCGTTCTTCGTGGACGTGGCCCAGGGCGCCGAGGCGCTGGCCGAGGACCACGACACGATGGTGGTGCTCTGCAACAGCGCCGGTGACCCCGGCCGCGAGCGCCGCCACCTCGACCAGCTCGAACAGCAGCGGGTGATGGGCATACTGATCACCCCGGTCGAGACGGAGACCCCGTGGCTGGAGGAGCTGATCGCCCGGGGCACGCCCGTGGTGCTGGTCGACCGGCCGGCCACCGGGCTGCAGTGCTCGGTGGCGGTCGACGACCGGCTCGGCGGGCAGATCGCCGGCGCTCACCTCGTCGAACGCGGGCACCGGCGGATCATGTTCGTGGGCGGCCCGCCGTCCATCAAACAGGTGGCCGACCGGCACGCGGGCCTCAGCAGCGCCGTCGCCGCCGCGGACGGCGCCGTCGAGTTGCTCACCGCCACCGCGCCCACGCTGACCGTCGCCGAGGGCCGGGCCATCGGGGAACGCGTGGCGGCCCTGCCACCAGGGAAACGGCCCACCGCCGCCTTCTGCGCCAACGACATGATGGCGCTCGGCTTCTTACAAGCGATGGCCACCCACGGGCTGCGCGTGCCCGAGGACCTGGCCATCATCGGATACGACGACATCGACTTCGCCGCGGCGGCCGCGGTGCCGCTGTCCTCGGTGCGGCAGCCGCGCGAGCTGCTCGGGCGCACGGCCATCGACCTGCTGCTCGAGGAGGTCGCCGAGCCCGAGCAACATCGCCACAGACAGGTCATCTTCCAGCCCGACCTGGTGGTACGCGAGTCCAGCGCCATGCGCCGCGACGACTGAGGCTCCACCGCTTCCCTGCCACCGATTCCGGGCCACGCCGTTGCCAGGGGCGAAGGCCCCTGCCGGCGTGCCCACCGGAAGGAACCCCATTGCCCGAGATCATCTATCAGAATCCCCTCGCCACCCACGGCGACCTGGAAGGTTTCCGGATGGAGGGCGACGGCGCCGTCTCCTTCCCCCAGGGCCGCCTGCGCCTGGAGAGCCGAAGACCGGCCTCCGACGGCCAGGCGGCCAACCTGGTGCTGTGGTGCCCAGAAGAGTTCCCGGCCGGCATACGCGTCGAGTGGGACTTCTGGCCGATCAGGGAGCCGGGCCTGGCCATCATGTTCTTCCACGCCCGGGGCAGGAACGGCGAGGACCTGTTCGACCCCGCTCTGGCCGAGCGCACCGGCCCGTACGACCAGTACCACCACGGCGACATCGACGCCTACCACGTCTCCTACTTCCGTCGCATGTGGGCCTCCGAACGTGCCCTGCACACGTGCAACCTGCGCAAGAGCCATGGCTTCCACCTGGTCGCGCAGGGCCCCGACCCGCTCCCGGCGGTGCTCGACGCGGACGGCCCCTACGCCGTCCGCCTCGACGTCAAGGGGTCGGAGATCACCTTCGGAATCAACGATTTGGTCTCGTTCCGCTGGGCGGACGACGGCTCGATCGGCGGTTCCGCCCTGGCAGGAGGCAAAATCGGCTTTCGCCAGATGGCTCCGCTGATCGGAGAGTACGGAAATCTCCGGGTCTGGGCTCATTGACTTTGAGTCGATTCAACACTAATTTCGCACCAACCCGCCGTTCACTCGCTTGTAACTGGGCAGGAACTGCGGTGCAACAACCGACCCCCGATCCGTGCAGATGCCACGAAAGGTGGTATGCCGGATGAACCATCCCGCAATGTCGATCAGATTCCAAGCTGCCTGCTCAGAGCTCATCTGGGCGGTCCGGCTGAACCTGATGTGGATCGTCTTCACCCTCGCGGGAGGCGTGATCCTCGGGCTCGGGCCCGCCACTGTAGCCGCCTACACCCTGGCTCGGAGGCACGCCCGCAATGAATCGTTTCAGGCTTGGCGTGAATTCTGGACCGTCTACCGACGGGAGTTCGTCCGGGCCTCGTTGCTGGTCCTGCCGGTGGCGCTGCTCGCCACCGTCCTGATCGGCAACTACCTGTACTTTGCCGCGCAAGGTACGGGATGGAGCGGGCTGCGGATCGCGACGTTCGTGGCCCTGCTTCTGCTGGCCGCCGCCGGGGCGTACGTCGGGCCGTTGTACGTGCATTACAAGCTGCCGCTGTGGGGCTACATCCCCAAGGCGTCACTCCTGGCGCTGACCAGGCCTGCCTCCACCGTGCTGTTGCTGTTCGCGCTCTGGGCGATCGCCTACGTGACGGCGACAATGCCCGTCCTCGCGCTGGTGATCAGCGTCGGTGCGTGGATCTATCTCAACACATGGCTCTGCCTGCGCTTCTTCGAGGAGAACGAGGCGCGCCTGCATTCGAAAGGGAACCTATGAGCGCATCTCGTAGTCGGCTCATGGCTGGTGCGTTAACGCTAGCGACCGCCCTGCTGGCATCCGCCTGCTCCGGTACCGGCGGTGGCGGTGGCGGCGAGTCGAACCAGGCCGACGCCAACACCATCACCTTCATGACCAAGCTGTTCGGCACGGCCCCGAACCCGCAGGGCGAGCTGCACCAGGCGATCGAGAAGTTCCTCGGTAAGAAGATCAAGGTCACCTGGGTGCCGAACGCGGACTACCAGGAGAAGGTCAACGTCACGCTGGCCTCCGACAACATCCCCGACGTCATGGTGGTCAACCCGAAGTCGCCGGCCTTCGGCAAGGCGGCGGCGGCCGGGGCGTTCTGGGACCTCACCGACAAGATCAAGAAGTATCCCAACCTGGTCGGTGACGAGAAGGTTCTGCTCAACTCCTCGATCAACGGCAAGATCTACGGCCCCTACCGGACCAGGCCGCTGCTCCGCTCCGCGGTCATGATCCGCGCCGACTGGCTGAAGAAGGTCGGCCTGGAGGCGCCCAAGACCACGGACGACCTCTACAAGATCGCCGAAGCGTTCACCAAGAAGGACCCGGACGGCAACGGTAAGGACGACACCTACGGCCTGATCATTCCCAAGTGGCCGGGCGTCGAGTTCGCGGCCTCCAACCCGTTCAACGTGATCGACGTCTGGTTCGGCGCCCCGAACAACTGGGGCGAGCGCGACGGCAAGCTCGTGCCGGAGTTCGACACGCCAGAGTTCTTCGAGGCCAACCGCTTCATGAAGAAGATGATCCAGGAGGGCCTCGTCAACCCGGACTGGAACACGCTCGACACCGCCAAGTGGAACGACCCGTTCGTCCAGAACAAGGGCGGCATCATCATCGACGTCGACGTCCGCGCCACCCAGCTGCTCGACCTGTTCAAGGAGCAGGACCCGCAGACCTACGGCGACAAGGTCCTCACCGTCGGCAACCTCTCCCGTCCTGACGGCAAGAAGTTCTCCCTGCCGTTCAGCGGCTACAACGACATCCTGGCGGTCTCCAAGCAGCGGGTGAAGACCGAGGCTCAGCTCGACGAGCTGCTGAAGACCCTCGACAAACTGGCCAGCAAGGAAGGCCAGGTCCTGCTCAGCAACGGCATCGAGGGACGCAACTTCAAGGTCGAGAACGGCGAAGCCGTCCTGATCAACCAGGACGACCCCAAGGTCAAGCAGGTCCAGGACGACGTCGACAAGGCCTTCATCCAGCTCGGCACCCAGGCCAGCACCGGCACCACCGGTATCGCCTACCCGCGTGTCCCCCCGGAGGCGCCGTATCGGAAGGACCTTGCCGAGCGCAAGGAGCGCGTGGCCGAGGACCTGAAGACGGCCGTGTTCGACCCCAGCCTGCCGGTGGTCCCGCCGACCCTGGTGGCCAAGGGCGCGACGCTCAACCCGATCGTCACCGACGCGCGGGTCAAGTACCTCGCCGGCCAGCTCACCGAGGAGCAGCTGAAGGCCGAGATCAAGCGCTGGTACGACGGCGGCGGCACGCAGATCGCCCAGGAGATCAACGACCTGGTCTCCAAGCTCGGCCAGTGATGTGACCCGGGAGGGGCCCCCAACCGGGCCCCTCCCCTAGAAAGGAGGCCGAGTGGCCACCGACCTGGCGCCGCCACCGGTCAAGGCGGCCAAGGTAGCCGGGCACAAGCCCAACAGAGCCCAGACGCTGTGGCGCTACCGATGGCTGTACCTGCTGCTCATCCCCGGGCTGGCGTACTTCTTCGTCTTCAAGTACGTCCCGATGCGCGGCCTGCAGATCGCCTTCCAGGACTTCGTGCCGTTCCTGGGCTACAACGGCAGCGAGTGGGTGGGCTTCAAGCACTTCGTGGACCTGTTCACCGGGCCCGACTTCAACCGCTTGATGTACAACACGCTGTTCCTGGCGTTTCTGAACATCATCTTCGTCTTCCCGGCGCCGATCATCGTGGCGCTGATGCTGAACGAGCTGCGGATCAACGTCCTCAAGCGCTCGGTGCAGTCGCTGATCTACATCCCGCACTTCCTGTCCTGGACGATCGTCGCGTCGCTGACGTACATCCTGTTCTCCGTCGACTACGGCGTTCTCGCCGGCTGGATCCACGAGTTCCTGGGCGGGCAGAAGATCGACTACGTGGCGCAGCCGGATTGGTTCCGGTCGATCATCATCCTGCAGACGCTCTGGAAGACCACCGGGTGGACCACGATCATCTATCTGGCGGCGCTGGCCGGGGTGAGCCCGGAACTGTACGAGGCGGCCAGGATGGACGGCGCGGGACGGTGGCGGCAGTTGTGGCACGTCACGCTCCCGGCGATCCGCCCGACGATCGTCGTCATGGCCATCCTCATGTCCGGCAACCTGCTCGACATGAGCTTCGAGCAGATCTGGCTCATGACCAACAACCTGAACCGCGGTACCGCCGACGTCTTCGACACCTTCGTCTACTACGTGGGCATCAACCAGGGCGCGTACAGCTACGCGACCGCCGTCGGACTGTTCAAGGGCGTCGCGGGAGTCCTGTTGATCTTCGGTTCCAACTGGCTGGCCAAGCGCCTCGGCCAGCGTGGCCTGTTCTAGGAGCGACCATGTCTGTCAATCAATACCGCTCTGTGGGCAGCCGCATCTTCGACGCGATCAACATCGCGGTCCTCGTCGGGCTGGGGCTGATCACGCTCCTGCCGCTGCTGTACGTCCTGGCCGGATCGTTCGCCTCCGAGTCGGAGATCGCCTCGCGGACGTTCTTCCTGTGGCCGGAGAAGTTCGTCACCAGCACCTACGAGTACATCTTCGCCACCGACGTGTTCATCAGGGCGCTGCTCACGACCATCGGGGTGACGGTCGTCGGCACGGTCGTCCAGGTCGGGCTCACGCTCACCATGGCCTACCCGCTGGCCAAGCGGTACCTGCCGGGCCGTACCCTGGCGCTCAACCTGGTGATCTTCACGGTGGTGTTCGGCGGCGGCATCATCCCCACCTACCTGGTCGTCCGCGACCTCGGGCTGCTCAACAGCTACTGGGCGCTGATCCTGCCGCTCGCGATCAACCCCTTCTACCTGATCATCGTCAAGAGCTTCTTCCAGGAGCTGCCCGAGGCGCTGGAGGAGGCGGCACGCATCGACGGCGCCACCGAGATGGGCGTCTTCTGGAAGATCGTGCTGCCACTGTCCAAGCCGATCATCGCGACGTTCTCGCTGTTCTACGCCGTGGGCATCTGGAACGACTACATGTCGCCGCTGCTCTACATCGACGACTCGAGCAAGTGGACGCTGCAGGTGCTGGTGCGCCAGCTCACCGGCGCGGACGCGCAGAACGCGCTGTCGGCCATGGAGACGGTGTTCTTCCCCACCCAGGGGTTGAAGTTCGCCGTCGTGGTCATCGCCACGCTGCCGATCCTCTGCTTCTACCCGTTCCTGCAGAAGCACTTCGTCAAGGGCGTGCTGATCGGCTCGGTCAAGGAATGACGCCTGCGATCCTGCTGGCCGGGGACTCGACGGTGGCCTCGTGCCCGGCGTTCGAGGCGCCCATGTCGGGGTGGGGCGCGCAACTGGGCGCCCACGTGGGCCGCCCGGTGCGCAACTTCGCCAAGGGCGGCGCCACCACGGCCAGCCATCGCGCTGAAGGGCTCTGGGCGGCGCTGCTGCGCGAGGTCGTGCCCGGCGACCTGGTGGTGATCCAGTTCGGGCACAACGATCAGAAGGACCCTGGCCTGCCGTACCGGGACAACCTGCGCGCCTTCGTGAAGGAGGCGCGCGGGGCCGGGGCTCGGCCCGTGCTGTGCACGTCGGTGCAGCGGCGCCGATGGGAGGGCGACCGGCTGGTCCCGACGCACGGCGACTACCCCGAGCAGGTCCGGACGCTGGCCGCCGCCGAGGACGTGCCGTTGATCGACCTGACCGCCGCCACCACCGAGCTGTACGAGCGGCTCGGCCCAGAGGGGTCCAAAGCCCTGTTCACGCACTTCCCACCCGGCGTGCACCCGCTCTACCCGGACGGGATCGCCGACGACACGCACTTCTGCTTCCGCGGTGCCGACGAGGTGGCCGCGATCGTCGCCGAGCGATTGAAGGAGATCGCATGACGGAGCTGCGCTGGCTGGACCGACCGGGCGAGCAGGGGGTGACCTGGGGAGTCCCGTGGCCGCGCGGCGCGGTCGAGCGGGGCGCGCCGTTCGCGCTGAGCGACGCGGACGGCCGTGAGGTGCCTGTGCAGAGCTGGGTGACGGCCACGTGGCCGGACGGCTCGGTCAAATGGTCGGCCCACGCCATCGGCGCCCGGCCGGAGTGCTCGGAGTACCGGCTGGAGCCGGGCCGCGCGCCCGCCGCGTCCGCCACCACCGTCACCGTCGCCCGCGAGGGCGGCGTGCTGACGGTCGGCACCGGCGTGGTGACCTGGAGGATCGAGGAGGCCGGCGGCACGCTGGCCCGCTCGATCTCGCGCGGCGACCGCGAGATCGCCAGGGACGTCCGCCTGGTGAGCCTCCGCCAGGCCGAGCCCACCCCCGACGAGGGCGGCCCGGTCGCCCGCGAGCAGGTCACCGGCGTGGTCGAGCGGGTCACGGTGGAGCAGGACGGCCCCGTGCGCGCCGTGGTGCGCCTGGAGGGCCGGCACGGCGACTGGCTGCCGTTCACCGTGCGCCTGTACTTCTACGCCGGCGCAGAGGACGTGCGGATCATGCACACGTTCGTCTGGGACGGCGACCCCGACCGGGACTTCCTGGCCGGGGTCGGCCTGCGTGCCGACGTCGTGATGCGCGACGAGCTCCACGACCGGCACGTCCGGCTGGCCGGCGACGGGGGTTTCCTCACCGAGGCGGTACGCGGCCTGACCGGCCTGCGCCTCGACCCCGGCGAGTCCGTACGCAAGGCGCAGGTCGCGGGCCGGCCGTGCGGCGAGATCGACCCCGAAGTCGGCAACCGCCTGCACCTCATCCCCGCCTGGAACGACTACACGCTCGACCAGGGCTCCGCCGACGGCTTCACGCTGCGCAAGCGCACCGCCGAAGGCCACGCGTGGGTGACGATCCCGTCGGGCGCCCGCTCGGCGGGCTACGGTTACGTGGGCGGCGTCAGCGGCGGGCTCGGCTTCGGCCTGCGGGACTTCTGGCGCCTGCACCCCACCCGCCTCGACATCAGGAACGCGGCCGCCGACCTGGCCACCGCGACCGTCTGGTTGTGGTCGCCGTCCGCGCCCGCCATGGACCTGCGCTTCTACCACGACGGCATGGGGCAGGACACCTTCGCCGAGCAGCTGGAGGGCCTGGAGATCACCTACGAGGACTACGAGCCGGGCTTCGGCGACGCCCGCGGCGTGGCCCGTACCCATGAGCTGACCCTGCGCGCCCTCGACGCCACGCCCGCCTCGGAAGACCTGGCCGCCTGCGCGGCCGCCATGAACGAGCCCGGCCTGCTCGTCGCGACCCCCGAGCGGATGCGGGAAGCCGGCGTGTTCGGCGTCTGGGAGCTGCCCGACCCCTCCACACCCGCGCACGCGCGCATCGAGGACCGCCTGGACTTCCTGTTCGATCTCTACGTGCGGGAACGCGAACAACGCCGCTGGTACGGGTTCTGGGACTACGGCGACGTCATGCACACCTACGACCCGGACCGGCACACCTGGCGCTACGACGTGGGCGGCTACGCCTGGGACAACTCGGAGCTCTCGCCCGACCTGTGGTTGTGGATGCAGTACCTGCGCACCGGCCGGTCCGACGTGTTCCGCTTCGCCGAGGCCATGACCCGGCACACCGGCGAGGTCGACGTCTACCACCTGGGCCGCTGGAAGGGCCTGGGCAGCCGGCACAACGTGCAGCATTGGGGCTGCAGCTGCAAGCAGTTGCGGATCTCCAACGCCGCCTACCGGCGGTTCTACTACTACCTGACCGCCGACGAGCGCACCGGCGACCTGATGGACGAGCTCAGCGTGCCCGAGGAGACGTTCACGGTCATCGACCCGCAGCGCAAGGTGCGCCAGGACGTCTACACCCCGGACCCGGCGGCGCTGTCGGTCGGCCTCGGCACCGACTGGGGCTCGCTGGCGGCGGCCTGGCTCACCCGCTGGGAACGGTACGGCGACGAGCGGGCCAGAGACCGGCTGCTCGGCACGATGGCCGGTATCGGGGCGCTGCCGCAGGGCTTCCTCACCGGCGAGGCCCGCTTCAATCTGGAGACCGGCCGGTTCGACGCCTCGAGCGACAAGATCTCCGTCTCGCACCTGTCGTCGCTGTTCGGGCTGCCGGAGATCTGCGCCGAGCTCATCGCGCTCGACCTGGGCGTCCCCGGGTTCGAGCGGGCGTGGCTGGACTACTGCCGCCTCTACCTCGCCACCCCCGAGCAGCAGGAGGCGGAGGTGGGGCGGCGGCTGAGCGGCATCTCGCTGATCCAGGCGCACAGCAGGCTCACCGCGTACGCGGCCGCCCGCACCGATGACGCCGCCCTGGCCGCGTGGGCGTGGCGGAAGTTCACCTTCGACGAGGGTGACCAGCTCAACAAGAACCAGCTGCAGCGGCAGGAGAACTGGGAGCTGACGCTGGTCGACGGTCCCGAAGTTCTGTCTCCTCTGCGGGAGGCGCCGTTCGTCAGCACCAACGGGGCCGCGCAGTACGGCCTGGCCGCCATCCACAACCTCGCCCTGATCGGCAAGCACCTGGCGGAACATTAATCGGAGGTTTGGCCGCGCGCGTGGCCATACACTGATCGGTATGCACACTCCCGATTGATCGGCGTCGCACGCCCAAACCCTCGTTTCCTAGCTCGGGAGTGTTCCGCCACCATGATCATCGCCAATGATATAGAGCTGCGCGCGGGCGCGCGCCTGCTCATTGAGAAAGCCACCTTCCGGGTCAACGCCGGGGACAAGATCGGGCTCGTCGGCCGCAACGGCGCGGGCAAGACGACGTTGACCAAGGTCCTGGCGGGTGAGGCGCTGCCCGCCGCCGGCTCCGTCGCCACCAGCGGCAGTGTGGGCTACCTGCCGCAGGACCCGCGCACCGGCGACCTGCAGGTGCTGGCCCGCGACCGCATCCTGTCCGCGCGCGGGCTCGATGAGGTGCTCCGCAAGCTGCGCGAGGCGGAGCTCGGCATGTCGTCGGCCGACGAGCGCACCCGCGAGAAGGCGGTCAAGCGCTACGGCCGCCTCGAGGACCAGATGCACGTGCTGGGCGGGTACGCCGCCGAGTCAGAGGCGGCCTCCATCGCCTCCAGTCTCGGGCTGCCGGACCGCGTCCTGACGCAGCCGTTGCAAACGCTTTCCGGGGGTCAGCGCAGGCGCGTGGAATTGGCGCGAATTCTTTTCAGCGGGGCGGAAACTCTCCTTCTCGACGAGCCGACAAACCACCTAGATGCGGACTCAATCGGGTGGCTTCGTGATTTTTTGCGATCCCATCAGGGCGGCTTGGTGATCATCAGTCACGACGTCGGCCTTCTTGAAGCGACGGTCAACAAGGTTCTGCACCTGGACGCCAACCGGTCGGTGATCGATCACTACAACGTCGGCTGGACGGCGTACCTCGCTCAGCGTGAGACCGACGAGAAGCGCCGCAAGCGCGAGCGCGCCAACGCCGAGAAACAGGCCGGTGCGCTGCTGGCGCAGGCCGACAAGATGCGCGCCAAGGCCACCAAGGCGAAGGCCGCCCAGGACATGATGCGCCGGGCGCACCGGTTGCTGTCCGGCACCGAGGAAGAGCGCAAAAGCGACAAGGTTGCGCGGCTGCGTTTCCCCGAGCCGCAGCCGTGCGGGCGCACCCCGCTCATGGCCGAGGGCCTGTCCAAGTCGTACGGCTCGCTGGAGGTCTTCACCGACGTCAACGTGGCCATCGACCGCGGCCACAGGGTCGTCATCCTCGGGCTGAACGGCGCGGGCAAGACCACGCTGCTGCGCCTGCTCGGCAACATCGAGGAGCCCGACACCGGCGAGATCCGGCCGGGCCACGGCCTCAAGATCGGCTATTACGCGCAGGAGCACGAAACGCTGGACTCCGGCCGGACCCTGCTGGAGAACATGCGCTCGGCCGGCGGCGAGTTCACCGACACCGAGCTGCGCAAGGTGCTCGGGTCGTTCCTGTTCACCGGCGACGACGTCGACAAGCCCGCCGGTGTCCTCTCCGGCGGGGAGAAGACCCGGCTGGCGCTGGCCATGCTGGTGCTCTCCAGCGCCAATGTCCTCCTTCTCGACGAGCCCACGAACAACCTCGATCCGGTCAGCCGGGAGCAGGTTCTCAACGCTCTGAGGTCGTATTCAGGAGCAATCGTCCTAGTCACACATGACGAGGGTGCCGTTGACGCCCTGTCACCGGATAGGGTGATCTTGCTACCTGACGGAACTGAAGACGCGTGGAGCGACGAATTTTCCGATCTTGTGGCACTTGCCTGATCTTAATTTGAGTGGGTACGGATCTTTTCCCGTGGAGTAGGTAGCCGATCCCGCTGAAATGACTGATCATGGCGGAGTAACGCTGCGGAAGTCCGGCACTACAGGAGGTACTCGTGGCCGAGACACTGAAGAAGGGCACCCGGGTCACCGGGGCCGACCGGGAAAAACTGGCCGGCGATCTCAAGAAGCGCTACGCCGCGGGCGAGAGCATCCGCGCCCTGGCTGCTTCTACCGGTCGGTCCTACGGGTTCATCCATCGCATCCTGAGCGAGTCCGGTGTGACTCTGCGCGGGCGCGGCGGGGCGACCCGAGGCAAGTCCAAGCGCTGACGGCCGCCTCGGAACGTGCGACCGCAGCCGCCCGTCCCTAGTCAGCCGGCGTCGCGCCCGAGCCAGAATCATATTCTGTAGGCTCGGGCGCGACGGTCAGCACTGTGGCTGGAGGGATCGGGCGATGACGGAAGCACAGGCGCAACAGCGTGGGGGGTACGCGGAGGACGTCTCTGCCGAACGATTGGCGGAGATCGGGCTTCGTTTCGAGGTGGACGGTGAGATAGCGACGATCGCGCTGGACCGGCCGGACAAGCGCAACGCGCAGACGTTCGCGACATGGTCGGCACTGGCTCGCATCGGCGAGAGCCTGCCCGAGCAGGTGCGCGTCGTCGTCGTGAAAGGTGAGGGACCGTCCTTCTCGGCAGGCATCGACCTGCGAATGTTCACAGCTGAGGGGGTGCCCGGACAGGGCTCGTTCAGCTCGGCGGCCAAGAGCGGAGACACAGACTTCGAACAGCGCATCAGGCAGGCCCAGGCGGGGTTCCTGTGGTTGCGCCGCCCGGAGATCGTCTCCATCGCCGCAGTGCAAGGGCATGCGATCGGGGCGGGGTTTCAACTCGCGCTCGCCTGCGACCTGCGGATCGTGGCCGATGATGTCGCGTTCTGTATGAAGGAGCCCGCACTGGGCCTGGTGCCCGATCTCACGGGAACCAAGCCCCTGGTCGAGCTGGTGGGCCTGGCCAAGGCGATCGACATCTGCCTGACGGCCAGGATCGTGCACGCGGACGAGGCCATGCGGATCGGCCTCGCGGAGAAAGCGGTCGCCGGGGGCGACCTGACGCAAGCCGTACAAGAGAAGGCCGCGGAGCTGTTGTCGACCAACCGGGACGCGGCTGTCGCGACCAAACGACTCCTCCAGGGTGCGCGATCACGCACCCTGGAGGAGCAGTGTGTGGCCGAGGGCCTGGAGCAGTTGGGCCGCCTCAAGGCCCTCTTCCCTGTCTCTTCTACACATCTCCGAGCCCACGAGACCCTAAGACATCT
>NZ_VCKY01000340.1 GCF_005889735.1 Nonomuraea turkmeniaca
CCGATCCAGCTCGCGGCCTGCGTCGGGCGAGGGCGCGGGCTGGGCGTCGGCTTGGGGCGGGGGCTCGGGTTCGGGGTCGTAGGCGGCGACCGCCTCCTCGTACGCCCTGCGCAGTTTGTCCGCCTCGGCCTGCGGGTTGTGGAACCAGTTCGTGGACCACAGGCGGTGGAAGTTCCAGCCGAGCCGCTCCAGATGCTCCTTGCGCAGCCGGTCGCGGTCGCGCACGCTGCGTGAGTCGCGGTAGGAGGCCCCGTCGGCCTCGATCGCCAGGACCATGCGGTCGGGGTCCTTCGGGTGGGTGGCGGCGAAGTCGACGCGGAAGCCGCCGACCCCGTACTGGGGCACGACGGTGATGCCGTACCTGGCCAGGCGGTCCCGTACGTCGGACTCGAACGGGTTGAGCGCCGTGCCGCCCGAGGCGTCCACAGGGGTGCCGCCCGAACCGGCGTACTCCAGGTAGTCGGCCAGCAGCCGGGCGCCGGCCTTGGTGACGCGGGCGGGGTCCACGTCGTGGCTGGAGAACGAGCTGACCAGGGTGAGGCGGTGCTTGGCGCGGGTGGCCGCCACGTTCAGCCTGCGCTCGCCGCCGTCCCGCAGCAGCGGGCCCCACTGGTAGCGCATGCGGCCGTCGCGGTGCTTGCCGTACCCGATGGTGAGGATGATCGCGTCGCGTTCGTCGCCTTGGACGCGTTCGAGGTTCTTGACGAAGAACGGCTCCGGCGCGTCCTCGGCGAAGAAGTCCTCCAGCTCGGGATGCTCGGCCAGCGCCTCCCGCAGCGCCTGGTCGACGCGTTCGGCGTGGCGCATGCCGAGCGCGATCACGCCGAGCGACTCGCCGGGGCGGGCGCGGGCGTGGTCCAGCACCAGCTCCACGACCTTGTCCACCTCGGCCGGCACCGACGCCTCCTGGCCGGGCCCGACCGGCTGGGCGACGACCACGTGCCGCAGGCAGTCGCCACGCGACACGCCGGGGAACGTGGTCAGCGCCCCGCCGTAGATGCGGGCGTTCGAGAACGCCACCAGCCGCTCGTCCCTGCTGCGGTAATGCCAGGTCAGCGGCCACGTGGGCAGCAGCGGGCGGAGCGCGTCCAGCACCGACTCGAAGCCGGCGTCGAACGACACCAGGCTCTCCTCGTCCTCGGCGTCCTCGAGGCCGTCACCCACCTGCCGGAAGAAGTTCGTCGGCGGCAGCTGCCGGTCGTCGCCGGCGACCACGATCTGGTGCGCCCGCATGACGGACGGGACCGCGTCGGCGGGCACGATCTGGCTGGCCTCGTCGAAGATCACCACGTCGAACAGCCGGGTCGCGGGGAGCACCTGGCTGACGATCAGCGGGGACATGGCCCAGCACGGCTTGAGCGCGAACAACACGTCGCCCGTCTGGTCGAGCAGGCGGCGCAGCGGCAGGTGGCCCCGGCGCAGGGCCGCCTGCTTGCGGATCACCCTGGCCTGGAGCGGGTGGCGGTCCTCGGCGTCGCGCAGGCGAACCGCCCACGCCTGGCGGACGCGCGCCCGGTTGGCCGCCAGGTGACGGATGTCGCGCTCGCGGAAGTCGCCGGCGATCTCGTCGAGCGCGTCTCCCCTTTCCGCGGCGTAGCGCGGGTCGCTGACCCTGATGTGGTCGAGGATGGAGGAGTACCAGGCGTGGTCGAACGCGTCCGCCGCCACGTCCGACGTCGCCCGCATACGTGCCAGGCCGTCGAGGAGCTGGCCGAGGCCCAGCGCGTCGAAACGCATGCCCAGCTCGTACAGTCTGGGGAGTTTCCACGCGGTGTCGCGGTCGGCGCAGAGCGCGGCGAGGACCTGGGTGGGGTCGTCGGGGACGCGTACGTAGGCGCGGAGGGAGGCGAGCTGCGCCTCGCACTCGGCCTGCAGCCGCACCAGCCCGCCGAGATCCGTGGGCGGCCACGGCGATCTCTCTCGCACCCCGGCCCCGTCCGGCGACGTCCCGGGGCCGTCGCCGCCTCGCCACGGCGTGCCGGGCGGGGAGGCGCCGTCCGGGCCGGCACGCCAGGCGCCGGGCGCCGGTGGCGGCAGGCGGAGGGCGTCCCACTCGGCGAGCTGCCCGGCCGCGTCCGCCAATGCCGCATACAGCTCGGCACACTCCGGCTTGCCGGAGCCCAGCCACAGCGCCCGGGCCTGTTTGCGCAACGCGTGACGCTCTCGCAGGCCTATGGTGGCGTCGCCGACGGCGGTGGCCAGGCGGGCCGGGTCGGATTCGAAGACGCGCGGCGACAGGCGCCGCATGGTCTGCGCGACGCCGGCGAAGAGCCGCAGCATCGCCACCCGTTCCCGGTACCCCTCCGGCGCCCGCAGGCCCACCTCGGCGCACGCCTGGTCCACCCGGTACGCCAGCAGCGGCAGCAGGTGCGAATGCAGCCGGGACGCCAGATCGGCGGCCTGCCGTGCCTGCTCGGCGGTCCGCAGCGAGGCCCCGTACCAGGGCGTGCTGCCGGGACGGAGCGTGAAGCCGCCCAGGTGGGCGAAGTCGCGCAGCTCGTCCCTGATCCGGTCGGCCGTCTCGCGGTCGATGCGCTCGGGCGGGAAGAGCCGCACCGGCGTACGCGCCTCGGCGGGGGTCCCGAGCAGCGCCGACTGGATCTGGAACGCCGACACCCCCCACGGCGCGTGCGGCTCGTGCAGCCCGGCCACGTGCCGGGACAGCCTGCGCTGCCGGTCGACGAGCCGCCGGTCCAGCTCCTGCTCCGGTCCCGCGTTCACGCTCTGCGCGAGGTCGAGCGTGTCTCCGAGGTCGCGGGCGATGCGCAGCCGGTCGCGGGTGCCCTCGTGGATGTCGAGCACCAGATCTCCCAGGTCGGCGCCCTTGAGCCGGGACAACACGGCATCGATCGCGGCCCGCTTCTCGGCCACGAACAGCACCTTGCGCCCCTTGGCGACGAGCGCCGCGATCAGGTTCGCGATGGTCTGGCTCTTGCCGGTGCCCGGCGGCCCGTGGATCACGAGGCTGCGGCCCGACAGCACGGCGGCGATGGCGCTGCGCTGGGAGGAGTCGGCGTCGAGCACCGAGTAGTCGTCCTCTGGCGAGTCCAGCTCCATCGGCTGCCCGCGGTCGCCCGACAGCAGTTCCTGCGCGCCGGGATCGCCGGCGATGGCGGCCACGACGTCGCTGTCGGCCAGCAACTCGCCCGCCGCCTGCATGTCCCGGACCATCGGCAGCTTGGAGTAGGTGAACGTGCCGATGACCCGCCGGTCCTGGATGTCGAACCCCGGCACCTCGGCCGCGGCCGCGATGGCCCGCAGCTGGTCGTGGTCGCCGGTCACGCGTTCCGCGTCGGCGCCGTACACGGTGGCGAGCTTGTGCAGCAGCACCGGGTTGACCTCGTCCTCGTCGTCGAGCGCGAGGTCGAAGTCGTCGTGCCTGGCCCGGGTGGGGGTGATGGTGAGGCCGCGCAGCAGCACGGGCGCGGCGGGCTCGAGGAACAGTTCGTCCCATCTGGCCATGCCGGTCGCCAGGTACGCGGCCCGCAGGCCGCGCTCTTCGAGCAGCTCGCGGGATTTGCGGTGGATGGCCTGCACGCGCCTGATCGCGTCGGCCCTGGCGTCGGCGTCGCTGAACAGGCGGGTGAGCCTGATCGAGCCGGTGCGGAGGAAACGTTCGAGGCTCGCGGGATCGGCCCCGGCCAGGTCGAGTGTGCCCGCCCGGCGGTCCTTGTAGTAGAGCAGCGTGTTGCGCCCGCCCAGGTCGGTGAGCGCCGATATCCAGTTCGCCTGGGCCGCGGCGATCAGCTCGGCCCTGCGGCTGTCCAATGGCTCCGCCATGAGCGTCTCTTCTGCCCTGGTGCGGGCTTTGCAGTCGCTTGACCCGAAGACCGTACAGTCGTGGGGTGAGCAACCTGGAACTTGACCCGCAGGAGATCCGCTGCGGGTCCGACACGGGCGCGGACCGTGAAGTGCTGGAGGGGCGCGACGTGCCGCTGGGCGGGCCGCGCGCGATGTCCGTGAGCAGGACCCTGCCGGGCGCGCACCGGCGCATGATCGGCGCCTGGTGTTTCCTGGACGCGTACGGTCCCGAGCAGTCGGCCATGCGGGTGCCGCCGCATCCGCACACCGGCCTGCAGACGGTGACCTGGCTGGTCGAGGGCGACGTGCTGCACCGCGACAGCCTGGGCACCCTGCAGCGGGTACGCCCCGGGCAGCTGAACCTGATGACGGCCGGTCGCGGCATCTCCCACTCGGAGGAGTCGCCGGAGACGGTGCTGCACGGCGTGCAGTTGTGGGTGGCGTTGCCCGGCGAGCACCGGCACGTCGCGCCCGCGTTCGAGCACCACCCTGCGCTGCCGGTGCTGGAGGGTTCGGGGTACGCGGCGACTGTGGTCATGGGATCGCTCGGCGGCGTGTCCTCCCCTGCCTCCGCCTACACCCCGCTCGTCGGCGCCGAGATCGCCGTGGACGGCCAGGGCGAGGTTCCGCTCGACCCGGCGTTCGAGCACGGGCTGCTGCTGCTCGACGGAGAGGTGGCGGGGCTGGAGCGGGGGCCGCTGGTGTACCTGCCGCCGGGGCGGTCCGGGGTTCGGGTTTCCGGGCGCGGTCGGGTGCTGCTGATCGGCGGCGAGCCGTTCGGCGAGGAGATCGTGATGTGGTGGAACTTCGTCGGCCGCTCCCACGACGAGATCGCCGCCTACCGCAAGGAGTGGATGGAGGGCGAGGGGTTCGGCGCCGTCGAGGGGTTCGACGGGGCGCCGCTCCCCGCGCCCGTGCTGCCCGGCACCCGGCTCAAGCCGCGCGGGCGGGTGCGTTAGACAGACCTGCCCGTGGTTGGACAGCGGGGTCTGTGTGATATCTTCGGCGGCGCCGTACAGCAGGACGACTGGAGGAGGTGAGACCGATCAACGCTGTGATGACAGGTCGGGGCTCCCTCCCCTGCATGGTCTAGGGAGCGCCCGGCACAAGGCACCCCGAAAGGCTTTGAAACGCTATGCGCTTCAGCTTGACCTCCCAGACGTCGACCGACGGCGTCACCGAACAGTCCTTCACCCTCGGCGAGATCACCGGTGTGCTGTTCACGCCGAAAGGCGCCACCGGCCCCCGCCCGCTGATCCTGATGGGACACGGCGGCGGCCAGCACAAGAGGGCCCCCGGCGTCCTGGCCGGCGCACACCGGTTCACCGCCGAGGGGGGTTTCGCCGTCGCCGCGATCGATGCCCCCAACCACGGCGACCGGCCGAAGGATGAACAGTTCATCCAGTTCGCGGGCGACATGCAGGCCCGCATGGCCGCCGGAGAGGATCCGGCCGGGCTGGTCGCGGCCATGCACGACCTGCTGTCCGGGCAGGCCGTCGCCGACTGGCAGGCCGTTCTGACCGCAGTCCAGGAGCTCGACCACGTGGGCGCCGGCCCGGTGGGCTATTGGGGTGTGTCGATGGGCTGCGGGCTCGGTGTGCCGCTGCTCGCCGCCGACTCCCGGATCCGCGCCGCGGTGCTGGGCCTGCTCGGCGTGCACGGGCTGGCCGCACCCGCCGCCCGCGTCACCGTGCCGGTGCAGTTCCTGCTCCAATGGGACGATACGCGGGTGCCCAGGGACCAGGCCTTGGCGCTGTTCGACGCCCTGGGTTCGACCGACAAGACGCTGCACGCCAACCCCGGCGACCACGGAGGAATCCCGGCGTTCGAGACCGACCACGCGCTGCGGTTCTTCTCCCGGCACCTTGGATGAGACCGCCGCCTTGTAGCTCGCGACGCGCCGTCCGGGGCCCGTTCCCGGCCGGCGCGTTTGACCGGCACTAGCCACCGCGCTTGTAGGTGTAGATCACGTCCAGGTTCGAGGCGTCGGACGGCACGTCCACCAGCAGGCGCACCATCGCGCCGGTGAAGTCGATCGCCTGGATCTGCCGCCTGCCGGCCGTGCCGTCGGGGCGTACCCAGCAGACCAGGTGGTCGTCGCCGTACCAGGTGGCCAGGCCGGAGCAGGGCGACTCGACGTGCCGCAGCTCGGCGCCGCTCCGGTAGTCGTAGACGCGGTGGGTGCCGTTGTGCAGGCCCGGGCAGTCGGTGACGAACCGCTTGCCGGTGGGTGAGAACAGCGCGTCGGCGATGCCGGAGCCCACGTTGGGGATGCGGCGCACGCGGGTGCCGTCGGCGGTCCGGTGAGGGAGTCGCGGGCGTAGTAGACCCAATCCTTGGTCTTGGTGGCGCGGACCATGTACGTGGTGAGTCTGATCGGGTCGGCCGGGCTCTCGTACAGGGTGGCGGTGGTGCCGGCGAGCCGCACCGCGGCCAGGTTCGCGGTCGAAACGGGGGACGGCCTGGGCGACGTCGGCGATGCTGCCGCCGATCAACCGGTTCCGCCTGTCGCCGGACGGGCTCCGGTACGCCTTCGGGGGGCAAGACCGCGGTGCACGGCATCGACCTGTTCACCCGCCTGTACCCGTTGCGCACCCCTTCCGTATGGTGTACGGTACAGCGTACGACAACGATTGAGGAGACGTGTTGACCTTGCAGCCCTTCCGCCTCGAGACCGGCCACGCCGAGCTGGACGACCTGCGCGCCCGGCTCGACCGGGTGCGCTGGCCGGACGAGGTGCCCGGCCTGGGATGGCAGTACGGCGTGCCGCTCGCCCACCTTCAGAGCCTGGTCGAGCACTGGCGCACCGGCTACGACTGGGCAGCGGCGCAGGCCGGGCTGAACCGGCACGACCAGTTCGTCACCGAGATCGACGGCCAGCGCATCCACTTCCTCCACGTACGCTCCGCCGACCCCGGCGCCCTGCCCCTGCTGATCACCCACGGCTGGCCCAGCTCCCCGGTGGAGTACCTCGACGTGATCGAGCCGCTCAGCCGCGACTTCCACCTGGTCATCCCGTCCCTGCCGGGCTACGGCCTGTCCGGCCCCACGCGTGAGACGGGATGGGGCTCCACGCGGATCGCCCGCGCCTGGCTGGAGCTCATGACCCGGCTCGGCTACGAGCGCTTCGGCGTGCAGGGCGGCGACTGGGGCACCTGGATCTCCCGCGAGGTCGGCATCCTGGCCCCCGAGCGCGTGGCCGGCATGCACGGCAACGGCATCATCTGCTTCCCCATCGGCGCACCCGGCGAGCTCGACGGACTCACCGAGGTGGAGCAGGAGCGGATGGCCTTCCGCGAGCACTACCTCACCGGCCAGTACGGCTACAAGCTCATCCAGTCCAGCCGGCCGCAGACGTTCGCGTACGGCATGGCCGACTCCCCGGTCGCGCTGCTGGCCTGGTTCGCCAGCGTCTACCACGAGTGGAGCGACGCCGAGATCGACACCGACCGGCTGCTCACCACGGTCATGCTCTACTGGCTGACCAACACGGCGGGCTCGGCGGCCCGGTCCTTCGTCGAGACGCCGGACACCGACCAGGACACCAGCGTCGAGTGGGAGCTCAAACCCGCGACGGTGCCCACCTCGATCTCGGTGTTCCCCAAGGACATCCTGCGCCCGATCCGGCGCTTCGCCGAGCGCGACAACAACATCGTCGGCTGGGTGGAGCACGAGCGCGGCGGCACGTTCGCCGCGCTGGAGCAGCCCGAGACGTTCGTGACCGATGTCCGGGCGTTCTTCACCGCTCTGCGTTAGTACACCGAGATGTGCGGGTGGTCGTAGTGGTTGGCGGTGTTGCCGCCGCGGTCGGACATCGTCCGCCAGGCGCCGGTGCGGACGTGCCAGATGCGCTGCCGGTAGATGATGTACATGATGCCCAGGCGCTTGGCGTTCTTGATCGCCCAGTTGGCGATCTGATCGCCGCGCTTGAGCTCCTCCGCGGACGGCATCGCGCCGCCCCGGCTCAGCATGAAGTCGCACGCCCGGCCCAGGGGGTGCTCGCCGCCGTCCTGGATCGCCCGGTAGCAGCCGATCCCGTACGGCACGTCGAACCGGTCCTGGATGAGCTGCTTGACCAGCGCCATGCGCGGCGTGATGTGATCGGACCCCTGCGGCAGCTGCGGCACGAACGTGCCGTCGGAGCGCATGCCCGGCGCCTTGTGCAGCTGGTCGATCTTGTCCCTGATGCGCTCGATCTGCCGCTCGGCCTTCTTCTTGCGTGCCTCCAGCTCGCCGACCGTCCGGTCGAGATCCCCGGCGCGGGCGGCGGCCTCGTCCTGCGCCTGCTGCCGGTCGTCCCTGACCTGGGCGAAACCTTGGAGCCTGGCCTCCTGGAGGGCGACGAGGTGCTGGACGAGGGCCATCCTGCCGAGGAGCGTGGACGGGTCCTGGGCGCCGGACAGCATGGCGACCTGGCTGGGCTCGGTGCCGGTGTACTGGGCCACGGCCATCGCCCTGAGCTCGGTGGAGTTCTGGTTGTAGACCTCCTGGGCGGCGGCCAGCTTCTCCCGCGCTGATTTTTCGGCTTTTTCAGCCTTCTGGTGGGCGATGCGGCTGTTGTAGTAGTCGGTGATGAGCTTGTCCGACTCCTTCAGGAGCGTGTCCAGCTCCTTCCTGAGCTGCTTCACCGTGGGCTTGGGCTCGGCCCGCGCCGCCGCGGGCGTCACCACCAGAAGACCCGCTGTGATGACCGCGACGATCCCGCGCCACCGGGCACGCTGCCGGAAGGAGGGGGCCGCAACCGCCACGCTTCTCCTCACCCAGAGCCGCAGGGCAGATTCCGATCAGGATGTCATCCAGGCCGGAAGGCGCCCTCTATCCGACGCTAGATAGTAGGGGATCAGGTGCGGTGGCGTGCAACCCGCCCCTTTTCCGCATCGCGCGGCCGCCGTGCCCTGCGGGCCACGACCTGCCGTCCGAGCAGCACCGATCCGGGGACCACCACGATCATTCCGAGCAGGCTGGAGCCCAGTCCCACACCGATGTCGGCGTCCAGCAGGCCGTCGCCGCCACCGCCCAGCAGCGGCACGTCCAGTGACACCCGGACCGAGACCGAGAGCAGCGGTTCGGGGT
>NZ_VCKY01000341.1 GCF_005889735.1 Nonomuraea turkmeniaca
GGCAGGTTCGGGTCGCCGGGGGCGGGGCCGAACGTGAAGTCGGTCAGTTCGTTGTTGAGCAGCACGCCGCGGCCCGGCACCACGATGCCGTTGCCACCGGTGGACTCGATGGTCAGGTTGTAGGCGATCACGTTGCCCCAGCGGTCGGCCACGACCAGGTGGGTGGTCTCGGGGCCCTCGTCCGCGACCGGGGTGGCGCTCCCGGTGGGCTGGGCGCAGGGCTCGTACGAGCCGTCCGGGCTGCCCGGCGCGGCCGGGTGCGCCATCGCCCGCTCGCCGATCAGGCAGGCCCGCTCCTTGGCGAAGCCGTCCGACAGCAGCTCCTTCAGCGGGACGCCGGGGATGTCGCCGACGTACTTGCCGCGGTCGGCGAAGGCCAGCCTGGACGCCTCCAGGTACTCGTGCAGGCCCACCTTGGGCAGCGACTCCAGGATGTTGAGCGCCTCGCCCACGGTGGATCCGCCGGAGGACGGAGGCGCCATGCCGTACACGTCCATGCCCTTGTAGGAGATCTTGGTGGGCTCCCGCATGAGGGCGCGGTACGCACGCAGGTCCGACAGCTCCATCAGGCCGGGACGCACGTTGCGGGTGCTGCCAGGGGTGACCGGGGGCTGTTTGACGGTGGCCACGATCTCCTCGCCGAGCCGGCCGCCGTACAACCAGGAAGGGCCGCGCTTGGCCAGCTGCCGGTACGTGTCCGCGAGCTCCGGGTTCCTGAACACCGAGCCGACGGGCGGCGGGGCGCCGTTCGGGAGGTACAGGGCGGCCGTGGAGGTGAAGTCCTTGAAGCGGGTGGCGTTGGCGGCGGTCTGGTCGTAGAAGGTCTGGTCCACGACGAAGCCCTTGGAGGCCACCTCGATCGCGGGCTGGAGCGCCTGCTTGAGCGAGATCGTGCCGAACCTGCGCAGGGCCAGGTCCCAGTTCGCGACCGTGCCCGGCACGCCGGCCGACAATCCGCTGGTGACGGCCTCCTCGAATGGGATGCCCTCCAGGGTGGTCGAGGTCATCGCCCGCGGCGCGGTCTCGCGGCCGTCGATCGTGAAGACCTTACGCTGCCTGGCGTCGTAGTAGACCATGAAACCGCCGCCGGCCAGCCCGGCCGAGTACGGCTCGGTGACCCCGAGCACCGCACCGGCCGCGACCGCGGCGTCCACGGCGTTGCCGCCCTTTCTCAACACGGAGAGGGCGGCCTTGCTGGCGTCCAGGTCGACGGTGGCGACAGCGCCGCCATACCCCTCGGCGACCGGGACCTTCTGCTGGGGCTCGGCCGCCACGGGGGGAGCGAGCACGAGCGTGGTGAGGACTGCTGCTGCGGGAACGATCACTCGTCGCATGATCTCCACAATCCACCAGGTACGCCCGTCGCGGTAGGGCCCCCTGCGACATGAGGGTGATGCGCTGGTCAGGGTGGTGACTTAGCGTTGAGGCGTGCGCTCCAAGTCCGGCTTCGCCCCTTACCTCGCCCTGATCGCCGCCGTGTTCCAGGTGGCGCTGTCCCAGGGTGCGCAGCGCGGGCAGGCGTCGAGGGAGCCGCTCGACCCGCTCTCCTACGGGCTGCTGCTGGTCGGGCCGCTGATGCTCGTCCTGCATCGGAAGTTCCCGATCACCACGTCCGTCGTCACCTTCCTGGCGACCTACGTCTACGTCTGGCTCGGCTACCCGTACGGCGGGATCTTCATCTCGCCGATCGCCATGCTCTTCCTGCTGGTCCTGCGGAGCCATCGGCCGACAGCGTGGGTCATGGCCGGGGTCACGCTGGTGACCTTCATCGTCTACCCCTGGGTCACCTCCCAGCCGCAGCGCGGGCTCTTCCACGACCTGGCGGTGTCGTCGTTCATCCTGCTCTGCATGGTCGCGGCCGAGATGGTGAGGATCGCCCGCGAGCGCCGCGCCCAGCAGCAGCGCGCCGTCGAGGAGGAGACCAGACGGCAGGCCAGCGAGGAACGGCTGACCATGGCGCAGGAGCTGCACGACGTGCTCGCGCACAACATCTCGCTCATCCACGTCCAGGCGTCGACCGCGCTGCACCTCATCGACGACAACCCGGAACAGGCCAGGACGGCCCTGGCCACCATCAAGACGGCGTCCAAGGAGGTGCTGGGCGAGATGCGCTCGGTGCTGAACGTGCTGCGCGAGGGCGCCCCGCGCTCGCCCACGGCCGGGCTCGACCGGCTCGACGAGCTGATCGAGCGCTCGGGCCTGGAGGTGACGCTCAAGCGGGTCGGCACACGCCCGCTGCCGCCTTCGGTGGAGCGGGCCGCGTACCGGATCGTGCAGGAGTCCCTCACCAACGCCGCCCGCCATGCCCCCGGCTCGGCGGTGACCGTGCGGCTGGAGTACGGCGAACGCGAGTTCGCCCTCCGCGTGACCGACACCGGCGCGACCACCCCTGCTGTACTGTCCGAGTCCGGCAGCGGCAACGGCATCCCCGGCATGCGCGAGCGGGCCGTCGCGCTGGGCGGGACGCTGGTCGCCGGCCCGTCGGGCGCCGGCTTCGAGGTCGAGGCCCGGCTGCCACTACCCGAGGAGACCTCATGATCAAGGTGCTGCTGGCCGACGACCAGGCGCTGGTCCGGGCGGGCTTCAAGGCGCTGCTCGACGCCCAGGCGGACATGACGGTGGTGGCCGAGGCCTCCGACGGCGCGGAGGCGGTGCGGCTGGCGGCCCAGCACGGGCCGGACGTGGTGCTCATGGACATCCGCATGCCGGGCACCGACGGCCTCACCGCCACCCGCCAGATGCCGGAGGGCCCGCGGATCATCATCCTGACGACGTTCGAGCTGGACGAGTACGTCTTCGAGGCGCTGCGCGGCGGCGCCAGCGGCTTCCTGGTCAAGGACACCGAGCCCGCCGAGTTGATCCAGGCCGTCCGGGTGGTCGCGGCCGGGGAGGCGCTGCTGTCCCCGAGCGTGACCCGCCGCCTGATCGCCGAGTATGCCTCCCGAGCGAAGGAGCCGGCCGCCGCCGACGGCCTCGACCAGCTCACCGAGCGCGAACGCGAGGTGCTCGCCCTGGTCGGGACCGGCATGACCAACGACGAGATCGCCGCCAAGCTCTTCATGTCGCCGGCCACCGCCAAGACCCACGTGAGCCGGTCCATGATGAAGCTGCACGCCCGCGACCGGGCCCAGCTCGTCGTGATCGCGTACGAGTCGGGGCTCGTCAGGCCGGGCTGGGGGTGAACCAGGCGGAGATCGCTTCGGGCAGGCCCGGCGTTCCTGCCCAGGCCACGTAGCCGTCGGGGCGGATCAGCAACGTGTCGGCGGGCGCGTCGTCGGCACGTGTCCTGATCACGTCGATCCAGCTCCTGTCCCTGTCGTCGAGGTCGGCCCCGCCGCCGAGGTCGAGCAGGACCGGCCGGCCTTGGCGCATCAGCTCGGCCACCCGGCGGCCGTCCGCCAGCGCCAGGTCGGGGACGAAGTGGCCGACCAGCGGATGCGGGTCGGAGCCGTACCGGACGTCAGAACCGTGCAGCAGCGTGGCCAGGTGGCGGGCCGGCTGCTCGTACGCGAACACCTCGCCGAGCAACTCACGCAGTGCCGCGCCGTCCTCGTCGTCCAGGCGGTCCAGGGCCGCCTGCGCGCGGGTCTGGACGAGTGTCCGCTCGGCGGCCGGGCGGCGCTCGGCCTCGTACGTGCCGAGCAGCCCTGCCGGGGCGCGGCCGTGGAGCGTGGCGGCCAGCTTCCAGCCGAGGTTGGCCGCGTCGGTCATGCCGACGTTGAGCGCCGAGCCGCCCGCGGGGAACAGGTGCGCGGCGTCCCCGGCCAGGAACACCCGCCCGGCTTGATACCGCTCGGCCACCCGCGCCTGCACGACCGTGCTCGACAGCCAGATCGGCTCTCCCAAGGGTAGGTCCCTGCCCAGCACGCGGCGCACGGCCGCGCGGAAGTCCTCGAGCGTCACGGGGCCTTCCTGAGGCCGAGCTCCGTCACCCTTCTCTCGCACGCCGGCGATCAGCACGTCATGCTGCAGTGAGGTGAGCAGCACGCGGCCGTGCGGGGTCCGGTTCCAGCCCGGTTCCAGCCCGGCCAGCTCCAGGGGTTTGAAGGGGTCGGCGACGCCGTCCAGTTTGAAGTGGCCGAGCCGCAGCACATAGTCGGCGGTGGTGCCGGGGAAGCCGATCCCGGCCAGCTCGCGTACGAGGCTGTGCCCGCCGTCGCAGCCCACGACGTAGCGGGCGCGTACGTTGTCCTCCGCCGTGCCGTCCGGCGTGCCGTCCGGCGTGCCGTCCGCCGTGCCGTCCGCCGTGCCGTTCGCCAGGCCGAGCGTCACGCCGTCGGCGTCCTGGTCGAGGGAGAGCACCTCGCATCCTCGCCTGATCTCGACGCCGAGCTCGACCGCTCGTTCGGCCAGCAGCCGCTCCATGCGCGGCTGCTGGATCAGCACCAGCCGCAGGGGGATGTCGTCCAGCCCGTCGAACCTCAGCGGCACCGACCCGAACGGGAACCCCGGGGCCCGGCCCGCGAACGGGCTGCCCTCGCTGAAACGCTCCAGGAGGCCGCGGTGGTCGAGCAGCTCGATGATCTGCCCACCCAGGCCATTGGCCTTGGGCAGCTCGCTCGGCTCGGCCCTCTTCTCCAGCACGATCGGGCGGATCCCGGCCAGGCTCAGCTCGCACGCGAGCATGAGGCCGACAGGGCCCGCTCCTACGATCAACACATCGTCCATGGCTGTCAGGCTAGATTGACACATCTCCAGCTGTCAAGCTAGCCTGACACCGTGGACGTAACAGAGCTCTCCGAGCGGATCAGGTCCAACGACCCCGCCATGGGTCTGCGGGCGGTGGGCGCGCTGCACCGGCTGGCCGAGCAGGTCGAGGCCGTGTCGGTGGCGCTCGCCAGGGAGCAGGGCTGGACCTGGGAGCAGATCGGCGACGCGCTCGGCATGTCACGGCAGTCGGTGCACGCCAAATACGGGAAGTGAGGATTCGGGATGTTCGGCAGACAGAAGACCCCGTTCCATGTGGTCATCATGGCCGCGTTCGAGGAGGCCAGGTTGCGGGGGGACCGGCGGCTGGGCACCGAGCACCTGCTGCTCGGCCTCCTGCACCACCAGGATGTGGCGCGGTCGCTGGGCGTCGACCTGGAGGGCGCCAGGGTCGCGCTCGACGACCTCGACAAGGCGGCACTGCGCATGCTCGGCCTCGAGGTCGGCGACGTGCCCAAGACGCCGCGCAAGCACCCGCGGGTCCCCTCGACGGCGCTCACCTCCAGTGCCCGTGCCGCCATCAACCACGCCATCAAGGCCACGACGGGGCGGACCAGAGCCGCGGAGGCGCCCCGGCAGCTCGCACTCACCCTGCTGGCGCAGCGGCGGCCCGACCCCGTCGCGCAGCTCATCGACCAGCTCATGATCGATCGCGCGGCGGTACGCAGCCGCTTCGCATGACGAAATTTGGTTGAACGCCGGGCCGGGCCGCTGACAAGGTCAAAAGATGCGGCATACGTACGACGACCTCGTCCGGGAGGCGAGCACCGTCTCCGTGGACGGCTGGGACTTCTCCTGGCTCGACGGCCGGGCCAGCGAGGAACGGCCCTCATGGGGCTACGCGCGGCTGCTCGCCGGGCGGATGGCCGGGGCGCGGGCCGCGCTCGACATCCAGACCGGCGGCGGCGAGATCCTGGCGGGCCTGCCCAGCCTGCCGCCGGTGACCGTGGCCACCGAGTCGTGGCCGCCCAACCTCAAGCTGGCCGCCTCCCGGCTGCGCCCGCGCGGGGCGTGGGTGGTGGCCGACGACGACGAGCCGCGCCTGCCGTTCCGCGACGGGGTCTTCGACCTGGTCAGCAGCCGGCACCCGGTGGCGACGTGGTGGGCGGAGATCGCCAGGGTGTTGCGACCCGGCGGGTCCTACTTCTCCCAGCAGGTGGGGCCGTGGAGCGTGGCCGAGCTGACCGACTACTTCATCGGGCCGTACGACGGCTCGCACCGCGACCCCGACAAGGCCAGGGAGGCGGCCGAGTCCGCCGGGCTGGAGGTCGTGGACCTGCGGTTCGAGCGATTGCGGATGGAGTTCCGCGACGTCGGTGCGGTGATCTACTTCCTGCGGAAGGTGATCTGGATCGTGCCGGGGTTCTCCGCCGAGCGATACCAGGACAAGCTGCGGGCGTTGCACGAGCGCATCGAGGCCGAGGGGCCGTTCGTGGCGCACTCCAGCAGGTTCCTCATCGAGGCGAGGCGGCCCGGTGGCCAGGCTGCGTGACGTCGTGGTCGACTGCCGGCACCCGGCCTCGCTGGCCAGGTTCTGGGCCGCCGCACTGGACGGCTACGCCGTCGCCCCCTATGACGAGGCCGAGCTGGCGCGGCTGCGTGCGGAAGGCGTCGACGATCCGGAACACGATCCGGTGAGGGAGTGCCGTCGCCTGGAGGAGCGGCGGGAGCGAAGCGACCAGAGCGGGGGAAGGCGGCGGCATATGGCGACCGAACCCGCCTCACGGAGTGAGGCCAGTGAACACGTGCTGGTCGAGGGCGGGTCGCCGCGGTTGTGGTTCCAGCGGGTGCCGGAACGAAAGATCGTCAAGAATCGCCTCCACCTGGATCTGGAGAGCGACGACCCCGACGCCGAGCTCGCCCGGCTCAGCGCGCTGGGCGCCACCGTGCTGGGCACGTATGACGAGTGGGTGGTGCTGGCCGACCCGGAAGGCAACGAGTTCTGCCTCTTCAGCACCGCATAGTCACAGAGCTTCCGACAGGGCCGCCGGGATGCGGTCGAGCACCGGATGCGGCACGAGCCCGTACGCGTAGAAGTCCACCGCCAGCGCCCCTGCCGCCTTCGCCCCGCGGGCCTTGGCCAGCAGCCGGTCGGCGGAGTCGCTGTCGGGATGGCCCGGCCGCAACACCGCCCGCACCTCCCGATCCTTGCCCACGGACCGCAGGTAGGCGCCCACGTCGTCGGCCACCCGAGCCGCGTCCCGCGCGTACGCCAGCACCCCGAACGCCGGCACGAGATCCCCCAGAGCCACCAGATCCACCCCGAACTGCCAGGCGTCGTGCGCCGCGAGGCCGGGCGTGGGCAACCCGTCGGCATAGCCCTTGACCGCGCCCGTCGAATCGACGAACACCAGCTTGGAGCCCTCCTCGGCCACCGCCGACGCCACCTCGGACACCAGCGTCGTGACGGTCTCGGAGCGGGCCCGGGCGTAGGCCACGACGTCGGGCCCCGCGTACGCGGTCAGCGCCGCCCGGGTCACCTCGCCCTGCGCGGGCTGGTCGCCGTCGAAGACCCGCCCCACGATCCCGGCGCACTCCTCCCGCGCCACCTCGGCCTGCACGCCCAGGTCGGTGGCCCGGCGCATGCAGTAGTCGCAGAAGCAGAGCCCGAACAGGTATGCGTCCATCGGCCCGAGCGGCACGAACGAGCGCTGCGCCTCCAGGGGGCTGAAGTGCAGCGACTCGGCCACCACGCTGTCGACCCCCAGCCTGGCCACCGCCCTGGCCAGCGCGACCGCGTAGTCGCGCACGTCCGGATGGGCCGGGCACAGGTCGGCGGGGGAGCCGCGGTCGCCGAAGCAGTCGCGTACCGTCACGTCCGGGTGTTCCATGCCGATCGTGGCGTTGCGCAGGAAGACCGTCCATCCGTGGAGCTTCATGGACCGTTTCGCACAGGCTTCGCGGAGCCCGTCGAACGCCTCCGGATAGCCGGGCACCGGAGCCAACCGCAGCCCGGAGAACAGGTCGGCAGGCGGGGCGAAGTGCGCCCCGTCGTGCCGGACGGTCAGCCTGGACAGCCCGTGCGGGGTGACATCGCGGGAGGCGTGGTGCACGGCTCCGACGGTGACGCCGGCCACGCCGTACGCGCTGATCCTGTCGAGCACCCGCTCGACGCCCTCGCCGCGCAGGTCCTCGACGAAGACGTAAACCGAACTGTCCACGAGCCGTCCCTGTGCCCTTATGCGCGCTTGTAGGCGACGAAGTCGATCTCCACGAGGATGTCCAGCAGCTCGGACCCCACGGTGGTGCGTACGGGGAACGGCGGGTTGAAGTACGACTTGTAGACCTCGTTGTAGGCGGCGAAGTCCCGCTTGAGGTGCTGCAGGTGGACCGTGGACTTGACCACGTCGTCGAACCCGAGGCCGTGCGCGGCGAGGATGGCGCCGAGGTTACGCATGACCTGGTGCGTCTGGGTGGCCACGTCGTCGCCGACGATCTCCCCGGTGTGCGGGTCGAGCGGCCCCATGCCGGAGGTGTAGACGAACTCACCCACCACGAGACCCTGCGAATAGGCGCCGATCGGGGCGGCGCCCTCGCTCGTCCGGAGCTCCTTTTTCACGCGATCTCCCTGAGAAGTTGGTCTTTCCCTAGAAGTTGGTCTTTATCGTGCCAACGACACGGTAGTCCTGGTCCACCAGGGGCAGCACGGGCCATTTGTCGAACGCGGTGCAGGGATGGGAGATGCCGAAAGCCAGCAGGTCACCCGGCTTGAGCCCGTCGGCCCGCACGATCGTGTGCTGGTCCTGCATCTTCACGACGGTGACGTCGCCGCGCCGGGGGATCGGCAGCCCCTCGTCATAAGGCGCGTCCCGCTTGCCCATGCCCACGATCGCCAGCCCTGGCTCGGGCGTGGACAACACGTGCGCCCACACCTCCAGCGCCGGGCGCAGCTCGCCGTCGATGCGGGTGAACGGGGTGCGCTCGCGGTAGTAGCCGTCGTCGTGGCTGACGTACGCGCCGCTGCGGAGCAGGATCCTGGCCTGGGCGGCGACGAGCTCCCGCCCGATCACGTCGAACCACTGGCTGCCGCCCACGCTGAGGATCGGGCTCTTGACGCGGACGTACTCGACGGCCTCTTGCAGCGAGTCCAGATATTTCCGGACCCGGTCGGCGCTCTTCAGCCCGCCCTCGTACCCCGCCACCCCGGCCAGCTC
>NZ_VCKY01000342.1 GCF_005889735.1 Nonomuraea turkmeniaca
GAACTACGCGATGGCGGGGCGGGCGTACTCGCCCAGGTTCCTGTGGATGTGGCCGAACGCCCGCATCTCGGTCATGGGGGGCGAGCAGGCCGCGAACGTCCTCACCACGGTCGGCACCGCCGACGCCGACGCGATCAGGGCCCAGTACGAGCACCAGGGGAACCCGTACTACTCCACGGCCAGGCTGTGGGACGACGGCGTGATCGACCCGCTCGACACCCGCACCGTTCTCGGCCTGGCGCTGTCCGCGGCGGCCAACGCCCCCCTCGAGCCCGCCGGTTACGGCGTCTTCCGGATGTGACGCATGTTGTTCGACCGTGTTCTGATCGCCAACAGGGGCGAGATCGCCGTACGCATCGCCCGCACGTTGCGCAGGCTCGGCATCACGTCGGTGGCCGTGCACACGGCGTCCGACGCGGGCGCCAAGCACGTGCTTGAAGCCGACATAGCCCTTCAGGTGCCGAAATATCTGGATATTGAGGCGATCATCCAGGGAGCCCTGGCGTCGGGCGCGCAAGCCGTCCATCCCGGATACGGGTTCCTGGCCGAGAACGCCGAGTTCGCGCGGCGGTGCGCCGCGGCCGGCCTGGTCTTCGTCGGCCCGCCGGCCGAGGCCATCGAGGCGATGGGCGACAAGATCCGCGCCAAGGCCACCGTGTCGGCCGCCGGGGTGCCGGTGGTCCCGGGTGCGGCCGAGCCCGGCGACGCGCTGGCGGCCTGGCGGGACTTCCCCGCCCTCATCAAGCCGTCCGCCGGGGGCGGGGGCAAAGGCATGGTGCTGGTGCGGTCGGCCGCCGAGCTCCCCGACGCGCTGGAGTCGGCGCGGCGTACGGCCCGCGCCGCCTTCGGCGACGCCACCCTGCTGATCGAGCGGTACGTCGAGCGCCCTCGCCACATCGAGATCCAGATCCTGGCCGACACCCACGGCAACGTCGTCCACCTCGGCGAGCGCGAGTGCAGCCTGCAGCGCAGGCATCAGAAGATCATCGAGGAGGCCCCGTCGCCCTTCGTGACCCCGCCGGCGCGCGCCCGGATGGGGGCGGCGGCGGTGGAGGCCGCGCGGGCGGTCGGGTACGCGGGCGCCGGCACGGTCGAGTTCATCGTGGACGGCGCCACCGGGGCCTACCACTTCATGGAGATGAACACGCGTCTGCAGGTCGAGCACCCCGTCACGGAGATGGTGACCGGTCTGGACCTGGTGGAGCTGCAGCTGCGGGCGGCGGCGGGGGAGCGGCTGCCGTTCGGGCAGGAGGACGTGCGCCTCGACGGGCACGCCGTCGAGGCTCGCGTCTACGCCGAGGACCCGGCCCGCGGCTTCCTTCCCACGGGCGGTCGCGTGCTCCTCCTCCGCGAACCCCGCGACGACGCCACGGCCGGCGTCCGGGTGGATTCGGGGCTGGCGGAAGGCGGGGTCGTGGGCAGCGAGTTCGACCCGATGCTGGCCAAGGTCGTGGCCTGGGCGCCGGACAGGGAAGCGGCGCTCAGGTCGCTCGACCGGGCATTGGCCGGCACGGCCGTGCTGGGCGTGGTCACCAACGTTCCGTTCCTGCGTGCCCTGGCCGCCCACCCGGCCGTCGTGGCGGGCGAGTTGGACACCGGCCTGGTCGAGCGTGCGCTCCCCGACCTGGTCCCCGGCGTGGAGGTGCCGGACGAGGCGCTGGCCGCCGCGGCGCTGGTCTTCCACGCCCTCCCGCAGGGCGAGGACCCGTGGGAGGTCACCGACGGCTGGCGGGTCGGCGAGTCCGCGTGGACGACGTGGCGGCTGGAGTCCAGGGACGGCGTGCATCCGGTCCAGGTCCGCGGCCTGCCCGAAGAGTCCGCCGAGGTGCGGATCAACGGAGTGAACGTGGCCGCGCGGATCCGGAAGGGCGGGTCCGATGCGGCCGGGCTGGCGGTCACGCTCGGCGGGCGCACCGAGCACTACGTGCACGTACGCGACGGCGACACGCTGTGGCTCGGCCGAGACGGCCGGGCGTGGGCGTTCACCCGGCACCTCATCGGCGATCCCGGCGACCGGCCGGGGACCGCGGCGGCCGGGGACGGCGTGGTGCGCAGCCCCATGCCCGGCACGGTCCTGGTCGTCAAGGCGCAGGTCGGCGAGCAGGTGAGCGAGGGTCAGCCGCTGATCATCGTGGAGGCCATGAAGATGGAGCACACGGTCACCGCCCCGCGCGACGGCGTGCTCTCCGAACTGCCCGCGCAGGCCGGCCAATCGGTCGACATGGACGCCGTCCTGGCCGTGATCAGCGAGGGAGTGCCGTCGTTTGGAGGAGCGGCGGGAGCGGAGCGACCAGAGCGGGGGAAGGCGGCGGCGTCTGGCGACCGAGCCCGCCGAACGGAGTGAGGCCATGAGCAGGGCGTATCCCATGGAAGGCCTGCCGCAGCAGGTCACGATCTACGAGGTCGGCCCGCGCGACGGGCTGCAGAACGAGTCCGCGGTCGTGCCCGTCGAGGTCAAGGCCGAGTTCATCGACCGGCTCGCGGACGCGGGACACAAGGTGATCGAGGCGACCAGCTTCGTGCACCCGAAGTGGGTGCCGCAGCTGGCCGACGCCGACGAGCTGCTCACCAGGCTGCACCGCAGGACCGGCGTGCGCTACCCCGTGCTGGTGCCGAACCTGCGCGGTCTCGACCGGGCCCTCGGCCTCGGCGTGGACGAGATCGCGATCTTCGCCAGCGCCACCGAGACGTTCGCGGCCAAGAACCTCAACCGGAGCCTGGAAAGCCAGTTCGACATGTTCGAGCCGGTCGTGGCCAAGGCGGTGGACAGTGGTGTCAGGGTGCGGGCGTACGTGTCGATGTGCTTCGGCGACCCCTGGGAGGGTCCGACGCCGATCGCGCAGGTCGTCACGGTCGGCGAGCGGCTGCTGGGGCTCGGCTGCTACGAGCTGTCGCTCGGCGACACCATCGGCGTCGGCACGCCCGGGCACGTGACCGCCCTGATCAAGGCGTTCCGCCGGCCGGACAGGCTCGCCGTGCACTTCCACGACACCTACGGCCAGGCGCTCGGCAACACCCTGGCGGCGCTGCGGGCGGGCGTGACCACCGTGGACGCCTCCACGGGCGGCATCGGCGGCTGTCCCTACGCCGAGTCCGCCACCGGCAACCTCGCCACCGAAGACCTCGTCTGGATGCTGCGCGGGCTCGGCATCGAGACCGGGCTCGACCTGGGCAAGCTCGTGGCCACCAGCACCTGGCTGGCCGGGCTGCTCGGCCGGCCCAGCCCATCCCGCGTCGTGCAGGCGCTGTCGAAAGGTTGACATGCTCAAGGACGAGTACGAAGAGCTGCGCAAGACGGTCGAGGCGTTCGCCCGCGACGTGGTGGCCCCCGTGATCGGCGACTATTACGAGCGCGAGGAGTTCCCGTACGACATCGTGCGGCAGATGGGCGCGATGGGCCTGTTCGGCCTGCCGTTCCCCGAGGAGTACGGCGGGATGGGCGGCGACTACTTCGCCCTGTGCCTGGCGCTGGAGGAGCTGGCCCGCGTCGACTCCAGCGTGTCGATCACCCTCGAGGCGGCGGTGTCGCTGGGCGCGATGCCGATCTACCGGTTCGGCACCGAGGAGCAGCGCGAGCACTGGCTGCCCAGGCTCACCTCCGGCGCCGAGCTGGGCGCGTTCGGCCTGACGGAGCCGGGCGGCGGGACGGACGTGCCGGGCGGGATGCGGACCACGGCCGTGCTGGACGGCGCGGAATGGGTGATCAACGGGACGAAGGCGTTCATCACGAACTCCGGCACCGACATCACCGCCGTCGTCGGCGTGGCCGCGCTCACCGGCGAACGGGAGATCTCCACCGTCCTCGTCCCCAGCGGCACGCCGGGCTTCACCGTCTCCAAGAAGTACTCCAAGGTCGGCTGGAACGCCTCCGACACCCGCGAGCTGTCCTTCGCCGACTGCCGCGTGCCCGCCGGGAACCTCCTCGGCGAGCGCGGCCGTGGCTACGCCCAGTTCCTGCAGATCCTGGACGAGGGCCGCATCGCGATCGCCGCGCTCAGCGTGGGCCTGGCCCAGGGCTGCGTGGACGAGTGCCTGAAGTACGTCAGGGACAGGAAGGCGTTCGGCCATCCGATCGGCCACTACCAGGCCATCCAGTTCAAGATCGCCGACATGGAGGCGCGGGCCCACACCGCCCGCCTGGCCTACTACCACGCGGCCGAGCGCATGCTGGCCGGGATGCCGTTCAAGAAGGAAGCGGCGATCGCCAAGCTCGTCGCCTCCAACGCGGCCATGGACAACTCCCGCGACGCCACGCAGGTGTTCGGCGGGTACGGGTTCATGAACGAGTTCCCCGTCGGCCGCTTCTACCGCGACGCCAAGATCCTGGAGATCGGGGAGGGCACGAGCGAGGTCCAGCGCATGCTCATCGCGCGCCAGCTCGGCCTGGGTGACCTGTAGAGAGGATGTTTGCGCAGGCGATGCAGGACCATCTAGTGTCATTGCTCATGACGGCTGACGATCTTCTCATCAGGAGAGCGGAGAAGTCGGACGCGGACGAGGTGTTCGCGTTGGCGCGTGAATTCGGGCTGACGTTCCAGCCCGAGCGCGGGGCCTTCGACGCCGCCCTGCCCGCGCTGCTGGCGAACGACGACGCCCTGCTGCTCACGGCCGTCGTGAACGGGCACGTCCACGGTTACCTGCTGGGTTTCGTGCATCTGACGTTGTTCGCCAACGGGCCCGTCGCCTGGGTCGAGGAGGCCATGGTCCAGTCGGGGTCGCGCCGGCAGGGGCTCGGGCGGGCGCTGCTGGAGGAGTTCGAGCGGTGGGCCCGCTCGCGCGAGGCGGGATACGTGGCCATGGCGACGCGGCGGGCGCCGGAGTTCTACCACGCGCTCGGCTACGAGGCGTCGGCCACGTTCTTCCGCAAGGTGCTGCGCTAGCTCCCCGGGCCGTCTCACGGATTGGCGGGCCGGCGCTTCTGTCGGACGCGGGTGGCATCCTTACCTACGTGAGTATTCACGCCGTTAGCCCCTTGTTCGTCGGGCGTGCCCGCGAGCTCTCCGTGCTTGGGGACGCGCTGGCCAGAGCGCGTGCCGGGATGCCGTCCACCGTGCTGGTCGGCGGCGAGGCCGGGGTCGGCAAGACGCGGCTGGTCGGCGAGTTCATCGACCGGGCCGACGACGCCATGGTGCTCGTCGGCGGCTGCCTGGAGCTGGGCACGGAGGGCCTGCCGTTCGCGCCGTTCACCGCCGTGCTGCGCGGGCTCGTGCGGCAGCTGGGCCGCGACGGGGTCGCCGCGCTCGTGCCCGGGGGCGACGCGCGCGGGCTCGCGCGGCTGCTGCCCGAGTTCGGGGAGCCGGACAGGGGCGGCCCGGAGGCCAGAGCCCGCCTGTTCGAGCTGGTGCTCGGGCTGCTGGAGCGGCTGGCGGAGGAGCGCGCCGCCGTGCTCGTCGTCGAGGACGCGCACTGGGCCGACAGGTCCACCCGCGACCTGCTGTCCTTCCTGGTCCGCTACCAGCGCACCGCGGGCCGCCTGCTGATCGTGGTCACGTACCGCACCGACGAGCTGCACCGCACCCACCCGCTGCGGCCGATGCTCGCCGAGCTGGGCCGGGTGGAGTGGGTGTCCAGAGCCGACCTGCGCAGGCTGACCCGCAGGGAGGCGGTCGCCCAGGCGGCCAGCATCCTGGAGCGGGAGCCGTCCCCCGCCGACATGGACCTCATCTACGCGCGCAGCGAGGGCAACCCGCTGTTCGTCGAGGCGCTGCTCAGCGAGGCCGGAGGCGGCGACGCGCTGCCCGAGTCGCTGCGCGACCTGCTGCTCGCCAGCGTCGAGCGGCTGCCGGAGGAGACCCAGGAGCTGCTGCGGGTGGCCAGCGCGGGCGGCCAGCGCATCGAGCACGACCTGCTCTCCGCCGTCGCCGGGCTCGACGAGAGCTCGCTCTCCCGCGCGCTGCGACCCGCCGTGGCCGGCAACGTGCTGGTCGTCGACGGCGAGGGCTACAGCTTCAGGCACGCGCTCATCCGCGAGGCGCTCCACGAGGACCTGCTGCCCGGCGAGCACACCCGCCTGCACACCCGCTACGCCGAGGCCCTGGAGCGCGACCTGTCGATCCTGCCCGCCCCGCGTGGCGCGATCGAGCTGGCCCACCACTGGCACTCGGCCCACGACTCCACCTGGGCGCTGGTCAGCGCGTGGCACGCGGCCGGCGAGGCCCGCAAGTCGACGGCGTACGACGAGCAGCTCGGCATGCTGTCCAGGGTGCTGGAGCTGTGGGACCAGGTGCCCGACGCGGCCGAGCGCATCGGCTGCGACCGGCTCGACGTGCTCAAGCAGATCGCCACGGTGGCGCACCTCGCCGGCGAGTACGAGCGTTCCATCGCCCTGGCCAGCGCCGCGCTGGCCGAGCTGGACCAGCAGGCCGACCCGATCAGGACCGCCGTCGTGCTGCGCCAGCGCGGCCTGACCCGCTACGACCTGGGGCGTCCCGGCTACCTCGACGACCTGCGCCGCGCCGCCGAGCTGGTGCCCGCCGACCCGCCGAGCAAGCTCCGCGCGCAGGTGCTGGAGACCCTGTCACGCATGCTTCACGGGCCCGAGGACTGGCCGGAGAAGATCGCCACGGGCGAGCAGGCCAGGGAGATCGCCCGCGAGGTGGGTGACGCCAACGTCGAGGCACACGCCCTCATCGATCTGACCTGGGCACGCTTCGGCTATTCCGAGGTCGAGGCCCAGATGGCGGCGTTCGCCGAGGCGCGAGCCGTCGCCGCCGGCGGGGACGCGTACAACGCGCTGATGCGCTGTTCCATCTCCGAATCCGACGCGCTGGAGGGGGCCGGCTGGCACGAGCGGGCCGCCCAGGTCGCCCGCGACGGCGTCGAAGAGGCCGCCCACTACGGCCTGGCCCGCACGTCGGGCACGTTCCTCGCGATCAACCTGGCGGAGCCGCTGGTGTCGCTCGGGCGGTGGGACGAGGCGCTCCAGGTGATCGAGCATGCCCTCGACCTCACGCCGCCCGCGCCCTACCGGGCCAGCCTGCAGGGGTACGCCACGGACATCGCGCTCGCGCGGGGGCAGCTCGACCGGGCGGAGCAGTCGCTGGGGATGTCCCGCAGCGTGTTGTCGCGGGGGACGTACCGGGATCAGACGGTGCTGCCGCATCTGTGCAGGGAGGTGCGGCTGCTGCAGGCGCGGGGGCAGATGGAGGAGGCGGTGCGGGCGGCGGACCGCGCCCTGGCGGAGCAGGATCTGGTGTCCAGCCCGCGGTATGCCTGGCCGGTCCTGGTGACCTTCGCCCGGCTCCTGGTGGCCGTCGTGCCGCCCGCACAGCGCTCCGGACCCGCCCAGTCCGGCCCTGGCGTGGGTTCGGCGCAAGCCCCCGGCGCGCTCGCGCAGTTCGCTCTGTCGCTGTCGCCGCGGCTTCGGGCGCTGGGGCAGGAGCTCTCGGTCGTGGGGGATCTGCAGCAGGCGCAGCGGCTCACGTTCAGCGCGCTGACCGGGCCGGAGTCGCCGATCGCGGATGCGGCGGAGCTGGTCGCCTGGCAGGTCAAGGCCTGGGATCTGGCGGCGGGCGCGTGGGCGGCGCTGCGGCAGCCGTACGAGGAGGCCAGGAGCCTGGTGGGCGTCGCGCAGGCGGCGCTGGCGGCCGGGGATCGGCAGGAGGCGGCTACGCGGCTGACGCGGGCGCGGGAGCTCGCCGGGCAACTCGGCGCCACACCGCTGCTGGAGCAGATCGACGTCTTCGGGCGGCGGGCCAGGATCGGGGGGTCGGATGAGTCCGCCGGGGAGGGGCAACCGCTGGGGTTGACGGCGCGAGAGCTGGAGGTGCTGCGGGAGGTGGCCAGCGGGCGGAGCAACCGGGAGATCGCCGAGGCGTTGTTCATCTCGGTCAAGACGGTGAGCGTGCACGTCTCGAACATCCTGGCCAAGCTCGGCGCCGCCACCCGCGGCGAGGCCGCCGCCACCGCCCACCGACTCCGCCTGTTCGACGCCCCGTGACGGGGTGAGGCACGCGGCCGCACCCGCCTGGGCCGGCGCCGTGCGCGTGGCTCTGTGCGGGCGTGGCTCGGTGCTCCGCGCCGGTCGGCTGCATACCGCGACCTCGTTCGTGCCGCCCTTGCTTCTCATGCGTCGACGCCGGGTGGCCGCGGGCGTGGCTTCGTGCGGCCGTGGCTTCGTGCGGTCGTGGCTTCGTGCGGTCGTGGCTTCGTGTGGTCGTAAGTTCGTGGGGGCCGTTGCTTAGTGGCCATTTCCTCGTGCGTTCGCACTTCGGCGGCGCGCGAGCGTGACCGGGGACGGGCTTCGGCGTCGGTGCCGTCGTGATGGTGGCCTTGTGGCTCGGCGCGTTGGGTTCGGTGTCAGGGCCTGCGGCGTGTCGAGGTGGTGCCCGGCGTCGCCGGTCCGCGGTTGCCGACCCCGGCGGGGTGCTCCTCTGACGTGGGCTTTCCGTTTCCCCCTTCTGTACGGCTCCGCCAAGTGGGCCGCCACCCGCCGCACGTGGCTGGTGGCCTCCAGGAAAACGGCCTCTGACCCCGCACGGGGCCGAGCGCCGTTACGTGCGCACCGGACCCCATGGACGTGGTGAGCGCTCAGGCGGTCATCTGGGCTTCCAGGCGGTAGCCGTCCACCGTGACGTACACCTGGTCGCCCGGGCGCGCGTTCAAGCGCATGAGGACCGGCTGGAGCGAGTCGAAGACCGGCTGGTGACCTTGCCAGACCAGGACGATGGCGTTGTCGCCGGGCCCCGTGACCGACAGCAGCGTGCCGGGGCGCATGCCGAGTTGCGCCGCGAGGAACTTCTCCGCCGTGCGAGCAGGACTGTTGAGGTAGCCCCTGGCCAGCCCCGCCCCACCAATGTACAACTCGCCGACCTCGCCCGGCCGGACGGGATGGAGCCGGTCGTCCAGGATGT
>NZ_VCKY01000343.1 GCF_005889735.1 Nonomuraea turkmeniaca
GGGGAAGGGTGTCCGAGGGCGGGAGGTCGCCGCCGCCGACCGTGCCGGGCGGCACCCGCTGGTCGCTGTCTCCGTACATCGAACCCCGCTGATGCGGACCCGGCACGTCGCCGCGCCAGCCGCCCGTTTCGCCGCCCCGCGACTCGATGAACGTCTTGAAGCGCTTCATGTCGCCCACCACGCGCATGCGGACCAGCTGGAGCCAGTCGCCGGCGGTCTCGACGAAGCCCTCGGGGTCGTACTCCATCTGCAGCGTGACCCTGGTCGTGTTGTCGTCGAGCCGGTGGAAGGTGACCACGCCGGCCTGATGCGGCTTGTCGGTGGTGCGCCAGGCGATGCGCTCGTCCGGGTGCTGTTCGGTGATCTCGGCCTCGAACTCGCGCCGCACGCCGGCGATGTCCGCGACCCAGACCGTACGCGTGTCGCTGATCTGCTTGACCGACTCCACACCCTCCATGAACTCGGGGAAGCTCTCGAACTGCGTCCATTGGTTGTAGGCCACCCTGACGGGGACCTCGACGTCTACTGAGTGCTCGATCGTGCTCATGGGATGTGCCTCTGCCCGGGCGCGCCGTAGGCTAACGCCTGCGCCGCAGCAACCAATAGAGGCCGACGAGCGGCAGCACGAGCGGGATGAACAGGTAGCCCTTGCCGTACGTGGACCAGACGGTCTCGTCGGGGAAGGCGGCCGGGTTGAGGAGACTGGCGGTGCCGATGATGAGCACGCCCGCCAGCTCGATGCCGAGCGCGGCCAGCGCCAGCCGCCGGGCCCCGCGCCAGAGCGCGACGGTGAGCACGATGTAGACCAGAGCGGCGAACGCCGACAGCGAGTAGGCCAGCGGCGCTTCATGGAACCGGCCGGCGATCTGCACGGCCGCCCGCGCCCCAGCGGCCAGTGAGAACAGGCCGTAGACGGCGATCAGGGCACGTCCTGGCCCGGTGCCGATGGAGGACGACGCGGTCACGCCACGCCCTGCCAGATCTGCAGCAGGCGGCCCGTCATCACCGCGATCGCGAACCCGGCCACGGCGAGGATCGCCGACCCCCACCTGCTCCGCTCCGCCAGCGCCAGGAACACCCCGGCCGGCGGGATCAGGACCTGGCCGGCGAGGTACCCCCACAGCGTGGCCTTGTCGTCGGGCCCCTCGCCCCCGGCCACGGCCGCGATCACGAACCCCAGCTGCACCAGCACCGCCACCTCGAGCACGGCGAAGCCGATCAGCAGCACCATGCCCATCGGCCGGTTGCGGATCGCGACGATCAGGCTCGCCAGCATGAGGAGCAGCGAGCCCGCGATGACGATCGTGGAGACGGTGGTGTTCATCGGAGGTAAGGCTATCGCCAGGGCGGCTCGCCCCCGATTCCAGTGAGCCGCTAGGGGAGGTCGCGTTCCATGCCGTCCAGGAGCCAGCGCAGGCCGCGCTCGAAATTGTCGTCGGCCCCCGGCACACCCTGCTCGATCATCGGCGCCAGCCGCGGGAAGTCGCCGTTCTCGACCAGCTCCTTGATGTAAGGCTCCGCCACCGCCGCCCGCTCGGCGTCATTGATGCCCATCTGCCGGGGCGCGGCCCGCTCCAACGCCTCCCGGACCACGAACCCGGTCATGTAGTCGTTGTACGCCGCGAGAAACCGCCAGCCGGTCAGCCGGTCGACCCCGAGCCCGTCGAACGCGGCCAGTTTCTGCTCCACGTGCCGCAGCCCGTTGGGCCCCACGGCGACGCCCTGCGAGATCAGATCGACCCGCCACAGGTGGCGGCGCACCAGCTCCCGTTCGCGCCGGGCGATCAGCAGCAGCGCCTCACGCCAGTCCCCGGGCAGCGGCTCGTCCACGAGCGTCTCTCGGTGGCGATCTCGTCGAGTTCGTCGCGGGGTCGGCGCTCAGCGCGGCCGCCTGGTCGGTCGGGAGCCTGGTCGCCTTCCGCGCGGTGCAGGGGCTGGGCGGGGGCCTGCTCCTGCCCGTGGGCCAGATGATGCTGGCTCAGGCGGCGGGCCGGGACCGGATGGGCCTGGCGATGGCCATGATCTCGGTCCCCGCGATGTTGGTGCCGGTGCTCGGGCCGCCGCTCGGCGGGGTGATCGTCGAGGGTCTGGGCTGGCGGTGGTTGTTCCTGATCAACGTGCCGGTCTGCGCGGTGGCGTTGGCGGCGGCGTTCCTGCTCCTCCCCCGCGACCCTCGCGAGCGGGGGGGTTCGCCAGGTCTCGACGTGGCCGGGCTGGCGGTGTTGTCCCCGGGGCTGGCCGCGCTGGTCTATGGCCTGTCCGAGGTGGGCAATGGGGCGTCGGCGCTGCATCCGGCGTTGTGGGCCGGGCTCGTCCTGGTCGTCGTGTTCGCGGTGCGGGCCATGAGGACGCCGGGAAAGGCGCTCGTCGATCTGCGGCTGTTCGCTGATCGCACGTTCGCCGCGGCGGTGGCGGCGCTGGTGTGCTACTCGGCGGCGATGTTCGGATTCACGGTGCTCGTGCCGCTCTACAGCCAGCTTGCCGAGGGCGGGAACCCGCTGGACGCGGGCCTGCTGCTGGCCCCGATGGGGGTGGGCGGGATCCCGGCCGCGACCACGTTGAGCACGATCGCGGTACGGCTCGCCTCGCCGTTCGGCGTCGCTCTGCTCGCCGTGCTGTTGCAGCTGTTCACCAGGGCAGGCGTGGCGCAGCCGTTCGCGTACGCCTTCGGCTGCGCCACCGTGATGGCCGCCGTCTCGCTGGTGCCGATCGCGCTCATAGGATCGAAGACGTGGAGAGAATCCTCGTCAGCGCCTGTCTGATGGGCCGCCGGGTGCGTTACGACGGCGGTGCCAAGACCAGCTCGGACGCCTGGCTCACCGGGTGGCGCGAGGAAGGGCGGCTGGTGTCGTTCTGCCCTGAGGTGGAGGGCGGGCTGCCGATCCCGCGCCCGGCCGCCGAGATCGAGGGCGGCGCGGGCGGGGCGGCCGTGCTCTCGGGCGCGGCCCGCGTGCTGGCGACGGACGGCTCGGACGTGACGGCCGAGTTCCTGGCGGGCGCGCAGTCAGCGCTCGCCGCCGCGCGGTCCCATGGGATCCGGCTGGCGGTCTTGAAGGAGGGCAGTCCTTCGTGCGGCGCGCTGTCGATCTACGACGGCACGTTCCGCGGCCACCGCACGCCCGGCCAGGGCGTCACGACGGCGCTGCTGGAGTCGAACGGCATCCGCGTGTTCACCGAGGAACACGTCGACGAGGCCGCCGAATACCTGTGGACCCTGGAGTCGTGATCGGTCGCACCCTGGAGACGTAGAAGGCCGCACCGAGGCCGGCGGCCAGCACGGTCGTGATCGTGCCGTGGTACCAGAGGAGCAGCGGGGTGGCCGTGGCCTCCGGCTTCATCGCGACGGCCAGCATGCCCATCAGCACGCCGCCCAGCGCGGCCGCGTGCGTGTAGATCAGCCCGTCCCAGGCCCACGCCCGGCCGGACAGCGCGCCGTACGCCCCGGCGAGCATGGCGATGCCGCACAGCGTCTCCACGATCACGGCAGGGACGATCACGTGCTGGCTCAGCGGGCCGAGCGATACCCCGGCGTGCAGGAGCACGGCCGTGAAGAAGACCAGCGCGTAGATCAGCGAGAGCCCGCCCAAGGCTTTGCGCAGTACGTCCATGCCGACCACGGTCCCACCGCGGCGTCCCCGGGCCATCGTCCCCAGGGAGGCCCTCGCGGTACGACGTCCGCAGTAGACCCCCTCAGTCGGTGCGGCGGTCTCGTGAGGCTCCGGCGCGGCCAAGACCCTGCTGACCGTCTCCCACCGCTGACGAGAAATCTTCATTTCCCGGAAACCATCCCGGCCCCTCGCGAGTCGTACAGGTGGGGCGCGTTGGATCTGGGGGGCGCGCTTGGGGGCCCGATTTCATTCCGAAACGGGGAAAGGGATTCGGCAATGCCTGTCGACCTGAACAATGAACGACCCCTGGCCTGGGACTCGGCCACGCTCAACGCGGACACCAAGGCGATGCTCGACAATCTCCAGCCGAACATCCTGCGCGCGCACGTGCGCGAGCACTTGTCCGTTCTGTTCGTCCGGTTCAACAACGTGGCCGAGGGCAGGGCGTTCCTGCGGCACATCGCGACCACCAGGATGAAGTCGGCGCGCAAGCACCTCGAGGAGGTACGCGAGTTCGCCGCCCGCGGCCGTCCCGGGACGCCGTACGTCGGCATCGGCATCAGCAAGGCCGGCTACATCGACCTCGGCCACTCGCTGGACGAGGTGCGCAAGTTCGGTGACAAGGTGTTCCGCGACGGCATGAAGCGGCGGATCGCCGAGGTGAACGACCCGGCAGTGGACCAATGGGACTGGGTCTACCAGCGGGAGATCCACGCCGTCATCCTCATCGGCGACGCCGAGCCCGAGTCGGTGGCGGCGCTGCGCGAGGAGATCGTCGCCGAGCTGCCGGAAAGCGCCCGGCTGCTCGGCGAGGAGACCGGGCAGGGCATGCGCAACCCGGCCGGCGACGGCATCGAGCACTTCGGGTACGTGGACGGCCGCAGCCAGCCGCTGTTCCTGAAGGACGAGGTCGAACGGGAGCCGCGCAAGCGCTGGGACCCGGCGTTCCCGCTGGCCAACGTGCTGGTGCCGGACCCGCTCGCACCGAACCCCGTCCGCCACCACGGCAGTTACTTCGTGTTCAGGAAGCTCGAGCAGAACGTCAGGGCGTTCAAGGAGATCGAGCGGGACCTGGCCGACGACCTCGGCCTGACCGGCGCCGACCGCGACCGGGCCGGCGCCATGCTCGTCGGCCGCTTCAAGGACGGCACGCCGCTGACCAGCAAGGCGAAGGCGGGTGGCGGGCCGGTGGCCAACGACTTCACCTACGACGCGGACGACGGCAGCAAGTGCCCGTTCAGCGGCCACGTCAGGAAGACGAACCCGCGCTCGTTCGGGCGTGAGGTGATCATGGCCAGGCGCGGGCAGACGTACGGGGAGCGCGTCGACGACCCGTCGGACGACTCGCCGCCGGAGGACCGGCCGAGCGGTGACGTAGGGCTGCTGTTCATGGCGTTCAACAGCAGCTTGATCAGCCAGTTCGAGTTCACGCAGCAGACCTGGGCGAACAACCCGGACTTCGAGAACCCGGCGACCGGCCACGACCCGGTCATCGGCCAGGGAGACCGGGACATCAAGGTCGCCCTCCCCAAGGTCTGGGGCAAGCCGGAAGTGTCGCTCCCGCAGGCCCAGGTGGCGCAGACGGTCACGATGAAGGGCGGCGAGTACTTCTTCGCGCCGTCGCTCGCGTATCTGCGCAATCTCTGATCGTCAGATGGCCCGCATCCCCGCCAGGCCGAGGGTGCGGGCCACGGGCTCGGCCGGGGGCGGGTCTCTGTGGATGCATCGAAGGATGTACGCCGGTTTCGGCCCGGCGGAGGAGGTGCCCGCGCCCTGGTGACCAGCAGTATCGTCACATGACGATCGGACTGATGCTCACTCTCGCCGCCTTGGCGGTGATCGACAGCACCAGCTTCGGCACCCTGATCATCCCCATCTACCTCATCCTGGCTTCGGAACGATCCCGCGTGTCGCGCCTGTTGATCTACCTCGGCACCATCGCGGTCTTCTACTTCCTGGTCGGGGTGGGGCTGATGCTGGGGCTGTCGGCGGCCATGGAGAGCTTCGGCGATGCCCTGCGCAGCAGCCCGGCTTACTGGGTGCAGTTGGTGCTCGGCGTGGGGTTGTTCGCGCTCAGCTACAAGTTCGACCCCAAGAGGCGGGCGAAGCTGGGCAAGCCGGAGCGCCGGTTGGAGCCGCGCACCGGCGGCCCGCGGGTGATGGTGCTGCTCGGACTGACGGCCGGGGCGGTCGAGGTGGCGACGATGGTGCCGTACCTGGCGGCCGTCGGCATCATGACCACCTCTGGCCTGGCCTTCGGGGAGTGGCTGCCGCTGCTCACCGGCTATGTGCTCATCATGATCCTGCCCCCGCTGGTGCTCATGGGGCTGCGTACGATCGCCGGATCGTGGCTGGAGCCGAAGCTGGAGCGACTGCGGGCCTGGCTCACCAAGCACTCGGCTTCGATGGTCAGCTGGGCCCTGGCCATCGTCGGTTTCCTGCTTGCCCGGGATGCGGCGGTCTACCTGTTCTTCCAGTGACCCTAGGATCAGATCTCCGGGGGGAGATCTGGGATGTTGCGAGCCTTTTTCAGGACCGAGGCCGGCAGCACGAGCGTGTTGCTCGTCGCCACCGTCTTGGCCCTGCTCTGGGCGAATTCCCCATGGGGAGACACCTACGAGGCCTTCTGGCACACGCCGATGGGCCTCACCTTCGGCGAAGCCGTCTTCTCGCTGGATCTGCGGCACTGGGTCAACGACGGCCTCATGACGTTGTTCTTCTTCGTCGTCGGGCTCGAGATCTCCTACGAGATGCGGCTCGGGCAGTTGCGGGACCGCCGGTTGATCGCGGTGCCTGCGGTGGCGGCGTTCGGCGGGATGCTGGTGCCGGCCGGGGTCTACCTGCTACTCAACTTCGGCGGGCCCGGGGCCGGCGGGTGGGGCGTGCCGATCGCCACCGACACCGCCTTCGTGCTGGGCGTGCTGGCCGTCGTCGGCGCCCGGTGCCCTGATCCACTGCGGGCGTTCCTGCTGACGCTGGCCATCGTGGACGACGTGCTGGCGATCATCATCATCGCCCTGTTCTACACCGAGAGCCTGGCCCTGCCCGCCCTCGTGGTCGCCGCCGTGTTGCTGGCCGCCATCATGACGTTGCGGTGGTTGAGGATCTGGCGGGCGCCGGCGTACATCGTGCTGGGGTTCGCGCTCTGGGTGGCCACGCTGGAGAGCGGGATCCACCCCACGCTCATCGGCATCGCCCTGGGGGTGCTGGTCTTCGTGTACGCCCCGACCGACCAGAAGCTGCTGCTGGCCGGCGAGGCCGTGCACGAGTTCACGAGCGACCCGAGCGCGCGGGCGGCCAGGGTGGCCGCGCGGCGCGTCCAGATGGCCGTCTCCGTGAACGAGCGGCTGCAGCTGCGGTTGCTCCCGTGGAGCAGTTACGTGATCGTGCCGGTGTTCGCGCTGGCGAACGCCGGGGTGCGGCTCGACGGCGAGACCTTGCGGGCGGCGCTCACGTCGCCGGTGGCCATCGGCATCGCGCTGGGGCTGGTGCTGGGGAAGTTCATCGGCATCTCGCTCGGCACGTGGCTGCCGCTCAGGTTCGGATGGGGGATCCTGCCGGGAAACCTGGTGTGGGGGCAGTTGCTGGGCGGGGCCGCCGTGTCCGGCATCGGGTTCACGGTGGCGCTGTTCATCGTGGACCTGGCCTTCGACGATCCGGCCATCCACGCCCAGGCGAAGATCGGGATCCTGGCCGGGTCGCTGCTCGCCGCCGCGCTGGGGTGGGTGATCTTCCGGATGGCGTGGGACCGGGGCGGGGTCTGCGCACCGCCGGAGGCCGAGCCCGACGAGGAGCTGCCCGAGCTCCTGTCCGTGCCCGTGGGGCCCGGCGACCACGTACGGGGCCCGGAGGACGCCAGGATCACGATCGTGGAGTACGGCGACTTCGAGTGCCCGTACTGCGGCCGACTCCACCCCGTCCTGGAGGAGCTGCGCGAGAAGAACCCTGACGTTCGGCTGGTGTTCCGGCACTTCCCGATCAGGACCCTGCATCCCCGGGCGGCGCCCGCAGCGATCGTCGCCGAGGCCGCGGCCGATCAGGGCCGGTTCTGGGAGATGCACGACGTCCTCTACGACAACCAGCGCTTCCTCACGGATGAGGACCTGACGCACTACGCCGCCCAGCTGGACGTGGAGCCCTGGTCGAACGTGCCGCGGCACGTCTCCAGGATCGCGCTCGACGAGGCGTCGGGGCGTGAGAGCGGGGTGCGTGGCACGCCCACGCTCTTCCTGAACGGCGTGCGTTACCAGGGCCCGCTGAACCTGGCTTCGATCACCCGAGCGGTGGAAGAACTACGCGAATCCCCGTAACGTCGTCCGCGTCGCCTTACCCCCGGGAGCTTCTTGATGACCGCGATCGACACGTCCAGCATCACCATCGTCAGCCTCGCCGGCCTCTTCCTGCTGGGCGTGCTCCTGGTCGGCGGCATCATCATGATGGCGATGCGCAGACGCGATCACGGGCGGCCGGCGGTCATCGGGATCATGGGCTGCGTCGTGCTCCTGCTGGGAGTGGTGTTCGACGCGGCCAGGAGCCTCCTGATCGACTTGATGTCGGATGTGCTCGGCCTCACTCCGACATTCGTCCTCTCCACCGCGATCTCCCTGCTCTTCAGCCTGGTCGGCACGGGTCTGCTGATCTGGGCCGTGGTGGCCCGGCGTGACCAGCGGCAGCCGGCGCCGCCGCATGGGCCGGGCTGGCAGCCGCCGCAGCCGCCGCAGCCCGGGTGGGGGCAGCCGCAGCAGCCGCCGTTCCAGCAGCAGCCCGGCTGGCAGAACCCGCAGCGACCGCCCTTCAACGACGGCTCCTGAGGGAGTCGTCCCGGGCCTCTCCAGCAGTGGTCGGGAGAGCCGGCGAGAGTGTGACAATGTGGGCGGAAAGCCCGAACACTCCGCAGCGTGCTCGAGGGAATCATGAACCAAGACCAGCCCGACCGGCAGGAACCGGATCCCAATCAGACGATCAGGCACCGGTACCCCCATCC
>NZ_VCKY01000344.1 GCF_005889735.1 Nonomuraea turkmeniaca
AGATGGCAGCCTCAGATGTGTATAGGAGACAGGGGGTTCCGGGGCTGCCGAGGAGGATCGTCGCCAGGCTGGTCCAAGTGATCGTCGTGGCCTGTGTGTTGGCGGTGACGTCGACGACGTCAACGCGGTTGATGTGGAGCGGGGCGTGGCTGGGCCGAACCCGACGAAGCTCGCGTTGGATCTGGTGGAGCTGTGGCAGGGAGACCTCAGCGGTGGCGTAGGACTCAGTCAGGTGGAGGACACCGGTGTCGTAGGTGTTGTCTGCGGCGTCGAGTGCGACGGCGGCGGAGTCTTCCACGGCGCGGCGCAGAGCGTTGAGCGGCTCGTCGGGGTGCAGATCCAACAGGAGCCCGGAGGGGTAGGTCAGGGCGGGGCCGACGGTGACGGTGAACGGTGCGATGTGGCTCAGGTGCTGCTGGAGGTGGGCGTGGAGGGTATGTCGTTCGGCGGCGGTGACCTGGTCGGCGGGCTTGGCGGCGTGCTGGTAGAGAGTGATGTGGAACCAGTCGTTGCCGATATGGGCGAGTGGGGCGCCTTGAGTGGCGGCGCGGACCTCCTTGATGAGCTGGCCCAGTTCGGGGTTGCTCTCCAGGTCGACGATGGCGTAGACGTGGAGCAAGGTCAGCTCGGCCGGCCAGGGGGTAGTGCCGTGCTGGAAGATGAACGGCTTCATGACTTTCACTGTCGCAGCCCAGATGATGACGCGGGCTGCTGAACGGCATATTCCGTCCCTGCCGCGAGGTTCAGCAGGGTGCTGCACGAGGCGGCGGGATCGCGACGTCGGACGGGGGACTGTCGCGGTGAAGCGGGCAGAGATCCTTGAGAGTGATCTCCTGTCGCTTTCTCACGCTGATGGGCCACGTACGGGTACGAATGCCCCCGGCCGAACTCGCATGGCCGGCTCATTTCTGGCTGTAGGAGCAGATGCATGAGTGCACACCTGTTGACGATCATTTCGCAGAACGCCGCCTACGGAGCCGACACCCAGGGCCGCTGGCCCGACCTCGTCCAGGTCATACGCAACCAGCACGCAGACGTGATCTTGTTGCAGGAGGTGGACTGGCTCGCCGACCCCAAGGTGGCGGCCCAGGCCGCCACCGATCTCGGCATGCAGATCGTGGTCGCTCCCTCGCGCAACCTGCCCACCGCGGTCGCCTGGCGCCCGGAGGCCTTGGAACTGATCGCGACCGAAACCAAGTACAGCCGGGAACTCCACCACGGTTACTGCGCTCCGAGATTCCGCCCTGCCGGACTGCAGGTGGACATGCCGCTGGTGGTCATCAGCGCCCACCTCATTCCCTACAGCGCTCAAGCGGCCGCGCAGGAAGCCCAGATGCTGATCGCGCGTCTGTACCGGTACGGCGGCCTCGGCCTGCTGGGCGGTGACATCAACCACTGCCCCGTTCTCCTCGACGGACAGCCGGAACCGGACTGGCAAGCGGTCCAGCCCTACAACCGGTCCTCGCGCTGCCACCGCCGCACCACCCTGGACGAACCGTGGCGCGGCGACCAGATCGTCGGCCAGACCCTGCGCGACGGCGACCTCATCGACGTCGCCGCCCACGTGGCCGCCGAGAAGGGCGACGTCGGCCTGCTTGCCCCCACCGGGCGGCACGGTGGTGTCCGGGTGGACCAACTCCACGTGAGCGCCGCCCTGACCCCGGCCATCACCGACTACTGGCGCATCGACCCCGGAACCGCCAGCGACCACTACGGCGTGGGCACCCGCCTGGACCTCACCCACCTCGACCACGCACGCCTGCGTGCATGGACCTGACCGGAAGACTGCCGCCCGCGTTGGCCGACGCAGGGCGGCTGAACTCGCTACAGTCGGCGGGTCGTCCGAGATGCTCACGGGCGTCGCGGGCCGGCGTAAGACCGGCCAGGATGTGGCGCAACGCGATATTCTGCGTGAACGTGAGACGGCTGGCGCGGTGGACGTCGGGCTGATCGATCTCATGCCGCACCGTGCGAGCCTCATCGCCGATTCGACGTCGGGGAGGCCAAGGGACCACTACGGCCTGCTGGCCACCGTGGATCTCGCCCGGATCGACGCGACCCGGGCTGCGTCCCTCTACGCCTTGAGAGGAAAAGGGACACGACCAGCGAAGGACAGGACGCGATGGGCATCTACCGCCACCTGAAGGAGTGGGACTCCTGGGCGCAGAGCGCCGAATGGAACGACGCCGTGGAGCGGGCGGGTGACCTGTGCGGCCCGCTGTGGCACAGCGCCTTCGCCGCCCACTACAAGGGCCCGGACGCGACGGCAGCCGTCCTTATCGCCGTGCTGCTGCTGGCCGCCGACACCGGCAAGCCTGCGCCGCAGGTGTCGGTGCGCGAGGTGTACGACCTGTTCGACCGCACAGGTGAGGCCAAGGGCCCGCCGCACCCGCGCAACATCTACGAGATCTTCGGCGCCGCTCTGGCCCGGGCCGAGACGGTGCTGGCAGCCGAGACGATGCTGGCCGCCCGCCAGCTGTGGGAGACGGTGCTGATCGTGGACCACACGCCCACCGCAGAGCAGTTGGAGTCTCCCTCGCTACAGGAGGATTCATTCGTCCGCTGGGGACTGGCTATCGAGGATGTCGCGGGTCCCATCCATGCGGCCCTGCGCAGGCAGATGGGTGAGCACATCAAACGATGAGAGGCCAGGCCGCTGGCCAGGATGCCGCTCCAGCGCCGTTGCCCGGTCGTGGTGACCGACCATCACGGATTTCGAGCGCGCCACGATGAAGCCGTTGACGTGCAGTGCCGAGAATTGCCCTGCCAACCGTCCGAGATCGTCGGGTAAAGCTTTCGCTCCCTCGTCAGTTTCTCCTGACGGCCGGCCGGGTGCCTCCGCGACGATGTACCGGTGAGCGACAACACCCACGACTCCCAGCACGATCTTCGGCAGAGTCCGCAGTTCTGGACGACGGCCTTCGCCACGCTGGTGGATGAGGCGTTCAGCGCCTCGGCCGCCGGCGAGCACCGCCGTTCGCTGTCCTACGCCGATGAGATCTCCCGGGCCGCCGCCCGGCTGACGAACACCGTGGTCGGCAACGCCCGCCGCGCCGGGCGCAGCTGGGCGCAGATCGGCGCCGGGCTGGGGGTGAGCAAACAGTCCGCCTGGGAGAAGTGGCGTCACCTCGACGGCGCCACCTCACGGACGCCGTTGCAGGAGGAGCAGCACCTGGCCGTCGTGGTCACCATCGGCGTGCGGCTGGTGCATGACGACGGCCCGCAGTTCGGGGCGGATCTCCTGAGCTGCCTCGAGCGTGGTTCGCGGGCCTGGGCCGACCAGGTGGCCCGGGATCTCCGCGCCCAGCCCTACCTTCGGCCGGTGCAGGAGGTCGAGGATGAGACCCACTGGCTGCGGGTGGCCCCTTACGACTGGATCACCGCACGCATCCCCGAACTCGCCGCCTGGCTGCTGTCCGCCCAGGCCGACGACGTGCCGCCGGCGGATGCCGAGTGCCAGTTCGCCGTCGTCCTGGACCACCTCACGGACATCGAAGAGCTGAACCGCGACCTCGCCGATCAGGCGGCCACATGCTAGGCATGGATGTCCGCTACGCCTGCGGCCTGGAAGCCGGCATGCTCATCTCCCATCCCACCGAGGGCTTCCCCGACGTGATCGAAGTCATCTCCGTCGCGGTGGCCGACGACGCCGGCGGCGATGCGATGAAGGTGCGGATCACCGGCCGGTGCGTGAAGACGGAGATCGGCTGCATCCTGCTGGTCAACGCCGACCACCTGATCGACTTCTGCACCGCCGTCGAAGCGGCGGCACTCGCCGAGGAGAGCGCCCTGTCGGCCCTGGAGGACCACTTCGACAGGGTGAGCACGAACTTCCCGCCGCTCACCGACGAGCAGTGGGCCAGAGCACGCGCGGCGCTCGACGAGCGGGACCGGCGTGCACGCGACCCGCGCAACTGGGATGTCGAGAGCGTGATCGATCTCTGAATCGAAGGGCCCCGCACGGGGACGACAATCCGGTGGTCGGGTGGCTGACCCACTCGTTCCGGATGGCGTCCTCAACGTCGGCCGGCGCCACCATCGAGACGCTCATGGCCAAGAGCGACCTCGAGATCGGCGTCGAGGCCCTGCTCCTCGGCGGCGAGCTGACCAGCCGCCTGGCTCGGACCAGAGGCGATCGAGCGCTCAAAAGTGCGGGCAGGGGTGCTGCTGGGCGGTCCACGGACTGTCGCTGCCGCTCCGGTATCGCTCATAAAAGCCCCGGGCATGCGCGTACTGCCCGGTGGTGTACCACGTCAGGGCCGGATGGCGGGTCTCCAGCTCGCGCAGGGCCAGCGTGCCGAACCCGCAGCAGTGCCACTCGGTCGAGAAGCTGATCTTCTTCAGCAGGCCGACCCCGCAGGGCTCGCAGATCGCATACTGGACGCGCCCGAGCGAACCATCTCCATCAGCGGCGATCGAGAACTCATACGATACGGTCGGCTCGTCATCCGTGTCTCTCCGGCGGCGGCTGGGCGTGGCGGTGGCCCGCGCGATCGTCTCCGCTCGGGCGCGGCTGGCCGCGGCGTACAGGCTCCACCCCAGATCGGTATCCAGCTCGGCGATGGTAATCTCGGCCCAGCCCGTCACCTCGACGCTCTCTTTCGCCAGGAGAGCAGCCAGGCGGGCCTTCCACGCGTCGGCGAATTCTGCCGGGCCGCGATGCTCGCTGTCCTGCGCGGCCACCGTCTGCTGGAAGGCCTCACGGACGATCGCCTGCATCGCCCCCCGCCGCACCCGCCGCTCGACGTCGTCGCGCTGCGGCGCGGCCGCGGCCATCTCCCGCAGCCGGGCGAGCAGGCCACGCAGCCCGACCGGCCGCTGGGGCACCGCTTCCGGCCACGACTCGGGCAGGGGCCTCCACAACAAGCGCACCAGCATGCCAGCACCGTAAACGCGCGTGGGGTTTCCTGCCGCGAGATCTGCCGGGTTGGTCTAGACGCGGTCCCGCTGCGTGCTTGCCGATGAACGTGTCGAGATCCTGGGATAGTCCAGCCGACCTCGGTGCACAGACACACACAGACAACTCCGCGACTCTGGGCTCCCTCTCCGGTCAGCCGTTCCGCCTCACCGTGCATGGCCCCGATCAGGAGAAATTCCAGACGCAAGCTCTCCTCCAGGCCGTTCAGACTTCCAGGATCCTCCGCATGCACGGACCCCCCACCAGCCACAAACGTTGGCAGGTGTCTGCCACGGGGCCGACTCGTCCGGCGTTTCTGGGCAGGGGTTCTGAACGGTGTCGCCGCTGGTCGCTAGGGTGTCCAGAAAGGTGTACGTTTCTGGACGGAGAGTGCCCATGACGTTCATCCACGACGGCCAGCGGCCGAAGGTCTTGCGAGCGCGGGTCGACGGGCAGGACGGCTACGTCTTGCTTCCCGATCAGGACGACCCCGAAGGGGCGATCCACTTCTCCTCCTGGCAGGGCGGCCTCACTCGGTGGGTGTCGGAACTATCCCTCATCGTCGGCCAGACCCCGCCGCAGGACCTGCCGACCCTCGACGAATACCTCCAAGCGCCCTGACCCCTGCCCACGCCCGCCACGAGGACCCGTCCTGGCCGCGCCCGCCGAGTACGAAACGGAGCTGCGCGCCGAGCGGCAGGTGTTCCGAGGGGACCGTCGCCCCGTCAAGCGCCGCGAGGCCACCGGCGCCATGCTGCCGACAAGAAGAAGATCTTGCCGAGGGAACAGTCGTTTCTCAACATCTTGACCAGGCCGGGAGACAGCGGCGAGCCGGGCGGTGACGCTGATGCCGACTTCGTCCTTGGGCGCGGAACAGGCTCGGGGTCGCCTCATATCTTCTCGGCGGCGTCTACGATCGCGCGGAAGTTGGCCATGCGGACCAAGCCCCCGACCTCCTCCATCTGGCGGGGGTCCAGGACCAGGGTGAACTGGGTCATGGCGGGATGGACCAGCGGCGCGCCGCGGTCGAGGTCGGGATCGGCGGCAAGGCCTCGGCCAGGCCCGGCACGCGCGGGGCGAGCCAGTCGAGCGGTGCGAGCCGGATCCAGTAGTCCTCGATGCCTTCCTGGAGGAGGTGTTCGATGCGGGGGTCGCGAGTCACCGCCTCGACCCAGTCTCCGCCGCTGGGCAGGTAGGCCGACAGGCCCAGACCGTGGTCGGGGTTGTCGTCGACGTGGTGCTGCCCGACGGTGACCACGACGACCAGGTGAGGCTCCAGGCCGGCGAGGGTGACGATGGCCCTCGACGTTCTTCCACCGGGTCCAGGCGGCCTGCTTGGTGAGCCCGGCGGCGCGGCCGATGGTCGACCAGCTCGTGCCGCCCCTGCGGGCGTTGCCCACGATCGTCCTTTGCAGGCGCGCCGCGGCGCGCCGCACCTCATCGGCTGCGTTCCGAGCCGCCTCGTGCCGCCCTGCCAGGGTGGCGGTCATCGCAGCGCTCACGCGGTTATGGGCGTGCGGGTTCGGGTTACGTTGCATGCTCAAGGCCAGTAGGCTCATCCATGACTGTGCGGAGTTCTGCACCTTCCGCGTTCGGCTTCGGTAGGAGTTCATGGATGATTAGCCCCTACGTACGTCGGCTGCGGCTGGCCGAAGAGTTGCGCGGGCTTCGCACCGCGGCGGGGATGACCCACGAACAGCTCGCCAAGAAGCTCGGCGCCTCGCGCGCGCAGATCTCCCGGCTGGAGAACGGTCACGTCCCGCCGGACCAGGATGACATCATCAAAATCTTGGACGCGCTGGGCGTCGAGGGCGAGCAGTGGACGCAGATCCTCACCATCGCCCGGGAGGCTGCCGAGCGGGGCTGGTGGGAGTCCAACAAGGCGATGGGTGAACGTCAGGCGCTGTTCGCCAACCTGGAGGCGGGCGCGGCCTCGATTTGCGAGTACCAGCAGACCTTCTTCCCGGGCCTGCTGCAGACACCGGAGTTCACCCGTGTCCGGGTCGAGTCCGACTGGTTCCAACGCTCTGCCGGAGCGTCGTTCCAGGCGGAAGGCCTGATCAAGGGTCGTGCCGGACGTCAGCGCATGCTGGCCCGCCCCGGCGGGCCGACGTATGAGGTCATCGTGGACGAGGTGGTCATCCGTCGGCGGCTGGCTCCCCCTGGTGTGGTCCGCGCTCAGCTTCTGCACCTGGTGGACAAGGCGGCGGAGGAAAGGATCACCATTCGGGTGCTGCCCATCGAGACGGACATCGAGGGGTACACCCTGGTCCCCTGCACGTTCTCGATCTATCGCTACCACGACCCCGGCGATCCGGTCGTGGTTGGGGTGGAGGCGGTCACCTCCGATGTGGTCCTGACAGAACCCCACCAGGTCACCTCCTATCTGCACATGTATGACCGGCTGCGCGCCGCCGCATTGCCTGAACAAGACGGCCTCGCATTGCTCATCCGGGCTGCCGACCAACTGCCTGACGAATAAGTAGGAAGCACCATGACCATTTCCCAGAACACGCCTGACAAGTTCATCAACTGGCATAAGTCGACCTACAGCGGCGGCGACAGCAACTGCGTCGAGGTCGCCTTCGCGGCAGACGGTACCGTCGGCGTCCGCGACACCAAGGACCGCACAGGACCCCACCTGGAGTTCACCAGCGCCGAGTGGCGGGCATTCGTCGCCGGCGTCAACAACGGCGAGTTCCTCGTGCCATAGCCCCAAGCGGCCAACGCCAGGACGGCCGGGCCGGAGTCAGCCCTTTCGGGGCGGGACTCCGGCCCTTTCCTATGTCTTTGGGGTGACTGCCGCGTGACGGAATGTCGAGAACTCCTTGTCAGTCTGTCTGTGCGGAACCATACTGAGGACGTTTTCAAATCCTGCACTGTACAGAGCACTGTGCCGAACAGAGAACCGCTCTGTGCGGACAAACGGCCTCAAAGGTGACACGGCATGTCCCTTCCGCGCGGCTCAGCGGCCCGAACGGCGGCCATGGCGGCTCCGGCCTGGCCCACGCTGCGATGGCGACAGCAATTCCCCGGTCACGAGCCCGAACTGAGCCGCCTGCGCCGCTGGCTGGAGTCCGTGCTTCCCGCCTGCCCGGCCCGCGACGACCTCCTGCTGGTCGCCGTGGAGCTGGCGGCCAACGCCATCGCCCACACCGCCAGCGGCCAGGGCGGCGCGTTCGTCACCGACCTCACCTGGCATCACGCGACGGTGCGGATCACCGTCGCCGACGGCGGCGCGGCCGGCGAGCCGCACCTGGTCGATGATCCGATGGCCGAGCACGGCCGGGGCTTGCACCTGGTGCGGCAGCTGTCGGTGCGGATGGGCGTGGCCGGGGACGCCCGGGGCCGCCTGGTGTGGGCCGACATCGGCTGGAGCGGCCCGCGGCTGTCGTCGCCGTCGATCGCCGCGGGCCAGGCCGAGCTCGCCCGCCACACCGGCTTCGTCACCTGGTTCGGTCACTCCACCTTGCAGTGGTGGGCGCTGGCCCGCCGCCCCGGCATGGCGGGCCTGCTGGCCGCGCCGTCCGCGTCCGCTCTTGCTGAGCTGCTGGACCGGTGGCGCGCATGAAAGATCCGCCCCGACGCCCCGCCAAAGGAGAGCGCCCCGATCCC
>NZ_VCKY01000345.1 GCF_005889735.1 Nonomuraea turkmeniaca
GCCCCCTCCACCGGATGACCCTCATTCACCAAGGGACCCCAGCCACCAACGGCGCGGTCCCTTGGATCAAGCCCGCCCGATGCGTCTAGGAGGCCGACTTCATGAGCTTCGCGTAAGCGAGTTGCAGCCAGTCCGAGATCGCCACCGCCGTCATCGTCGCCCCCACGAGCCGGGTCGCCTTGGGCGCCAGGACCAGCCCGGCGGCGTACCCGGTGGCCACCCACTGCGCGAGGCAGAACGGGCAGGCGAGCAGCTCGCCGATCGCCCCGCGCGCGCTCTCCTGAACCTCGGCGGGCCCGCCCTCGCCCTCGTACCGGGTGAAGGGCGCGCGCAAGGGACTGGTGACGGGATCCTTGGCCAGCCGCCGCGACACCTTGTGCGTGCAGGCAGCCATGAGCAGCAGGTCGAGCACCCCGATGTGGTCGGGAACCCGCCGCCCGGCCAGCGCCGCCGTGAGGGCCGCCACCGCGACCGTGCCGCCGTAGGCGCCGAGGATCCCGACGTACCCGCCGAGCGGCCGGTCGGTCTCGCCCTCGTAGGCCTCTTCTGTCTTCTCCAGCATTTCGGTCATAGGAGTCGGCGCTACCCTCAGTCCCGCGCGTGCAACGTCTACTCGGGGATCGTTTGGGTAGCCCGATCTCATGAGTAGCCATGGCCACGCGGTCACCGACGCCATCCTTGACACGCTCAAGCGCGCCAGCTCCGGGCTGAAGGATGCCGGGGTGAAGTTCGCGCTGGCCGGGGGCTGTGCCGCGTACGCGAGAGGCGCCGCGCCCTCGCTGCACGACGTGGACTTCGTGCTCACCGAGCATGACGTGCCGGCCGCGCTGGAGGCGCTGCGCGCGATCGGGTTCCAGACCGCCAAGCCCCCCGAGGACTGGCTGGTCAAGGCGTACGACGAGGGCCGGCTGGTGGACCTGATCTACCGGGTGTCCGACCTGCCGATCACCGACGAGCTGCTCGACCGGGCCGAGCCGCTGAAGGCGTCGGCGGTGATCGTGCCCGTGCTGGAGGCCACCGACCTGGTCATCTCGTGGCTGCTGCCGCTGTCGGAGCACGCCTGCGACTACGGGGCGCTACTGGCCCAGGTACGCGCGCTGCGCGAACAGGTCGACTGGCCGCGGGTGTCGGCCGTGACCGCGGACTCGCCGTACGCGGCCACGTTCATCACCCTGCTGGAGCGGCTCGGCGTGCTGAACGGCCCGGTCGAGCCGTCCGGCGACCCCAAGTGGCCCTAGCCGCGCCGCGTGGCCGCCGTGACCCGCCGCAGGATGCGGTCCCATTCCGTGCCGAACGGGTTGTCCTGCACCAGATATGTCCACGTCGCCTGCGGCCGCTTCAGCTCAGGCTCCGGCTCCTCGAACGACTCCAGCGACCGCCGCTCCACCTCGGCGAGCAGCGATTTGTACTCGGCCACCGCCTCCCGGTGGAACTCGTCGATCGGGCTCATCCGGCCCAGCGCCCGCAGGTGGATGCCCTCACGCAGGTCCGTGAGGAACGCCAGGTGCTCGGTCCAGCAGGTGTCGATGGCGTGCAGCACGATCTGCCTGGCCGTCTCGTCCCTGGTGTCCTCGGGCAGCTCGGACCACCGCTCGGGGTCGGCCGCGGCCAGGGCCTTGGCGGCGGCGTCGCCGTGCAGGACCTTGTCGCGCCACTCCAGGATCAGCTCGCGCTGGTGCTCGAGCAGCCGGGTGTAACGCCACGTGTTGCGGTGGATCTCTAGGTTGACGCCCTCGGCGACGCGCTGGGCGTGACCGACGAGGTACGCGCCCCGCCGGTGGCGTACGACCCCGTCGGCGTCCGCGGCGGGCGGGCGCTCGTCGGAGACGAACTGGGTGATCAGATCGTCCTGCGTGCTGACGAAGAACACCGAGCCGCCGGGGTCGCCCTGCCGACCGGCGCGTCCCCGGAGCTGGTCGTCGAGCCGGCTGCTGGCGTGGCGTCCTGAGCCGATCACGTAGAGGCCGCCCAGCTCGGACACGCCCTCGCCGAGGCGGATGTCGGTGCCGCGGCCGGCCATCTGGGTGGAGACGGTGATCGCGTCGCGCTCGCCGGCCTTGGCGATGATCGCGGCCTCTTCGGCGTCGTTCTTGGCGTTGAGCACGACCGGCTCCAGGCCGCGCCGCTGCAGCAGCTTGGCGAGGTTCTCCGACTCGGCCACGTCGAGCGTGCCGATGAGGATCGGCCGGCCGGTGGCGTGCGCCTCCTGGATCTCCTCGACCAGCGCGGCGTCCTTGTCGGGCACGGTCGGGTAGATGCGGTCCGGCTCGTCCTTCCTGACGCACGGGCGGTTGGGCGGGATCACGGCGACCTTGAGCCCGTAGAACTCGCCGAGCTGCTCGCTGACGGCCACGGCGGTGCCGGTCATGCCGCAGATCTGCGGGTAGCGGCGGATCAGGCCCTGCACGGTGATCGAGTCGAGGATCTCGCCCTTCTCGCTGGGCGGCAGCGCCTCCTTGGCCTCCACGGCCGCCTGCAGGCCGTTGGGCCAGCGCTGCAGCAGCGCCACCCGGCCGCGCGAGGGGTTGATCAGCTGCACCTTGCCGTCGCGCACGATGTAGTCGACGTCGCGGGCCAGCAGCGCGTGGGCGTGCAGCGCCAGGTTGAGCTCGATCAGCGTGCCCGGCTCGTTCTCGTCGTAGAGCTCGACGCCGAGGAGGTTCTCCACGCTGTCGGCGCCCTTGGGGGTGAGGTAGACGTTGCGGGCCTGCTCGTCGATCTCGTAGTGGTAGCCCCGGACGAGCTGCCTGACCAGGGCGGCCATCTCCGGCACCGCGTTGCCGGGGTCGGTCGAGCCGGCCATCACCAGCGGCACGCGGGCCTCGTCGACCAGCACGGAGTCAGCCTCGTCGATCAGCGCCACCTCGGGCGCCGGCACGATGATCTCGCTCGCGTCCGTGCGGAGCCGGTCACGCAGCACGTCGAACCCGATCTCGCTGACCGGCCCGTACGTCACGTCCTTCGCGTACGCCTCACGCCGCTCGGCCGGCGTGGAATTCTGTCCGATCCAGCCGACGCTCACCCCGAGCGCCTCGTAGAACGGCCCCATCCACTCGGCGTCACGCCTGGCCAGGTAGTCGTTGACGGAGATCACGTGCACGTGCTTGCCCTGCAACGCGTATCCCGCCGCGGCCATGGCGCCGGACAACGTCTTGCCCTCGCCGGTCGCCATCTCGGCGACCTTCCCGTCGAGCAGCGCCAGCGTGCCGAGCAACTGCACGTCGTACGGCCGCAGCCCGAGGGTGCGGTCGGCGGCCTCCCGCGCGACGGCGCAGAACTCGGCCAGATCGTCCATGCCCGGTTTGGGCAGCTCGTCCAGGCCGGCCACCCGCTCGGCACGGGCATCGGCCGCCTTGACGGTCTTCTGGTAGCCCGTCAAGGGCACTCCTCCTGGCCGGTCCAGGAGGTTCTTGAATATTCCCTTTATCGAGGCCACAGTTCCTCCAACGCACGCCGCGCCGACCCCGTTCCCGCGTGCGCGGGAACGGGGTCGCCGTACCGGACCTTAACCCATTCGGAGGCCCGCTCAGCCTGCTTCCGCCCGCGCCGCGAGCACGGCGACGGCGGCGAGCAGCAACACGCACCCCGACCAGGCGAGAAGTGTGAGGTGCTCGCCGAACACCACCACGCCGAGCACGGCCGCGCCCACCGCCTCGCCCAGTGAGATGATCGATACCGTGGTGGCGCTGAGCGCGGTCAGGGCACGGAAGTACAGCCCGTACGCCAGCGCCGTCGGCACCGCGCCCAGATAGACCAGCAGCGCGACCGTGGCCAGGCTCAGCTCCGGCACGACCCCCTCCGCCAGCGCGAACGGCGCCAGGCACGCCGCGCCCACGACGAACCCGCCGATCGCCGTGCCCCGCGGGTCGTCACTGTGGCGGCGGGAGAAAAGTGTCACCCCGGCGTACCCGGCGGCCGAGGCCAGGGCGAAGCCGATGCCGGCGACGGAGGACGTACGCGCCTGCAGTGCCGTCTCGGCAGTCAGCAGGGCGAGCCCGGCCAGGGCGGCGGCCAGCGAGACGAGCGCGACCCTGCCGAGGCGCTCGCGCAGCAGGAACCGGCTGCCCAGGGCGGTGAAGACGGGGGTGGCGCCCATCGTGACCACGGTCGCGACGGCCACGCCGGAGTGGGCGATCGCGGCGAAGTACGCGGTCTGGTAGACGGCCATCCCGACGCCGACCGGCAACACGCGCCAGGTCAGCCGGGTGCCGACTCGGCCGCGAATCGTGGACGGGCGGGAGGCGAGGGCGAGCAGGAAGGCGGCGCCGAGCAGGTAGCGCCAGAGCGACACGCCGACGGGGCCGAGGCCGCCGGTCTCGAAGAGGAGCGAGCCGGCCGCGCCGCCGGTGCCCCAGGCGGTCGCGGCCACGGACACGTACACGGCGCCCCGCCGGGCGGAGACATGGGTCATGACAGGAGCTCTCCGATGGGAGTGGTGGGAATGGGCCCGGTACGCGGGCAGCAACCACCCCCGGATCTGTCAGACCCGGAAATTCAGGAGAGGCCGCCCGCTACTGGGCGGGCGGGGGAGAGCAGATCAAACGTCGCGGCACGGGCCTCACCCTAGCGCCTCACGCGTACGGCTTGCGGGCCACGCCGCCCAGCAACAACTCCTCCCAGGGCGCCAGCGGCCCCGGGATGCGCTCGTCGGGATGCCATTCCGGCAGGTGCACGACGCCCGGCTCCACCGGCACCAGCCCGTCGAAGAAGCCGGTGAGCTCGGCGCGCTCACGGAAGCGCGGGGTGCCCATGGTCGCCTGGAGCAGCACTTCCAAGGCTTTGGCCTTGGGGCTGGGGGAGGCCATGAAGTTCGAGGTGGCGACGTAGCTGCCGGGCGCCAGCGCGGTGACGTACCGCTTGACCAGACCGTGCGGGTCCTCCCGGTCGGAGAGCAGGTGCAGCAGCCCGACGGCCAGGAGTGCGGTCGGCTGCGTCAGGTCGATCAGCCTGGTCAGCGCCGGGTGGCGGAGGACGGACGGCACGTCGCGGACGTCGGCGGTGATCGCGTCGGCGTTCGGGTTGCCGCTGAGCAGCGCGCGGGCGTGCGGCTCCACCATGGGGTCGACGTCGACGTAGACCACCCGGCACCGGGGATCGGCGAACTGGGCGACCTCGTGCGTGTTCTCCACCGTGGGCAGACCGGCGCCGAGATCGACGATCTGCCTGATGCCCGCCTCGCGGACGAGGAAGTCCACGACCCGGCCGAGAAAGGCGCGGCTGCACCAGACCAGGTTCACCACTTCGGGCACCGCGTCCTTCAGCTTGCGGGCCACCGAGCGGTCGGAGGCGAAGTTCTCCGTGCCGCCGAGCAGGGCGTCGTGGACGCGGGCCACGCTGGGCTGCTCCGGGTCGACACCAGGTGGAGCCCACTCGTGCGCACTGTTCAGACTCACGTGCGGCCCCCTTCGGTCCGATGACGCGAATGGTATCCGCGCCCGGGGCCGGGGGCCCGGCCTCGCAAGCGGTTGTCAGGAGAGTCAGGTCACCGAGTCGGCTGACCCGCCACCAGCACATCCAGCACAGGCGCGGCCGGCCGGGGCGAGAGCAGACGCTTGAGCGCGGGCGCGAGCGGCCGCTCCACGAACCTGTGCATCACGTACGCCGCCCCCAGCATGACGACGATGAGCCCGCACAGCAGCACGTGCGCGTCGACCGCGGTTCCGAGCCTGGCGAACACGATGAAGCCGATGTGGGCGTGCAACAGGTAGAGCGGGTACGTCAGCGCCCCGGCCGGCACCAGCAGGGCGATCTGCGGGTTCAGCCCGAACTTGTAGAGCAAGAACAGCGCCATCCCCGCGATGAAGTAGTGCGCGAACTCCGACTGCACGACCAGATCCGCGACGCCCGGCACCAACCCCGCCTGCACCGCGAACGCCAGCCCCAGCCAGATCCACAACCCCGCCATGACGCGGGCCCGGGTCATCCCGATCCAGGTGAGCAGCAGGATGAGCAGGTAGAAACGCATCTCGACCCAGAGCGTCCAGTAGACGACGTCCACGTTCGCGATGTCGGGCACCGCCTGGAACATCGTCAGGTTCGCCAGCAGTTGGGGCAACGCCACCTCGAACAGCCCTGCCCGAGCGTCACGGTGACCATGGCGGTGATCGCGATGCCGACCCAGTACGCGGGGTAGAGCCGGACGGCCCGCGACACCAGGAACGCGCGCGGGCTCCTGCCCCATGCGCTCATCAGCACCACGAAACCGCTGATCAGGAGGAACAGGTCCACACCGAGGTAGCCGTACTTGGACCAGGAGCTCTCCTCGGGGAAGGCGACCGGGCTCGTGCCGCCGACCCAGCCGGAGAAGGTGTAGTGGAACAGCACCACACACAGGGCCGCCAGCAGTCGGAGCCCGTCGATCTCGTACAGCCTGTCTGACCTGGTGCGCATGGTTTCCACCCCTTCCTGATGTGGAGAGGGTGCGCTCGACCCCTTGCGCTGGGGTTGACATCGTCTTCCGGTAACCGCTTTGCAAGGGGTTTGCCGGGACGTGACCGGGTAGCGGGGAGCGTGCCCGAGAAAGACGGAAGAAGAGAGGAAGAGAGCCCCTATGGAGCTCTGGGACTATCGACCTGACGTCTACGACCGCGGCCGGAGCCTCGACCTCGTGGGTTTCCACGTGCAGGCGACGGACGGGAAGATCGGGTCCGTCGACGAGGCGACGTACGAGGTCGGCGAGAGCTACATCATCGTCGACACCGGCCCTTGGATCTTCGGCAAGAAGGTCATGCTCCCGGCTCAGGTCGTCACGAGCATCGACCCTCAGGAGCGCAACGTGTTCGTCGCGCGCACCAAGGCGGAGATCAAGGACGCGCCCGAGTTCGATGAGGGCACGTTCAAGGAGCCCGAGTACCGCGCCCGGATTGGGGACTACTACGGCCGGTTCCCCGGGTGACGACGACGTGCCGTGAAAGGAGGGCCGCGCCCTGTCCGGGCGCGGCCCTTCGCCGTACGTGACAGGAGATGGCAGGTATGGCTGGAACGCTGGACCCATGACGACGAAAGCGAAGCTCCTGGCGGTCTCCCTCGACTGCGCGGAGCCCAAGAAACTGGCCGAGTTCTACCACGGGGTCACCGGCTGGGAGATCCAGTACTCGGAGGACGAGTACGCGGCCGTGGGCGACGGCACCACCAGCATCTACTTCGGCCGCGTCCCCGACCGCAAGCCGGCGGCGTGGCCAGGACCGGACAAGCAGTTCCACTTCGACTTCCGGGTGCCGGACGTCGAGAAGGCGGTCGAGGAGTACATCGCGCTGGGGGCCGTCAAGCCCGAGTTCCAGCCGGGAGTCACCGAGGAGGGGACACGTTGGATCGTCCTGCGGGACCCGGAGGGCCACCTGTTCTGCGTCTGCCCCGAGCCCTCCTGACCCCGTCCGAAGGGGCCCTGACCTGCGGCAGAAGCGGCGGACGGGCTGTATGTCCGTGCCGGCGCCGAGCGGCATCCCCTCAATGATCCGCCTAAAGTATGATTCCACCGCTCCGCTCGCATCCTAAGCTGGAGCAATGCTCTTGGAAGGATCCATGCCCTTGCGTGGGCGATCATGACCTGGGTCGGACTGATCATCGCCCTGGCAGGAGCGCTTGGATACGCGCTCGGCGCGGCCCTGCAACAGTACGAGGCAGTGGCCGAGGGCGCCTCACTGAGACTGGTGAGACGCCCTCGCTGGTGGATCGGCGGCGTCATCGGGTTCACCGGCGCCTGCCTGCACGCCGTGGCGCTGAGCTTCGCGCCGCTGGTCGCCGTCCAGCCGATCAGCGTCGCCACGCTGGTGTTCGCCGTGCCGCTGGCGGCGTTCATGTACGGGCGCAAGCCGTACAAGGCAGAGATCTTCGGCTCGATGGCGGTGGCGGTGGGGCTGCTCTGGCTCATGCTGCTGGTGCCGCACCACGACGTGCCGCCCCGGCTCGGCAACGGCGCCGCACTCGGGTTCCTGGCCGTGATCGGGGTGATCGTCCTGGTCACGCAGGTGCTGGCGGGCCGCCTCCACGGCCCTGGGCGTGCGCTGCTGCTCAGCGTGGGGGCGGGGATGGTCACGGCCAGCGTGTCCACGTTCGTGCGGGTGGTCGGCGGCGGCATGGAGGGTGACTGGGGGCGGCTGATCCACTGGTTCACGCTCGCCGTGCCCGTATTGCTGATCTGCGCGGTCGTGCTGTTGCAGCGCTCGTACGCGGTGGGCTACTTCGGGATCGCGTACGCCGGCGTGCAGGTCGTCGACCCGATCACCTCGGTCCTCGCCGGTGCGCTCCTCCTTGGCGAGCCCCTGCCGACCAGCCCGTCCACGGCGATACCCGCCCTGCTGGCCAGCGCCCTCACCATCGGCGGCACGATCACCCTCGGCCGCCTGGCCCCCTGTCTCTTCTACACATCT
>NZ_VCKY01000346.1 GCF_005889735.1 Nonomuraea turkmeniaca
GGCGCGGCCGGCGCGTCGTGCGGCGGGGGCCCGGCCGGAGCGGTTTGGCCGTACGCCGCCGCGCGCTGGTCCGGGGCCTCGGCGCTACGGCCGCGCTCGCCGTGCGGCCATGGGGCCGGAGTGGACAGGTTGGACCAGGCGCCGGGAGCAGGGGACGGCGGCTGCGCCCACGCGGGGACCGGATCCGGCACGGCCGGATCCGGTGCGGCCGGCCCACCCAGTGGCGCGGCCTCGGGCCACGACATCGGCACGTCCTGCGGCGCGGCGTCCGTCCGCGAAGGCGAGCCGGCCTGCGGTGCGGCGTCGGGCCAGGACGTCGGTCCGGCCTGTGGTGCGGCGTCGGGCCACGACATGGGAACGTCATCGCGCGGCGGCTCCGGCCAGCCGGCGTCCTGGCGGGGCGGTTCGGGCCAGGACGGGGCCGCGTCCGTGGGGGAGGCGTCGCGACGGGGCTCGGAGCGCGGCGGCTCGGGCCAGGGGCCGTCCCGGCGGGGCGGCTCCGGCCAGGCGGGCTCTTGGTGCGCGGCCGGCCTCGGAGCGTCCGGCCACGACATGGGCACGTCGGCCGATGGGGAACCGTGCCTGGAGGTAGGGCCCTCGGCCGCGGGAGGCCACGAGGAAGGAGCCTCAGGCGTGGAAGACCACGAGGGAGGGGCGTCGGGCGCGGAGGAGTCGGGCCACGGGGAGGGCGGCGACTCCGGCCAGGATGGAGGCAGATGAGGTCCGGAATTATCCGTTGCCATTGCTGCCGGCCCTCCCGAAGTTGTGTCCGGATCAACCCTTATATCCGGATTTGACGTACCAGGCATGATCTCATGGGATTTTCCAGGAGATGCAGGTGGTTCCGCAGGGAAACGAGCGAAGCCATGCGGATCGGTGGGCGGATCCTGCATGGGCAGGCCGTCCTCCGGTCGATCATGCTCAGCTCGGTACACCATGGCGACAAGGGTATTCTTAAGGGACGAATGAGGTCACAACGGATACATCACCATCAGGTCTCACCGGACCTGAAGGACCCATTGTGCCCTCGCACCTCGATGGCGGGCGTAGCTTTCTGCCGAACTGCATTCAATGAAGAGGTGCGCTAGGCTTGACACATGCGTTCCGCGACCCTGCTTCTTAGCGGGCCGCGACGGCCCTGAGATCTCGCCGTCGCGGCTACCCCTCGTTGTGTGCACGGGGGGTTTTCTTATGGGTCCGAATCAAGCCAGAAGGACAGTAGCCGTGAGTGAGTACGACCCGCAGGCGCTGCAGGCCAAGTGGTTGCAGCGATGGGAGGAGCAGGACCCCTACCGGGCGAGCGAAGACCCGGCCGACCCCCGCGAGCGGCGCTACATGCTCGACATGTTCCCCTACCCGTCGGGCGACCTGCACATGGGCCATGGCGAGGTGTTCGCCATCGGCGACGTCGTCGCGCGCTACTGGATGCAGAAGGGCTACAACGTCCTGCACCCGATCGGCTGGGACTCCTTCGGCCTGCCCGCGGAGAACGCCGCGATCAAGCGCAACGCCCACCCGGCCGAGTGGACCTACGCCAACATCGAGACGCAGGCTCACTCGTTCAAGCGTTACGGGATCTCCTTCGACTGGTCGCGCCGCCTGCACACCAGCGACCCCGACTACTACCGCTGGAACCAGTGGTTGTTCATCCGTTTCTTCGAGCGCGGCCTGGCTTACCGCAAGGGCGGCCTGGTCAACTGGTGCCCCAACGACCAGACGGTGCTGGCCAACGAGCAGGTCGTGGCCGGCAGGTGCGAGCGCTGCGGCGCCGACGTCATCCGCCGCGAGCTGACGCAGTGGTATTTCAAGATCACTGACTACGCGCAGCGGCTGCTGGACGACATGGACCAGCTGACCGACTGGCCGGAGCGCCTGCTGACCATGCAGCGCAACTGGATCGGCCGCTCCGAGGGCGCCGACGTGCTGTTCACGATCGAAGGCCGCGAGGAGCCGGTCCACGTCTACACGACGCGGCCCGACACGCTGTTCGGGGCCACGTTCTTCGTGGTCGCCGCGGACGCGGCGCTGGCCGACGAGATCGTCACCGACGAGCAGCGGCCGGCGTTCGAGGCCTACCGCGCCGAGGTCGCCCGGCTGAGCGACATCGAGCGGCTGGCCACCGACAAGGAGAAGACCGGCGTCTTCCTGGGCCGCTACGCGATCAACCCGGTCAACGGCGCGCGCATCCCGGTCTGGGCGGCCGACTACGTGCTGTCCGACTACGGCCACGGCGCGATCATGGCCGTGCCCGCGCACGACCAGCGCGACCTGGATTTCGCGCTGAAGTTCGACCTGCCGGTAAAGGTCGTCGTGCACACCGGCCTGGCCGATCCCGGTGAGACCGGCGAGGCCACGCCCGGCGAGGGCACTCTGGTCAACTCCGGCGCGCTGGACGGCCTGGACAAGGCCGAGGCCATCCGGAAGATCATCGAGATCCTGGAGCGCGACGACAGGGGCACCGGCGCGGTCAACTTCCGGCTGCGTGACTGGCTGCTGTCCCGGCAGCGTTACTGGGGCACGCCGATCCCGATCATCCACTGCCCCGACTGCGGCGAGGTCCCCGTCCCCGACGAGCAGCTGCCGGTCACGCTGCCCGACCTGCGTGGTGAGGCGCTGGCGCCCAAGGGCGTGTCGCCGCTGGCCAGCGCAGCCGACTGGGTCAACGTCGAGTGCCCCAAGTGCGGCGGGCGCGCGCAGCGCGACACCGACACGATGGACACGTTCGTCGACTCGTCCTGGTATTTCCTGCGGTACTGCTCGCCGGGCTACCCCGACGGCCCGTTCGACGTCGAGCAGGTGCGCAAGTGGGGCCCGATCGACCAGTACGTCGGCGGCATCGAGCACGCGGTGCTGCACCTGCTGTATTCGCGCTTCTTCACCAAGGTCCTGCACGACATGGGCATGGTGGACTTCACCGAGCCGTTCAAGCGCATGCTGAACCAGGGGCAGGTGATCAACGGTGGCAAGGCCATGTCGAAGTCCCTGGGCAACGGCGTGGACCTGGGCCAGCAGATCGACGACTTCGGAGTCGACGCCGTACGCCTGACCATGATCTTCGCCGGGCCGCCCGAGGACGACATCGACTGGGCGGACGTCTCGCCGCTGGCCTCGCAGAAGTTCCTGGCCCGAGCGCTGCGGGTGATGTCGGAGGTGACCAGCGAGCCGGGCGCGCCCGTCGAGGGCGGCGACGCCGAGCTGCGCAAGGTCACCCACCGCACGATCGACGAGGTCACCAGGCAGGTCGATTCCTACAAGTTCAACGTGGCCGTGGCGCGGATGATGGAGCTGACCTCGGCCGCGCGGCGGGCCATCGACGTCGGCCCCGGGCCCGCCGACCCCGCCGTCCGCGAGGCCGCGGAGACGCTGGCGATCATGTTGTCGCTGGTGGCCCCGTACACCGCCGAGGAGGGCTGGGAGCGGCTGGGCCGCACCGGTCCCGTCGCCTTCGGCGGGTGGCCGAGCGCCGATTCCGCGCTGTTGGTGCAGGAGTCGGTCACCTGTGTGGTGCAGGTCGCGGGCAAGGTGCGCGACCGGCTGGAGGTGTCGCCGGACATTACCGAGCAGGAGCTGCGGGAGCTGGCCCTGGCCTCGGAGAAGGTGTCCGCCTACCTGACGGGCATGCCGCGCAAGGTGATCGTCCGGGCGCCCAAGCTGGTCAACATCGTCCCGTAGGCGTCGCCCCCCGGCCCCGGGAGTTCGGGGCCGGGGATTTCGTGGGACGGCGTCTGCCCGGTCTGAAGGTCCGGGCCGGGGATTTCCTGGGATGGCGTCTGCCCGAAAGTCTGGGGCTGGGGACGCGTCAGAGGGCGCGCAGGGCCGGGAGCAGCTCCTTCTCCGCCCAGTCGAAGAAGGGCTGTTGCTGGTCGTGCCCGATCTGGACCAGGGCCACGTGCGTGTAGCCCGCGTCGACGAACTTCCGCACGCCCTGCACGACCGCGTCCACGTCGTTGCCGCACGGCACGGTCTCGGCCACGTCCTCGGGCCGCACCGTCCCGGCCGCGGCGGCGAAGTTCACCGGCCCGGGCAGCTCGGCCATGACCTTCCAGCCGCCCGCCGCGGCCCAGCGCCACAGGTGGTGGGCCCGCTCCCTGGCGGCCTCGGGGTCGGTGTCGTAAGCGATGGGGAGCTGGCCGTAGACCGGCTTGCCCTGTCCGCCCGCGGCGTTGAACTGCTGGACCACGTCCGGCATCGGCTCGTTGACCACCAGCACGTCACCGTACTCGGCGGCGATCTCCGCCGACTGCCCGCCCGAGGCCGCGATGCCGATCGGCACGCGCTCCTCCGGCAGGTCGTACAGCTTGGCCGAGTCCACGTCGAAGAACTCGCCTTGGTACGTCACGTACCCGCCGCCGAACAGCTCCTTGATGATCACGATGGCCTCGGCGAACATCCGGTGCCTGGTGTCCACGGGCGGCCATCCCTCGCCGATGACGTGCTCGTTCAGGTTCTCGCCCGCGCCGAGGCCGAGCGTGAACCGGCCCTGGCTCAGCACGCCCATCGTGGCCGCCTTCTGCGCCACCACGGCCGGGTGGTAGCGCATGATGGGGCAGGTCACGTACGTCATGAGCGGTATTCGCTCGGTGACCTGGGCCGCCGCGCCGAGCACCGACCAGCAGTAGGGCGAATGCCCCATCTCCTCGAGCCACGGGAAGTAGTGGTCGGAGATGACCGCGTAGTCGAAGCCGATCCGTTCGGCTGCCGCCGCGTAGTCGACGAGCTCGCGCGCCGGCGTCTGTTCGGACATCAGGGTGTAGCCGATGTGAACCATGCGTCCGGACTACCCGTCATTGTCTGGATTAGTGGCGGCAGATCGGAGATCATCGCTGGCCGAGCTCTTCGAACACCAGCCCCAGGCCGATGCCCAGAAGCCAGACGTCCTTGGCGACGCCGATGCCCTGCTGGGACGGGCGCAGGCTGCCCTCACGGCGCATGGCGGGCGTCTTGAGGTAGAGGCCGAGCAGCCCGCCCGCGAACCCGGTCAGCGCGGCCCCGGCCAGCAATGACGGCATGAACGGCAGCAGCAGGGCGGTGCCGAGGACGATCTGGGCCCGCGACAGCAGCCTGGAGAAGGTCACGGGGTCCATCCGGCTGAGGAAGGGGTACGCGCCCGTGGCCATGCCGTGCAGCCCGGCGGCCGCCTGGTCGTCTACGCGGGTCATGTCGAGCCCGGAGTGCAGGATGATGGCGGCGGCGGCCAGGCGGGGCGGGAGCTGGTGGGTACGCGCGAAGATCCTCATGGTCCCTCTCAAGGTGCAGAAGCTGGCAACCGGTCACCTTCCCCTACATTTCCGGCACACCCCGGACTTGGGTGTTCCCAGCACGCCGCAGGTCCGCCAGGAGGAGAATTCATGGGCTCGGCTTGGTGCCGCGCACTAGTGTTCAGCTGTGACAAATGGCGCATACCTGAGATATCCGCACCTCCACGGTGACCTGGTGACCTTCGTCGCCGACGACGACGTCTGGCTGGCTCCGCTGGCGGGGGGAAGAGCATGGCGCTTCACCGCCGATCGGGCATCGGTGTCGAATCCGCGGTTCTCTCCCGACGGCAGCCGCATCGCGTGGACGGGCAGCCGAGAGGGTGCGCCTGAGGTGTTCGCCGCCGAGATCGACGGTCCCGAGGGTGAGCGGCTGACCCACTGGGGCAGCGCCACGACCGAGGTTCGCGGCTGGAGCGACGACGGGCACGTGCTGGCGATCAGCTCGGCCGGGCAGAGCAGCCGCGTCAGGAACTGGGCCCACGCCGTGCCGCTCGACGGCGGGGCGGCCACGCGGCTGCCGTACGGGTGGGTCAGCGACGTCGCCGTCAGCGACGGGAGGGTCGCGACGGTGTCGCCGATGTGGCGTGAGCCGTCGCGGTGGAAGCGGTACCGGGGCGGCACCGCGGGCAAGATCTGGGTGGACGCCGACGGTGGCGGGGAGTTCACCAGGTTGTTCCCCGACAGCACGGCGCAGTACTGGTCGGTCAGCTGGGTGGGGGACAGGGTCGTCTTCCTGGCCGACATCGACGGTGCCGGAAACGTCTACTCCGCCCTGCCCGACGGCTCCGACCTGCGCCGGCACAGCTCGCACGAGGAGTTCTACGCCAGGCACGCGAAGAGCGACGGGCAACGGGTGATCTACAGCCACGCCGGTGACCTGTGGGTGCTGGAGAGCCTGGACGCGGAGCCGTACCGGCTGGAGGTGAAGCTCGGCGGGCCGCGGCCAGGGCGGGCCAAGCGGCCGGCGCCGCTGCGGGTCGCCGCTTACTCGCCCGACGCCACCGGACGGGCCAGCGCGGTCGAGATCCGCGGCACCGCGCACTGGGTGCCCCACCGCGACGGCCCCGCGGGCGCGTTGCGGGTGCAGCCCGGTGTCCGTGTACGGCTGCCGCGCGTCCTGGACGCCGACGGGCGGGCCATCTGGGTGTCGGACGCGAGCGGCGAGGACGGCCTGGAGATCGGCACGCCCGGTGGAGAGGTCCGCACGCTGGCCGCCGGGGAGCTCGGAAGGGTGCTGGAGCTGGCGGCCGCGCCCGACGGCAAACACGTGGCCGTCGCCACGCACGACGGGCTGCTGCTGGCGGTCGACCTGGAGTCCGGCTCCCTGCGGGAGCTGGACCGCACCACGCAAGGGGACATCAGCGGGCTGACGTTCTCGCCCGACTCCGGCTGGCTGGCCTGGGTGCACCCGCACCACGAGCCGCTGTCGCAGATCAGGATGGGGCGCGTGGACGGCACGTCGGTGATCGATGTGACGCCGGTGCGGTTCGCGGACTACGACCCCGTGTTCACCAAGGACGGCAAGCATCTGGCGTTCCTGTCGGTGCGGACGTTCGACCCCGTGTACGACGCGCACGTCTTCGACCTGTCGTTCCCTAACGGGTGCAAGCCGTACATCGTGCCGCTGCGGGCCGACACTCCGTCGCCGTTCGACCCGTCGCTCCAGGGGCGGGGCTTCAACGGCGAGGACGACAAGGGCGGCAAGGACGACAAGAAGGATGACGCGCCGCCGCGTACCGAAGTCGACCCCGACGGGCTCGCCTCGCGCGTGGTGCCGGTGCCGGTGCCGGCCGGGCGTTACCGGAACCTGCGTACCGCCAAGGACGCCCTGCTCTGGCTGCGTCACCCGCTCGCGGGGCAGCTCGGCGACGGCACCGAGTCGACGGACGAGATCGTGCTGGAACGTTACGACCTCAAGAAGCGCGCCAAGAGCGAGCTGGGCAGGGAAATACGCTCGTTCGAGGTCAGCGGCGACGGCACCAGGCTCGTCACCAACGGCAAGAACGGCCTGCAGACCCGCGCCGCGACGGAAGGCGACGAGGTCATCACCGTCGACCTCGATCGGATCGCCGTCCAGATCGACCCGGTCGCCGAGTGGCGGCAGGGCTTCCACGAGGCCGGCCGGCTCATGCGCGACCACTTCTGGCGCGAGGACATGGGCGGCGTCGACTGGCAAGGCATACTCGACCGGTACGCGCCGCTGGTCGAGCGCATCGGCGCCCACTCCGAGCTGGTCGACCTGCTCTGGGAGGCGCAGGGCGAGCTCGGCACCTCCCACGCCTACGCCGTCGCCCCCAACGACAGCATCGACCCGCGCCGCCGCCAAGGGCTGCTCGGCGCCGACCTGGCCAGGGACGAAGACGGCGTCTGGCGGGTCGAGCGCATCCTGCCCGGCGAGACGTCCGACCACGCGGCCCGCTCGCCGCTCCTCGCCCCCGGCGTCGCCGTCCGGCCCGGCGACGCGATCCTCGCGGTGGGCGGGCGTCCGGTCGATCCGGTACGCGGGCCGCTCGCGCTCCTGGCCGGCACCGCGAACCAGCCCATCGAGCTCACCGTGCGGCCGGCCTCCGGCGGCGACCCGAGGCGGGTCGTGGTCAGCCCGATCGCCGACGAGACGCAGCTGCGGTACCACGACTGGGTGGAGAGCCGTCGAACCTTCGTCCGGGAGGCGTCCGGCGGGCGGCTCGGGTACCTGCACGTGCCGGACATGGTGGCGTCGGGGTGGGCGCAGTTCCACCGCGACCTGCGTACCGAGATGACCATGGACGGGCTCGTCGTGGACATGCGGGAGAACGGCGGCGGACACCTGTCGGAGCTGGTGCTGGAGAAGTTGTCCCGCAAGGTCACCGGCTGGGCTCTGGCCCGCGGGTACGAGCCGATGCGATATCCGGAGGACTCGCCGCGGGGGCCGGTCGTGACGGTCACGGACGAGTTCGCCGGCTCGGACGGGGACATCGTGAGCGCCGGCATCAAGAACCGCGGCATCGGGCCGCTCGTGGGGACGCGGACGTGGGGCGGGGTGATCGGCATCGACTCCCGGTACCACCTGGTCGACGGGACCCGCGTCACCCAGCCCCGGTACTCGTTCTGGCTCGACGGGCCTGGGTGGGGGGTGGAGAACTACGGGGTGGATCCGGACATCGAGGTGGTGATCACCCCTCAGGAC
>NZ_VCKY01000347.1 GCF_005889735.1 Nonomuraea turkmeniaca
GATGGCCCGGATCGAGCGACACGAACAGAAAGAGCACCACTTCCAGCAACCCGCCGGCTGCGGCCACCAGCCTGTCGCACTACCAGCGGCCCTGTGAACCCTCGAATGACTTACGAACTGGACCACTAAGGCCGGGGTCGCCCGAGGGTGAGATCCCCTCGGGTGACCCGACCTGATCCATCGAGAGACCCCGGGCATCAGCAGGACCGCATTCCACCCTCCGTCCGTTCACGTGAATGTCAGGTTCGAAGGAGTACACCAGCATGTCCATCACCCTTTCCGACCAGGACAAGGCCACCCTGCGCACCGCCGCCTACGGCGCCGTCTCCCTGATGTCCGCCGCTGATGCCGCCGGCTCGCCCCACAGGGCCGCCACCGACGGCTCCATCGCCCTGGCTTCGGCGACCGGCCTGGTCGGGCACGTGCTCGCCGCGAAGAGCAAGGACATCAACCTGTACGGCAAGTCGGTGGCCGAACTGGCCGACCACGTGCTGCCGGCCCTGACGGCAGCCATGAGCCTGCTCAAGAAGCAGGATCCGGCAGAGGCCGACAACTTCCGCAGCACCGTCCTCATCGCCATCGACGCAGCCGCCCGCACCCACCAGGGCCGGCCCAGCCCCACCATGGCGGACATGGCCCGCAAGATCACCGAAGCCCTCGACGCCGCTTGACGGGACGCCGACCCCGCTCGAGATCTCCGGCAGGGCTGACCGGCGTGCCGCCGGCGGGCTCGACCATCACGACGATCGCCTGGTGCGTGGGCTCGCGTTGATCGGCTACCGGTGGGCGCGCGCGACGTTCACGAAGCGAGCGTGATCTCGGCCAGCTCACGCCAATCGCGCCGCTGTCCGGCACGGGTGGCCTCGGTGAACACGGTTTCACCGAGGCGATCCCGCGTGTCCGCGGCGATCCTGGAAGCGTCCGGCAGCGAACGATCCGGCGTACCGCGCACGCCGTCGCTTGCCGCTAGCAAGCGCGCGGCCTGCTCGTACTGTCCCTGGCGCAGCGCGAGATCCGCGATCCCGATCAATACCTCGGCGATCAGCGGCGGATACGTCGTCTCCACAGCTACGCGGAACGCCTCGCTCCGATGCGCGCGGGCCTCCTCGAGATCCTCGGTGAGGTAGCCGTACAGGTCCATGGACTTGGCGCGGGCCACGTCGCTCAGTTCCTCGTTGCCCAGCATCGCCCGCACCGTGGCCAGGTGCTGGTGTGCCTTGTCCGGCTCGCCGCGCCAGCGCGCCAGCCGCGCCTTCGAAAGCTCCAGCTCGGCAAGCGTGTCCGGCCAGGTGATCCCGTCCGCGTACCGCTGCGCTTCGGCCATGGCGGAGGTGCTGGACCGCTCATCGCCGAGCAGCCAGTACAGCTGAGCCTGCCGCGCCCGCAGGCCGACCGCGTCCTCGGTCGCGCCTACCTCGGTCAGCGCCACAGCCGCCTCTTCGTAGTGCTCGCACGCGCGTGCGGACTCGCCGCGCATGGCGAGCCGATCGGCCAGGAAGGTCAGCGCCCACGACATCCCCCACCGGTCACCCAGCGTGCGGAACTCGGCAAGGGCGATTTCGGCGTCGCTGTCCACGTCAGTCTCGTCGCCGCCGAGCGTGAGCCGCAATCGGCCACGGGTGAGCCTGGCCTGCGCGCGCACCCACGGATCGTCGTCGGCGATGAGCGGCTCGAACGCGGGCAGGAAGTCCGTCGGCTCCTGCAGCATCCGCTCCAGCGGCGCCACGAACCCGAGCAGCGGGTTGCGATACCCGCTGCGCTGGATGAACCGGTGCGCCTCGAGGATCCACTCCCGCGCCTGATACTGATCGCGGCCTGGCCCGGAGGTCATGAATATGGTCACGATGGCGTACGCCATCGCCCGCACCTCATCGGACACCTCACCCTTCAGCGAGGCCGCCGCGATGCTCAACTCGGTGCCCTCGGTCCGGTGCCCACTGAGGTACCAGTACCAGCCCACGGCCCCGACCAGCCGCATCGCCTCCTGGGCCGATCCCTCGGCGATCGCCCCGCGCAGGGCCGTGCTGATGTTGTCGTGCTCGGCATCGAGCGTGGCCAGCCATTCCAGCTGCTCGGCCCGACGCAGGCGCGGATCGGCCGCCTCGGCCAGCTCGGTGAAGTAGGCAAGGTGCGCCCGGCGCGCCGGCTCGGTTTCCCCGGCTTCGGCGAGCCGGTACGCCGCGTATTCCCTGATGGTGTTGAGCATCCGGTAGCGCGGCGTGCCGTCACCGTCGCCGTCGGCAAGCAGCAGCGACTTCTCGATCAACGCGGTCAGCAGGTCGAGCACCTGCTCCCCGGCGAATGCCTCGCCCCCGCACACCCGCTCGGCCGCATCCAGGCTCACCCCGCCGGAGAACACCGAGAGCCGCCGCAGCACGCCACGCTCGGCCTCGGTCAACAGATCCCAGCTCCAGTCCACGACCGCGCGCAGCGTCTTGTGCCGGGAAAGCGCCGTACGGCTGCCACCGGTCAACAGCCGGAATCGGTCGTCGAGCCGACGTGCCAGCTGATCGATGGACATGGTGCGCAGCCGTGCCGCGGCCAGTTCGATCGCCAGCGGCATCCCGTCGAGCGCCCGGCAGATCCGCGCCATGGCCGACAAGGTGTGTGCGTCGGAGCCGATGTCCTTACGCACCAAATCCGCGCGGTCCCGCAGCAGCCGTACCGCGGGCGAGGTCCCGACCTCGGCGGGGTGCGCTCCCGTCGCGGGCAGCGCGAGTGGCTCGACCTGCCACAGCACCTCCCCGGTGATACCGAGCGGTTCCCGGCTCGTGGCCAGAATCCGCAGCCTCCGGCACTCTCCCAGAAGCCGATCCGCGAAAGCCGCGGCCGCCTCGATCACGTGCTCGCAGTTGTCCAGGATCAGCAGGGCCGCGCGCTCCCGGAAGGCGGCGATGAGCCGATCCATCGGTTCCCCGCCCCGCGCGTCACCGAGCAATGCCTGGTCACGCAGGCCGATCGCGGTAAGTGCGGCCTGCGCCAGATCACCGCCTGCCCGCACCGAGGCCAATTCGACCAGCCACGCCCCATCCGGCAGCTCCGTGAGCATCGTCCGCGCGGTCTCCGTGGCCAGCCTTGTCTTGCCGGAGCCACCCGCCCCCGTCAAGGTGACCAGTCGGTGCCCGATGGCCAACACGGCGACCGCGGAGATGTCATTGTCCTTGCCCACGAAACTCGTCAGCTCGGCGCGCAGGTTCGTCCTGCGGTTCTCCGCCCGCTCGCCCAGCTCGCCCCGCAGCAACGCGGTGTGCAGCGCGGAGAGCTCGGCCGATGGATCGGTGCCCAGCTCCTCGGCGAGCCGCTCGCGCGTTCGCTGGTACACGGTCAAAGCCTCGTTGCCACGCCCCGCCTCGGCGAGCGCTCGCATCAACGCCGCCACGAACCCCTCCCGCAGCGGATACGCGGCAACCAGCTCGGTCAGCTCGGAGACCAGCTCCGAGCCACGGCCGAGGCGGATATCCGCATCCACCCGATCCCCGAGCGTGGCGACGTAGAGCTCGTTCAGACGCGCGACCGCGGCGTCGAACGCATCGCTGTCTCGCAGTGCGATGTCCGCCATGGCCGTACCACGCCACAATGCCAAGGCCGAGCGCAGCAGATCCGCCCGCACCGCAGGCTCGGCGGCACGGGCCTGACCGACCAGGTGCTCGAACCGGCACACGTCCACGGCGTCAGGAGCCACGGCCAGCCGGTATCCGCCGGAATCCGCCTCGATCACACCGTCCGGTAACACCTTGCGCAGCCGGGACACCAACGCCTGCACGGCATTCACTTCGTCCGCGGGCGGCTGTTGCCCCCAAATCCAGTCGACCAGCCTCGCACGCGTGACGATCCGGCCAGGTTCGAGGGCGAGTGCAGTCAGCAGTGCACGCAGCCGAATCCCAGGGACCTCCACCACGGCGCCCTCGTGGTTCCGGACCTCGAACGGCCCAAGCACTCCAACTTGCACATCAGTCATTGTGCCGAACCGTGGCGACTAACCGCGACTGCGCACCATCCGCCAAAACCACCGACCTTCATCGGATCATTGTCATCGCAGGCCGGGCGGATGTGTTGGCTGCGTCATCGCAGGTCGGGCGGATGCGTTGGCTTCCCGGCGGATGCTACGGCAACCCCGGGCCGGCGGAGGTCCCGGTGTGCCGGCCGGAGTCTGACGCCGATGAGGCAAGAGATCTAGGCTGCTCGCCGAGGGAGCGTCCAACCGCAACGTGTGCGCTGAGTAGCCGCCGAGGCCCAAGGACGGGCTCAGGCGTCCGAGCGGCTCACCCGCCTTCGCGTGCGGCGACGACCGATCAGCTCACCCACAGCGGTGATCACGGCCGATCCGACCTCGCCCACCAGGGGCTCGCGCTCCTCCTCCGCGGTGGGCCCCGAGTCGGGGTGCGCGGGCTCGACGCAGCCGGCACGGCAGGCCTCCAGCTGGGCCGCGAACGCCATCCCCAAAAAGAGCGCGATCGAGCTGAGGAACGACCACAGCAGCAGCGCCATGACGGCGGTAGGCGGCCCGTACGTGTCGCCGAAGGTGCTGTTGTGCTCGGTATAGAGGGCCAGGGCCAGGGTGAAGAGCGTCCATAAGCCCAGCGCCACCAGCGCTCCCACGGCCAGCCACGTATGGCCGGGCTGCCTGCGCCTCGGCGAGGCCCGGAACAGCGTGACCGTGGAGGCGAGCGCGAGCAGGAATCCGAGCGGCCAGCGGACGAAGGCGAAGGCCTGGCGGGCTCCGTCGCCCCAGCCGTACGTCTCGCTCAGTGCGTCGCCGAGCTCACCCCCGCTCACCAGGACCGTGAATCCGGTGATCATGCAGATCCCGGCGGTCAGCGCGAGCACCACCGCCCTGGCGTACTTGCGATGGAACGGCCGGTCGCGCTCGATGCCGTAGATCCGGTTCGCCCCCCGCTCGAACTGCGCCATCGCGCTGGCCAGCGCGGCGAGCGTGGTGGCCAGGCCGAGCCAGAGCGCCAGCTCGTCCCTGGTGCCGTTCCCGCCTTGGAGCACCTGCGTGACGGCCTCGGCGCCGCTCCCGGGTGCCAGCGCGCTCAGCGTGAGCCGCAACACCCGGCCCAGTTCCTCTTGATGGGTGACCGCGCTCAAGCCGACCAGGGCGATGGCGCCGGGGATGATCGCCAGGCAGATCTGGAAGGCGAGAGCCCGCGAGTGGCTCATGCCGTCGCCGTAGCGGAACCTGACGAACGAGTCGTGCACGAAGTGCCAGCCGCCGTACTTGCGCAGCGTCTCCCACGCGTCGTCGGCGGACAGCTCCTCGCCGCTCATGGTGCGGGTCTGGGGGACGGTGACCGTGGATCCCACGGCGGACGTTCTACCCCGCTTCCCGGCATTCAAGTGGTTCGCAGCCTATTGCCGAAACGGGGGATCCGCCCTGTGGAAGGCGCCCCCCAACGGCCCGGTCCGTGCATTTAATTTCATATGATACCGTATCGAATGAGAGGATTGTGGGTAATATGCTCTCATGACCGCCGACGCTCCTGACAGAACCACCGCTTCGCGTGCGACCGATCGCCCCAGGGGCGCCACGCCCTTCGCTCTCGGCTTGCTGCTGCGCCAGGCGCACTGGCGTGCGGCCACGGTGATGATGGAGGCGCTTCGGCCGCTCGGCATCGAGTTGCGGCATTTCGCCGTGCTGATCGTGCTGGTCGACCGCGGGCCCACGGTGCAGCGGGACTTGGCGGCGGCGACGGGGTCTGACAAGGCCGGAATCATGCGGGTCGTGGACGATCTGGAGCGTAAGGGGCTGGCCGTACGCAAGAGCGTTCCGGGGGACCGGCGGGTGCGGGCGGTGGAGATCACGCCTCAGGGCGTCGAGCTTTTCGACGCGGCCCATGTGGCGGCGGAGTCGCTGGCTGAGCGTCTGGTTGCCGCACTGGGGCCCGGCGAGCCCGAGCAACTGAGGGATCTGTTGACCCGGTTCGCCTATCCCTCGGGCGGTGAGGCGTAGGCCGGGCCGCGCGCCGGTGCGCGGCCCGCGCAGTCAGGCGGGCATAGGCGTCGTTCCGGGAGTGGGATAACACCCTCGAAGACTCGACGCCAGGGACATCGTTCAGCCACCTCACCCTCACGGCCTTGTAGTGATCGGCAGCGACTCGGCGCCGAACATCACTCAAGGCCGTCCCGCTGTCCGCGAAACGGCTCACGGCTCACGAAATTGTATTGATTGATACCATCGTGGATGATACAGTCGTGAACGTAACGGAGCTAGGCACGTCGAGCAGATGGGGAGGTAGCGATCGTGGACGTCTACGAGGCGGTCATGAGCCGACGGGCGGTGCGCGGATTCACCGACCAGCCTGTTCCGATGGAGGTGCTGGAGCGCGTCCTGTCCGCCGCGGCCTGGTCGCCGTCCGGATCGAACCTCCAGCCGTGGCACGTCTACGTGCTGACCGGCAGGCCGCTGGCCGAGCTCAAGAAGCGCGCCGGCGAGCGCCTGGCCGCAGGCGACCCCTGGGACGAGCGGGAGTACGAGATGTACCCGCCCGCGCTGAAGTCCCCCTACCACGAGCGCCGATCCGCCTTCGGCAAGGAGCGCTACGGCGCGCTCGGCATTGCGCGCGAGGATTGGGAGGCGCGCCAGAGGGCCGCCGCCGAGAACTGGGACTGCTTCGGCGCGCCCGCCGCCCTGTTCTGCTACATCGACCGCGACATGGGCCCGCCGCAATGGGCCGACGTCGGCATGTATCTGCAGACCGTCATGCTGCTGCTCCGCGCCGAAGGGCTGCACAGTTGCCCGCAGATGGCGTGGTCGGTCTATCGCAAGACCGTCGCGGAGGTCCTGTCACCCCCGGACGGGCTCATCCTCTTCTGTGGCATGTCGATCGGGTTCGAGGATCCCACGGTGAGGCATGCCCGTACGGGCCGGGCGCCGCTCGACGAGACGGTCACGTTCGTCGAAGGTTCAGCACCGCCACCGCATATGGCGCGACCGGGGCGTCTCCCGGCTGCGGTGCCTGTCGGCGCTCGGTGCCGGCCACGCCGCCGGCCGGTCGAGCACCACGCAGAAGCTGATCCACGGCACGCTGCTGCGGTCGATCCACCCGTACGAGGAGATGGCGGACGGGCGCAGTGGATTCCCGGCCTGTACCCCAGGGGCCCCGCTTCGGCGCCGACCAAAGTGGCCCTGCTTTCTCGCAGAGACCACCTCACATCATGAGGAGAGACATGACCAACCAGCTCCGCCTCGGCGGCGACCTGACGATCGACCGGCTCGGCCTCGGAGCCATGCGCCTGCCCCAGGGCCGTCCGGGCGGTCCCGCCCGCGACCCTGAGCCCAGCCGCGCCGTCCTGCGCCGCGCCGTCGAGCTCGGCGTCAACCACATCGACACCGCCGACTTCTACCGCAGCGGGAACGGCTCGGTACGCGCCAACACCCTGATCCGCGAGGCCCTGTCCCCGTACCCGGACGATCTGGTCATCGCCACCAAGGTCGGCCCGGTCTTCGGTCCCGACGGTCCCCGCCAGGGCACCGCCGCCGATCTTCGGCCCCAGGTCGAAGCCAACCTCGAGAGCCTGGGCCTGGATCGCCTGGACCTGGTCTACCTGCGCATCGGCATGGCGGAACCTCCACATGGCGAGTCGCTCGCCGAACGCTTCGAGGTGCTCGCCGCGCTGCGCGAGGAGGGACTGATCCGCCATCTGGGCATCAGCAACGTCGATGCCGGTCATCTCGCCGAGGCCCGCACGATCGCTCCTGTCGCGGCCGTCCAGAACAACTTCAACATCGCCAATCGTGACGAGACGGCTGTCCTGGACGCCTGCACGCAGGCCGGCATCGCCTTCGTCCCCTTCTCCCCCCTCGGCGGCGGCAGGGCCGACATATACGACCCCGGCCTGGTCAAGGTCGCCGAACGGTACGGCGCCACCGCCCATCAGATCGCCCTGGCGTGGCTGCTTGCCCTGTCCCCGGTCGCTCTGGCCATCCCGGGCACCGGTTCCGTGGCTCACCTGGAGGAGAACGTGACCGCCCGGTCGATCACTCTCACCGAGGAGGACCTCGCCGGCCTCGCCTGATCGCAACAGAACCGCATCCTTGCGGTCGCAGCGTGTTGTCGCCGATCAGGGCGACGACTTGGACGAACAAGTCGGCCGACGGAGTCACCGATTTGACGGCCGCCCGGTCCTGGTTGAGGAACGAATCCGATCAAACGCCGTGGTGAGAGAGGACGGACGGACCATGAGAGTTACCTATCGCCGGAGATCGGCCTCCTCGGCTCTCAACGGCGTCAGCGACCGCGACTCGCCGGGTGGTCACGGCGATGAGCAGCGTCAAGCCATGACGGGCGACGAGGGGACGCGCTCCTCGTCATCGAGCCACCCGGACGGGGGCCCGGTGGGCTTGCGCGCCCTTCCCCGTCCCGTGGCAGTGGTGGTCGGGGGCGGGGG
>NZ_VCKY01000348.1 GCF_005889735.1 Nonomuraea turkmeniaca
GGCCGGCAGGACGGTGTGGTGGTGTCCATGGCCATCGCGCTGCTCGTCCCGGTGGCGCTGCTGCTCCCGTGGCTGGCGACACTCGTCACGGACCCTGGGAAGCTCCTGCTGGAGGCAGGGCTGCACGACCCCGCGCTGGTGGACGCCGCATCGGCTCCCGAGTCGTTGCTGTCGTTGAGCCCGGAGGGCCCGGGCTGCCGCCGTTCTGGGTGACGGCGGGGCTGCTGGTGACGGCGCTGGCCGCGCCCTCATGCGCCGCCAGCGCATGATCGTCGCCATCGGCTGGGGCATCGCCCTGTACGGGATGTTCGCCGCGATCCTGGTCGGCCGGATCGCCGTCGAGGGCACGCGGGCCTGGCCGGGGGTGCCGCTGGCGTTCGCGGGGATGGGCCTGGTGGTCCTCGTGGGCCTGACCGCGCACCGCCTGGCCGAGCTGCGCGCCGGCGGCGGACTGCGGCGGCTGGGGGCGACGGCGCTGGTGGGGGTGGCGTTCAGCACGCCGCTGCTGGCCGCCGGTTACTGGGTGGCCACCGGGGTGCGCGGGCCGCTCACCGGGGACGCGCCCGACGTCCTGCCGGCCCTGGCGGCCTCGCGTACCGCCCATGGGGAGCGGACCTTGGTGATCAAGGGGTCCGAGTTCACCGTGCTGCACGGGCGTACCCCGCTGATCGGCGAGTCGGAGCTGCCCGTCGCGTCCGAGGCCCGCGGCCGCGTCGCCACCGCCGCGCAGGGGCTCGCCGGCGGGCGCGGCGGCGACGCCGCCACACTTGCCCAGAACGGGATCGCCATGGTCGCCGTGGCGCCGCCGGTCACGCCGCTCCTGACCAGGACACTGGACTCCCAGCCTTCGCTGCAGCGCATGAGCCTGTCGGAGGCCGGCGGCCTGTGGCGCGTGGTCGAACCGGTCACCCGCGTGCCCGCCCAGCCCGAGAGTGCCCTGCACAAGCCGTGGTTGTGGGCGCAGGGAGCGCTGGTGCTGGTGTTCGCCGTGCTGGCCACGCCGGGGCGGCGTGAGAGCCCGCAGGAGGCTGCGGAGCCGTCGCCCAGTGCCGTCCTGGCGGGGGTGTCATGAGGTCGTTCGTCGAGAACCGGTTCGGACTGGTGGCCTTGGTCATCGTGGCTCTCGCCGCCCTGTACGGCGTCGCGTACGTCACCAGACCGGCCCCCGCCGCCCCTGCCACGGCCGCGGCACCCAGGAAGGTGGCCGTCGAGTCGGTCACCGCCGTATGCCCCGGGACGAAGGGGGAGAAGGTCGGCGTGTACCTGCCCGGTGGCCTGTCCCACGAGGCGATGGCGGACGGCAAGCCGTACGTGACGAAGGGCCCCGCCGCGCTGGAGGCCGGCTACACCACCCGCGCCACGCGGGGCGCCGGACGCGGCCTGGCGGGCGTGCGCTGCACCGAACCCGCCGCCGTGACCTGGCTGCTCGGCCCCGGACCGGCGGACGCCGGCGTGATCCTGCACCTCACGAACGCGGACAAGGCGCCGGCGCTGGCCGACGTACAGGTCCACGCGGCCGAAGGCCCGGTCTCCGGCGACAAGGGCATCGGTCTGGAGATCGCGCCCGGCGAGCATCGCGAGATCGACATGAAGACGCTCGCCCCGTCGGCCGACATCATGGCCGTGAGCGTCACCACCATCTTCGGCCGCGTCGCCGTCGCCGCCCGCACCACGCTCGAAACCGGAGGTGTCGACTGGCTCCCCGCCGCAGCGCCGCCCGCCACGCGGATGGTCGTCCCCGGGATCCCTGGCGGCGGCGGCCGCCGCGAGCTGTTCGTCGCCGCCCCTGGCGAGAGCGACGCGCTGGTACGGGTGAAGGCTGTGACCGAGGACGCCGAGTACGCCATGCGGGGCCGCGAGACGGTCGACGTACCGGCGGGAAGCGTCGTCTCGCTGGACGTGACCACCGGCGTGGGCGGCTCGTCAGCGGCCCTCGTCCTCACCTCGGAGACCCCGATCGTGGCCGGCCTGGTGATGACCGGCACCGGCGGCAGCTCGGACATCGCCTTCACCGCCGGCACGCCCTCTCTGGACCTGGGCAGCGCGGTGGCCCGCAACGGCACCGGCTCCCGCCTGATCCTCACCGCACTCGGCGCACAGCCCGGCAAGGTGCGGGTCCAGGTCGTGCCCGGGAAGGGGGAGGCGGAGCCACCGTTCGACGTCGACGTGCCGGCGGGCCGGACGCGAAACGTCCGGCTGAAGGCGAAGGGCGACTTCGCGGTGGTCGTCACGCCCCTTGCCGGCGAGGTCTACGGGGGGCGAGTGGTGGAGGAACGCCTCAAGACCGGCCTGCTGATCACCGCCCAGCCACTGGCTCCGGCGCGGAGGTGGACCCTGCTCCCTCCCCTCACCGACACGCCCCGCGTGGTCCTCCCCTAGAAGGCCCAGAAGGGGCACGGTCCTCCCGGCGGGGCCACGCGCATCCAGCGGTGGAAATAACTTGCAGCGTGTGTGCCTCGAAGAAAAGATACCTGCATGATCCTGGTCGAGGGGTTAACCAAGGTGTTCCGCCGGCCGCGCACCTTCTCCGGCCCCTTCGGAGCGTTACGCACGCTCGTCACCCGCCAGCACGAAGAGACCACCGCCGTCGACGATGTCAGCTTCGGGATCGACGAGGGCGAGGTCATCGGCTATCTCGGGCCGAACGGCGCCGGCAAGTCCACCACCATCAAGATCCTCACCGGCATCCTCACTCCGACGAGCGGCACCGTGGAGGTCAACGGCCTGGTGCCCTGGCGCGACCGCTCGGCCAACGCGCGCAACGTCGGCGTGGTCTTCGGCCAGCGCAGCCAGCTCTGGTGGGACCTGCCGCTGATCGAGTCGTTGCGGCTGGTGGGCTCGCTCTACGACGTTCCCGCTCCGCGCTTCGAGACGTCGCTGAAGAAGCTGCGCGACCTGCTCGGGCTCGACGCCTTCCTCGACACTCCGGTCCGACAGCTCAGCCTGGGCCAGCGGATGCGCGGCGACCTGGCGGCGGCCGTGCTGTACGAACCGCCGCTGCTCTACCTCGACGAGCCGACCGTCGGGCTGGACGTGCTGGCCAAGGAGGCGGTGCGCGAGTTCATCGTGGAGACCAACCGCCTCGGGCGTACCACCGTCGTCCTGACCACGCACGACCTGGCCGACGTCGAGGCGCTGTGCAAGCGGATCATCCTCATCGACCACGGCCGGGTGCTCTTCGACGGCGCCATCGACGCGCTGGTGAACCAGCCCCGCCGGCTGGTGGTCCTGCTGGAGTCCGAGCCGGAGGAGGTACGCGGCGTGCCGCGCGACGCCGAGGGGCGCTACGTGTTCGAGATCCACGACGACCTGCCGGGCATGATCGCGTCGATCGCCGCCGAACACGCCATCCGTGACATGTCGATCCAGGAGCCGGACCTGGAGAGCGTGATCAAGGGGATCTACACCCGATGACGCGCATCGGCTTCCGCCTCGCCCTGGCCTATCGCAGCAACATCATCATGACCTGCGTGGCCCTGGTCGCCCAGGTCTTCCTGCTGCGCATGATCTGGACCTCGGTGTACGGCTCGCGCCCCGCGGCCGCCGGGCTCACGCTGGACGCGTTACTGGCCTACCTGACCCTGGCCAACCTGCAGGCCTTCGTCACCCACACCATCGTCTCCCGCATCATCCATGACCGCATTCGTACCGGCATGGTCTTCTTCGACCTGGCCCGGCCGGTCGGCTATCTGCGGCAGATGGCCGGCTTCCAGGCCGGGAACACCTTGGGCGGGCTGCTGCTGCTCGCCCCGGTCATCCCGGTGGTGCTGCTGGTCGGCTCGATCACGGTGCCGGTCAACGGCGCCGGCTATGTGATCACGCTGGTGCTCGGATATGTGATCGCCGTGCAGCTGGCGCTGCTGATCAGCCTGATCGGCTTCTGGACGATGGAGATCGGGGCCGTCTCGCTGCTCTACCGGCTCGTCAGCCAGTTCTTCGCGGGGACGATGGTGCCGCTCGCCTTCTTCCCCGGGTTCCTGGGCGTGGTGGCCGAGATCCTGCCCTTCAAGTACATGGGCTACGTGCCCGCGGCGGTCTACGTCGGCCACATTTCCGATATTTCAGGTCCTGTGGTGGTTGAGCTCGCCTGGATCGCGGGGCTGTGGGGCCTGCTCGTCCTGACCTGGTCCCGGGCCCATCGGAGGGTGGTGATCCAGGGTGGCTGAGGTCCTCCGCGCGCTGCGCCTGTACGTCATGCTCCAGCGTGCCTCTGCCCGCGGCGCCATGCAGTACCGCATGAACACCGTGATCGGCATCCTCAGCGGCGCGATCTGGCAGGGCACCGGGTTCGCCTTCATCTGGGTGGTGATGCACACCTTTCCGTCGCTGGCGGGCTGGGGGCTGGCGGAGATCGCCTTCCTGTACGGCCTGCGCCTGACCGCCCACGCCCTGGCGATGATCCCCCTGATGAGCGTGAACGACATCCACTGGGTGGTGCGCAATGGGGAGTTCGACCGCTTCCTGCTCCGTCCGCTCAACCCTCTCGTCCAGCTCATGGGCAACAGAATGGGCATCGCCCAGTTCGGTGACCTGATCGTGGGCGTGACGCTGCTCGCCGTCGCCGGCCGGAACGCAGCGGTCCAGTGGAACGTCTGGCTGATCGCCTTCTGCTTCATCGCGATCGTCGGCGGCGCCCTCATCGAGGCCGCCTTCTTCCTCGCGCTGTGCTCCCTGTCGCTGCGCATGGTCGACACCTTCGCCCTGCGGGTCTTCGTCGACGACATCTTCAGCAAGTTCGGCTCGTACCCGATGAAGATCTTCGGTGGTGCGGTCGAGTGGCTGCTCACCTTCGTGGTGCCGGTCGCCTTCGTGGCGTACGTGCCCTCGAGCGTCGTGCTGGGCAAGCTCGACGGTCCCTGGGCGTTGGTGGCGCCGTTGCTGGGCGTGGTCCTGATCGTGCTGGCGTACCTCATCTGGCGGCGTCAGCTCGACCACTACCAGAGCGTCGGCCACTGACGTCAGCGGTGCCGAACCGCGCTCAGTCTTCGTCGGCGGGAAGGGCGAAGAGCCGGACGTGCATGGGTCGCGCGTCCTGCGGGGCCTCCTCCGGTGAGCGGTTGTACTTCATCAGCAAGGCGATGTAAGCCTCGAAGAACTCCTCGAACTCCGCCTTCGTCATGCGGGCCAGACCGCGCGACGCCTTGGCCCACTCGGGGTCGCGCCAATAGGCCTCGGGGAAGCTCTCGAACAGCCGCCGGTCCTCTTCCATGCCGATCCGGTGGAACTCGGCCAGCACCGGACGGTCCTCGGGGGCGAGCTGGTCCGGGGTCGGCAGGCGCATGTCGCGGGGTTCGCCGGCGTGGCGCCACCAGCGCTCCCGGCCGGTGGATCGCTCGGGGATCTCCTTGATGAAGCCGTATTTCTCGAGCTGGCGCAGGTGATAGCTGGTGGTGCCGGTTTTGGCGCCGAGCAGCTCGCCGAGCGTGGTCGACGTGGCGGGGCCGTGGATGCCGAGGTGGCGCAGCATGAGCTGCCGCATGGGGTGGGCCAGCGCCTTCAGCTTCGCGGGGTCATCGAGGATGAACCGCTCCTCATCCGTCATGAGGATCAGCCTAGTCCTGCCGAACGATATCTGCAGAGCACTGTTTGCCGAGAACTCTCTGCAGACTAGTCTCGGCAATATGACACGTATTCTTCGGCTTCTTCAGACTCTTCGAGCTCTTTGGGCGGTCGGCGTCGCGGTCGTCCTGCTCGTCGCCGCCCCCGCAGCCGCTGCTGCCGCTCTTCCCGGGCCCCGGCCTTCGCCGCCGATCGCCGTTCCGCCCGACCTGAAAGCCACGGAGGTGAGCTTTCCGGGCAGCGAAGGCCTCACGATGCACGGCACGGTCCTCTCACCCGCCACTGCCGGGCCTGGGCGCCGCCCTGGCCTCGTGCTGGTGACCGGGGCGGGCGGCGGCTCACCCCGCACGCGACACCTGACGGAGGCCGTCGAGTTCGCCCGCCGGGGGATGTCCGTGCTGATCTATGACAAACGATCCGTGGGGTACTCGCTCTTCCACAGGTCCTACTCGCAGCTCGCCGACGACGCGCTCGGCGGCTTGGCCGCGTTGCGCTCACAGCCGGGAGTCGACGGGGCGAAGGTCGGATTATGGGGGTTGAGCGAGGGAGGCTGGGTGGTCCCCATCGCGGCGTCCCGCTCGAAGGACGTCGCCTTCGTCGTGCTCGTCGGCGCGAACAGCCTGTCGCCGCTGCGGCAGGCGACGTGGGCCGTGCAGGCGGGGCTGCTCAGGGCCGGTGTCAGGGGCTCGCTCGTGGACCGCGCCGAGCTCAACATGTTCCGGATGATCGACGACCTCGGGATGTTCCCCGAGGCGCATTACGACCCTCGGCCGACCATCGCCGCCGTACGTCAGCCGGTGCTCGCCATCTGGGGCACCCACGACCTGCTGACCCCGCCCCTGGAGAGCCCGCCGGGTTTCGTCGCAGCCCTGGAGAAGGGCGGCAACCGGCGCTATACGATTCGTTTCTTCGGCAACGCCGAACACGCCGCCTTCAAGACCTCCGACGGGGGCGTCACCCCGCTGGCCGAGCTCGCGCCCGGCTACGCTGACCTGGTCGGCTCCTGGGTGGCCGACGCGACCGCGGGAGGGGCGCCCGTCGCGCGAACGTCAGGGCCGGTGCCCGTTCAGGATGCGCTGACCATTCCGGTGCATCGTTCGGCCTGGTGGGAGTCGGCGGCGGTCCAGCTGGTGGCGTCGGCGCTGTTCCTGGTCGCGTTCGGCTCCTATCCCGTGGTCGCGCTGGTGCGGCGCGTTCGCGGTCGTTCCCGGGCTCCGGTGACGAAGGTCGCGCGGCTGCTCAGCGCCGGCGGGCTCGTGGTGGTGCCCGGCATGTTCGTCTACGTGATGTATCTGCTGATGAGCGGGGGCGAGATGGCTTTCCCCGGGCCGGTCGTGACGGGCCGCCCGCTGGTCTGGCTCGCGCTGCAGGGCCTGGCGGTGGCCTGTGTGGTCGCCACGGTCCGGACCGCACTCTCCTGGCGGCGCGCCCGCTTCCCCATTCCCCGTGGCGAGAGCGTGCGCCTCTGGCTTCTGATTGCCGGAGGAACGGTGCTCATCCCATGGGGTCTCTACTGGGGCCTGCTCCTTCCGTGAACGGGGCCGGCGCGCCGGCCGTCCACAAGCCGTGATCCGCCGCCGGCGGCGGGGCCTTAGGTGATGCGTTCCCGCAGGTGAGCGGAGCCCGGCATCACCACATACGTCCATCCGCCCTTGCTCGGGCTCTTCAGCAGCGTCGCGGTGAACTGCTTGTCCAGTGTGCTCGCCATCGTGAGGTCCCCTTCCACTATTCGACGATCACGAGAGCGTTGCCGTCCGGGTCGCGGAGGGCGAACATCGGCGGGACGCCCTCCCAGAGCAGCAGCTCGTCCACGTCGGTGCCGATCGCCGCCAGCTCCTTGTGCAGGGACGCGACGTCCGCCGTGCTGAGGCGGACGCCGGTCTCGACGCCCGCCGCCGCGTCCGGGGACGCGGGGACCAGGGCGATGGACGTGGCCGACCCCGGGGGCGCCACCTCGATCCAGCGCCCGCCGAGCTGCTCGATCGGGGCGTCCAGGCGCTTCTCCAGCCCTAGGGTGCCCACATAGAAGATGACGGCGCGGTCCTGGTCGGTGACGGGGACCGCGATCGTTCTGATGCCGGTGATCGCGTTGCTCGCTCGCTCGCCCATGTCGAGCCTCCTGTCGTTCGGTTCCATCCGGTGGACTCGGGACGGACACGAAACTCATCGGGCCCGGGTCTCCTGGGCGTCCGTGGGGCGGTCAGCGGCGGTCGTCGTATCCCGGGTCGACGGTTTCGGGGGAGAGGCCGAGCAGGGTGGCGACCTGTTCCACCACCGTGTCGTGGACCATGGCGCCCAGGGTGTCGCGGTCCCTCGCCCGCGCTTCCAGAGGGCGCCTGTAGACCACCACGGACGCCGGATTCTGGCCGGTGGCCGCGTCGGCGCGGCCGAACGGGATCGGGTCCGTGCTGAGGCGCGGGCCGTCGTCCAGCTCGCTCAGCGGTGGCACCTCCTCCACCGCGAACTCCACGGCCGACAGTTGCCGCTCCCATCGCGGGCGGAGGCGGTCGACGGCGTCGAGGACGAGGTCGTCGAAGCGTTCGCTGCGCGACTTGGCCATGGGGACGTGGGAGGGGGCGAGCGGGCCGCGGAGGCCGCGACCGTGGCGATCGCGCCGTCTGGGACCGCGCTTCGGAGTCACAGGGGCAAGTCTAAGGGGATGCCCCGTGAAATCTGAGCGTGGCGGTGCCGGTCCGGTGGGTGATCGGCGTCTGCTCGTCCGCGCCCCTGGTGCTGCTGAGGCGAGGGTGACTATTAGGTGATCCTTTTGTGGAGGGGATTTGGGGGATAATGGCACGTTGTGGGC
>NZ_VCKY01000349.1 GCF_005889735.1 Nonomuraea turkmeniaca
TTGGAGGGCTGCTGGGGGGATGGGCAGAACGCCTGTCCTCCCGCACGCTGGCCTGGACCCTCGCCGCAGCAGGAGTCGTCGCGGCGGCGGGCGCGCTGAGCCGACACCAGCCGGGTTCGTGGCGCTGGCCGCGGGCTATGCCGCCTTCCAGATGGTGACCATCGTGGTGGACGCCCGCCTGCAAGCCTTCACCACCAGTCCGTCCCGCGCCACGGTGACCTCGCTCGCCGGGGTCGGCCTCGACTTCGCCGTGATCGCGCTGTGCCTCGCCTACGGCGCCGCCTCACTCGCCGTCGGACCTGCCGTGATCTTCCTGCTCTCCATGTTCATCGTCCCGGCTCTGCGCGAGTCGCCCTCAGCCCACGAGCGCGACTTCCTTGATCCCGTTTCAGAATCCCAGTTTCCTCAGCCATGCAAGCAGGTCATCCTCCCGTTGCGTCGACTGCTCCTTGCTCCACCTCCCCAACTGGCGGGAATCGACCAGTCGGCCATCCCGTAGGTAGATCACGCGATCGGCCCGCGCGGCACAAGCGGGGGCGTGCGTCACCATGACGAGGGTCGTTCCGTCACTGTGCACTTCCGTGAGCGCTTCCATGACCTCGGTCGACATGCTGCTGTTCAACGCGCCGGTCGGCTCGTCCGCGAACAGGATGGACGGTTCGCACGCCAGTGCCCGGCAGAGCGAAGCTCGCTGTAGCTGGCCTCCCGAGACCTGAGTGATGCCGTGCTGCTTGATATGCGCGATCCCGAATCGCTCCATGATGGCGTCGACGCGGGCGACCGCGGCGTCCTTCTCCTTCGGTGCCGCCTTGAAGGCGGGCAGGAGAATGTTGTCACGGATGTTCAGGTTGCTGAGGAAGTGCGCCTGCTGGAAGATGAATCCCATCTTCGTCAGCCGAACACGGCTCATCTCTACGTCACTCAGAGAAGTCAGATCCCGCCCTTCCAGGAAAACCGTTCCACTCGTCGGACGGTCCATTCCGCTGATGCTGTAGAGCAGCGACGACTTCCCGGAACCTGACGCCCCCATCACGACCAGGAACTCACCCTTCCTGACGATCAGGTCAACTCCATTGATGACCTGGGTGGGCGGCTCAGTGGAGTAGTACGTTTTGGCGAGATCCCGGGATTCCAGCATGACGTGATCATCGTGCGGCATGAATGCTCCTATCATGCTCTGAGCCACAGGCTCTTGTCGGCACCGTGAAGCCGCGCGGTGAGAACCACGGCGCCGAGATACCCGGCACCGACCAGAATCACCGGGTAGGCCACGTAGACGAGCAACAGGTTCGGAATGAATGAGAGGTTCGCGATCCCCAGTCCCGCCAGGGAGATGAAGAGGCCGACGAGGGACTCTCCGCCCGTCGCCACGAACCCAAGACCGAGCAATGTCCCGGCGGCCATCGTGAGGAGAGCCTTTCCCTTCACCTGAGCGACAATCTCGCCCATGGAGAAGCCGATGGCGGACAGAATTCCCATCTTCCGTCGTTCTCTCGTCAGACGCAGTTTGAGAAACAGGCCCGTGATGACCACCGCGACACCGATCCCGAAGATGAAGGACATGATGGCAGCGCTCCGGAAGGCGCCGGTTGTGTGCGACAGCGTCTGCTGGACGTACTCCCGCATCGGGATCACGGTGGCCGCCGGAAAGCGCTCGCTGTATTGAGCAGCCACAGCTGCGGGGTCCGCCCGATCGACCGTGTTGGCATAGATCACGTATCCGGATGCGCCGGTCGTCACCTCGCCCTGCATCTTGGCGGTGTGGCCACCACTGGTAACGTCCTGATAGATGCCACTGACGACAACCGTGGCCGATTCACCACCATGGCGAATGGTCAGCTTGCTCCCGGTTGAGAGTTGGAACCTATTCGCGTTCAAGACGGAGAGTGCGATCTGCCCGGGTTCGGGTCGCCCGCCCTCCAAGAACTCGACCGTGGCGCCCGAGTAGTCACCCACTTCGACGCGCAGGGTCTCCCATCCTTCCCCCTCTTGGATCTCGTACAGCTCGTTGGCGAAGACACGCACCTGCGTCAGCTGACCATCGCTCCGCATGCTCGAGAGCACGTCCGCGCGTACCGAGTCGACATCTTTCGAGAACTGCAGATCAGCACGCACGTCGCTCTCCGGGGCCCCCATGTACGTGACGAAGCGGGGACTCTCGAATGTGCTGAGCAGATTCAGCGGGAGCGTCATGAGGACAGTTCCGAGGAAGAAGACGATGGGGATCAGAACCCACTGCCCGCTCTCGGCACGCAGGTCAGAAAAGGCCAGGCGCCGACTGATGCTCCTGCCTCGATAGGAGGCGAGGCTGGTCCGCCGGGCTCGCCTGGCCTGCCGCTTGGCGTGGCGTGCGGTCTGCCGCTCATGGAGAGTGCTGCCGTGGACCAAGGCGTTGACGACCTGGACTTTCCTGACCCCCCTGAGGACACCGCGGCAGATGGCGATGACGAACAGGTAGACGGACAGCAGCGCGAGCACGGGCACCAGGATCGTCGTGAGACCTACCGGCGCCTGGGCGTAATTCACCTGGATACTCCGCGTCAGGAGACCCGATGCGATGACGGCGAGGACGCCACCAATGATGCACGCGAGAAGGGTCATGACACGGTACTTCGAGAGATACAGGCTGACGATCGCCTGGTCGGGAAGGCCGATGGCTTTCATCACGCCGATCTCGCGGACCTCCTCCTCCAGTGTCCCGCGGATCACGAAGCGCAAGCTGAGAAGGGCGATGGCGATGAGGAGGAGGCTCAGGAACACCATGGCCACCGCCACCAGGCCATCACTGAACGCATTGACCAGGCGGATCATCTGGTAAGTGACCGCCTGACCGTTCTTCGGTAAGGCTTTGTCTCCCTCGTACGCGCGCTGGAACTCCGATGCCAAGGATGGATCGGTCAGCCGATACTCAGCGATGATCTCGGGAGTGCCGCCTCCGGCACGGCCGAGTTCCTGGAAGTCCGCTTCGGAGACCAGGAACCGCGTGGCGGAGGACAGCGACGACGCCATCTGCGAATCGCGCACGAACCCACGGATGCGCAGGTCGTGGATCCCGGTGTCCGTCCTGATCGCCAACTTGTCGCCGGCCTGGAGACCGAAGCTCTGCTGATAGGCCACCGGAACGTAGACCTCTCCTCGTGAGGCCTGGGGAATCGCACCCGTCTCGTCGATCAGAAAATCGAATTCCTCCTGCTGCGTCACGAAAAGGTTATCGATCAAGCTGTCGGCAAGATCGCCCGACTCGCCCGTCGAGGGACGGTGCCAGGCGATGGCGGCACTGTCGAAGCCGAGCATCTCTTCGACAAGCCATGCGTCGATCTCCGGGTGGTCCGAGGCGAACCGGGTCAGCGCATCCGGATCGTAATCGCCCTTGTGCATTTGCAAGTAGTGCGGCGGTTTCGCCTCTTCGAAGAGCTGATCGACCGATCCGATCGAGCGCTCCATCACCATGGACCCGGTGACCATCAAGAAGGCGCTGAGGATCAGAAGCACAGCGAGCGCAATATTGACGCCCTTGTCCTTGATCAGCGCGTTGTATGCGTACCGAAAATACGGAGAGTTCCGCTCGTTCACTGGAAATTCTGCATTCCCGGAATCTGCGTGGACATCCACGCCAGTTCATCGGCGGGGGGCGCAGCCCGAAAGCCCGAGGATGCCGGCGACGATGAACCTCTCGGGTCTGGGCGTAAATGGGCCGGTCGCGGGGGTGAGCGCTGTGCGAGGGCTGCATCCAGCGTCGAGGGTGCGTGCTGCGCGATCGAGGTCGTTGTGGCCATGCTCGCAGCCTTCCAGCGGGGCCTCTCCGGCAGTATCCGAGATCATCCGGACCCGTCCCCTGGGCTTGTCCCGGCCGTCCCCTAGGGGTGACCCCTAGGCCGTGTTTCATAAGGCGGCGGCGGTGCTTTCCGGCCGTGCACTACGTTGAGCCGGCCCAAGCAGCAGGTTGACCCACTCTTCCTCCGGCCGGGCGGGCCGGTGGCACCGACCGGTTGCCGGGCTGTCAGTCCGGCTGGGCGGGCCTCCAACATCCAGGTGACGTTCATAGGAGATGTTCGCCTACGCGACTGCGGTGCGGGCCCGGCGCGTGGGCGAAGTATGGCTTCGTGTCAGCCGAGCGGGGTGATGATGCCGGCCAGCTCGCCGGGCATCGAGAGGAATGGCGAGTGGGAGGCGTCGAGCGCGACGACGGAGGTTGGGTTGTCCGGAAAGGCCGCGTCGGCCTCGGAGATGAACTTCGCCTGCACGCCCGGCCGGATCGCCATGTCCCGCGTGCAGGTGAGGTACGTGCGCCGCACCGATCCCCAGCCGTCGTCGGTCAGGGTGGTGGTGCCCAGCATGATGCCGATCGGACCGTCGGGCGTCAGCAGGCCGGTGGCGGCGTCGGCAAGGATCGGGTCCACGTCACCATAGAACGCCTCGTAAAGCCGCTGCCGATACGCCGCGTCGTCCGTGGCCAAGTCGAGCCGCAGCGCGCCGGTCTCTGCCGGGTCGCCCTGTAACAACGGCGCGACCTGGTCATCGGCGGCCTCCGGCATCCGCGTGTAAGCCGCAGCCGGCACGCCAGATGCCGGCATGTACGCGGAAAGGTACACCGCGTGCGCAACCAGCTCTGGCGTCCGCTGGGCCACTCGCGTCAGTACGGGGCCGGCCGCGCTGTGGGCGACCACCGTAACCGGCTCGCCGCCGCCGATCCGCTTGATCTGCGAAGTCAGCAACTCGGCCGCATGGTCGAGACTCACGTCCGCCACGGGCGAAACCTCTGTGCGGACCGCCTCAGGGTTGTACGGCTGTTCAGTGAACCACTGAGGACGGCGAGCGTACAGCCCGTGCCCCGCCATGTCCACCGCTACGGCCAGCCGCCCCGCGGCCACCACATGGGGGACGACTTCACTCCAGCACCAGGAGCCATGCCAAAAACCGTGAACGAACACCAGAGTGGAGGTGGCGGACATGACTGCTCCTTAATGGCGCCTCTGTCAAGGCTCGTGGGATGATCGTGTGGACCTACGCGGCAACGGGATCATGTTACCGACGATAACGCCGGTTTGCGCACATCACGTCTTATGGTCAACGCCGCCGCTGCTCACTGGTCCGATGCGGCGACGCGGTCCATCCACTCGGTCAGCATGCTGCGCTCGGCGGCGGTGAACATGGTCAGCTGCGGCGCGACGGCACGCAGCGCCACCGCGATGCTGATCGGACTGTTTCCGGCGGCGCCGGACTCCTCGGTGGTGACCGTGGCGATGATCGACTCTCGGGCCATGATGGAAAGCGCCGGGTCGCGCTCCTCCTCGGGCAGCGAGATAAGCGTGAATGTCATGCCGCACCCCGCTGCGTGGATCAAATGTGCGGCGCGTTCCTCGCTAACCCGCAACCGGCCCGCCTCGGCGATGCGCTTGACCCTCTTGGCCAGCTCAGCGGAGGCCCGCTGGGCGGCCGGCGATTCGACGCCCGGCCGGGCGTCCCCGTAGATCAGCGAGTAGCAGGCCGGGTTGGCGACCCCGAAACCGACGTGCAGGTCCCAGCCGCGTCGCAGATCCTCGACCGGGTCGTCGGTCTGGTCCAGGGCCTTCTTGCCGGCGAGATAGCTCTCGAATCCGCGACTGGCGACCGCGTCGAGCAGCCCGTTCTTGTCCCCGAAGATCCGGTAGAGCGTCGGCGACTGCACCCCCGCCGCGGCGCAGACCGCCCTGGTCGACACCGCCTCGCGCCCACCCTTGGCGAGCAGGTCGTAGGCCGCCTTGATGATCCGCTCACGCGTGAGGTCCCGCTCCACGGCAGCAACGATAACAGCGTCTGCGCAGCTGGACGGGGGTGCCGCCCGTCGGTGTCAGGCAGGGGTACGGACCGCCACCTGCCTATCGCCCAAGACAAGATCATCGCAGCGCTTTCGTGACCACGTACAAGGAGATGGAGGACCCACATGCCTGAGACAACTCGCCGGGCTGTGCCGGGAACAGTGGCCGGACTGTCAGCCGTCCTGTTCATGGCTGGCACGGCACGGGCCGCGTCGATCGCCCCTTACGAGGACCAGATCCTGCGGCAAAGGGCCGATGCCTTCGGCCGGCAACCCCACTTGCCGATCACGCATTCGCCCGCGGAGCAGGTCGAGCAGCGAGACACGCGGGTCGGCGTGCACGAGGCTGAGCGCCGGACGCAACCGTTCGTCGGTCAGCACCCGTAGCCATCCCGGGGGCAGCGCGGCCTGGCCGACGTAGGCACGCAGCACCCTCCAGCAGGAGGAGCTGGCCGTGCCGCCGGATCGCGAACGCCGAGCCGATCCGGTTCCCGGTCACCTCGTCGAACAGCCGGTCAAGCGTGCCGCGCAGGTTGGTCGCCGCGGCAGCCCTGCGCCCACGGAGCCGCGCCGAGACGTCCGCACGCAGATGGCCCTCGACCCCGTGGAGGGCGGTGCGGACGTTGTCGACCGGGTTGTTCAACACGCCCTCCGGGAGTGCGCCGCCCAGCGCATGCTCTTTGGCCAGTAGGTGGATAGCGAATGGTCTGGGAACTGGTCAGGCGAAGAGCCGACACTCGGCGGGCGGGGTGCTGCGACGGCGAACACCGTGCCGCTGGCGGTGCTGTCTTCGTGCCACTGAGGAAGGCTGATCGATCGTGACTGAACGCGTGCGCGTGCCTGTGCCGGCGGGTGGGCCGTCCGCCGAGGCGCAGGCTGTGCTCGACGCTCTGCCGAGGGATCTGTACGAGCCCGTCGCTGTCATCATCGATCGGCGGGCAGGTGGCCGGTGGAGCTGAGACGTGATCTGGACATTTCCGTTAGCCCACATGTGTGGTTCACCGAGCACGAATGGCGCACCACCACCGACCACTGGGGTCTGGTGAAGTCGCTCGACTGGCCGATGTACGTCAATCCGGCCGGCATGGGCTCCTCCATCGGCATCTCACGTGGCACCTCCATGGAAGAACTGCGCGCGGGCGTAGTGCCGGCGCTGGCCTACGACCGGAGTGGTCGTCGTCGAGCAGGGTGTGACCGCGCGCGAGCTCAGCTGCGGCGTGCTCGGCGGCGACGATCACACACTGCACCGACCTCGGCGCACCGAGATGATGACGCACCGCTGCGGCCGGCAGCTCGATGCCTGGATGATCGCGGTCCTCGCCGACGACCTTCCGGAGCTGCACTACCTCAAAACGATCAAGACGCAGGCGTACGGCCGGGCACCGGCCCCTTGTTATCACGCCGACAGACGGCCGGTCCAGCCGCGCTCGCGACGAGGTTTGGCGTGCCGGGAACGCCACAAAGATCTCCAGACGGTGAACCTTACTTCCCCGGGCGGCATCCAACCCGGTTGTACGAACGGCACAGACACAGCTAGAGAAAGGGCATCCACGGATGCGATCAAAGCTCGCCACCCTGTTCCTCGCCACGCTGGCCGCCGGCAGTTGCGTCCTCGCCGCCGCGTCACCCGCCTCGGCCTCGGATGCGCAGGTCGGCAAACGTAAATGGATCAACTCGGAAATTGGCTGGCAACGGACGGGCGTCTTCGTCGAGCCTGGCGACCTCGTGCAGGTGCACCACGTCGGCGGCAGGTGGACGGTCGACTACCGCAAGTTCCCCTATGTGTCCGCGCGTGGGTACTCCTGGCACGTCGACCGCGAGATCTACCAGGGGTGCAAGATCCTCGGCAACCACACGTACGGCACGCTGATCGGGAAGATCAACGCACACGTCTTCAAGGTCGGCCAGGCAGCCACCTTCCGGGTACACGAGGAAGGCTTCCTCCAGTTGCGCATCAACGACGACGACCGTTGTCTCCGCGACAACGACGGCGCCGTTCGCGTTAAGGTCTCGATCATCGACGAGGGCTGACTGTATTGACACAAGGTTGATGGCCTTGTGAATGGGTGAGGGCCTTCGGTCTGGGGTGGATTGTCACATCTACACCGAACCGGAAGGCCCTCATGTTTTACCCCGACGGCGCCATCCAGTCCCCGGAGACCACCAGGTCCTCGACCCGCGTTTATCGATCACCTTCCCACAGCACGCGGAGGCGGCGGCCGGCTTCGCGCTGGCCGACTGACCTAGCGGTCCGGTGTGTTGGTGCCGTGCAGCTCCTGGTGCCACAGGTCGGCGCAGAGGCGTTGGATGCCGGCTGTCAGGTGGCGGCGGTAGGTGGTGAAGGGGAGGCCGAGTTGTTCCGCGGCCAGTTCCTGGGTGGGTGTGCCGCGGAGGTAGGTGGCGGTCAGGGCGCGGTGGAGCTTGGCTGAGCGTGGATCCTGGCGTAGGTCGTCGATCGCCTGGCGGAGCAGGTTCCCCAGTGCTGTGGCCGGGTCTTGCCTGGCCGGGTTCTGCCCGGCCTGCCCGGCCTGCCTGGCCGGGTTCTTCCTGGC
>NZ_VCKY01000034.1 GCF_005889735.1 Nonomuraea turkmeniaca
CCCACCACCCCCGCGCCCGCGTCCGCTGCTGGTCTGCCGGCCGTACGCAGCCACGCCGCGCTCTTGGCAGGCCGCGCCGCCGCCGGCCAAGGCCTGCCGCCCACGGCCAACCCGTACGCGACGGCCAGCCGCGCCGGCGGCGACCAGCTCACGCTGTCGCGGCTGTTCCTGTTCGGCTACTGGCAGGCCGCCGGCCTGCCCACCAGTGAGAGGTGAAACCTGTTGTTCGAAGTTCACGGATACGTCAATGGTGTCGCTTACGCCGTCACCGTCGGCCACCCGCGCCCCGAGGCGCTGGCCACGCACGGCGTCGTGTCCGGCTCCCCCGTCGCCGTCTCCCTCATCGAAGCGCGCGAAGGGCAGACGGTGACGCGGCCGCGCATGATGCCCGTCGTCGTGAACGCCGAAGACGCCGCGAGCGTCCTCGTCGCGTTGCGCGCCTGGACGGACGTGACGAAGGTCGTCGGCGACATCCCCGTGCCCGACGCCGAAGCGTCATCGCCGGCGTGAACCACGGCCGGCGGCCGCGACATGCCTGAACGCGGGACGGGCGCGCACGCAGCTGACACAATCACGGCATGGCCTCGCTGGACGACATCGACCGCGCCCGGGCAGAGTTCTGCTCGCCGGAGCTGAAAGAGCTCATGGACGCGCATGACCAGATGCTGAAGTTCGCCCACCGGTGCGCGGTGCTCGCGGCCGACGCGGACGCGGCCAAGCTGCCCGTGGCCGACGGCTACGTGGACGCGGTCGCCGAGCTCGACGCCGCGTTGGCAGCTCGCCCCGTCGTCATCTCTAACCTACGCAAGGCCGCCCAGCGGTTCAGCAGCATGTTCGATCCCACCGCCCCCAGCGAGGGCTTCGGCGAAAACGAGGACCCCCTTCTCTGGACCGTGGAAGTTCTTCGCGAAACGCTCACCGCGGTGGAAGAAGCCCGCGCAAAGAACAACCCGTCGGCGAACTGACCCATGGCCACGAGCGAGACATCCGGCCCGTTCAACAGCGACGCCGACACCTACTCCACGCCGGTCTTCCAAGAGTGGCGAGAGCTGATCAGATCAAGCCAGGTCAAGTCCGGTGACCCCGATGGCCTTGCCCACGAGGTGAAGCAACGCCACATGCTGGAGGCATGCAAGCAGGCTGGCGTCGAGCTGGGAGCTCTCGACCGATCCGTGATTGCGTGGCTGGCGAACTACGAGGCGACCACCTCGGCGGTCATCGTCGGCATCATCAGCCGCGCCCACGCTGCCGGCCGTGCTGCCAGCGCGAGCGACACAGCCTGACTCCGTAGCCAAGCCCCGCCCCTTGCTGACCAGCTCCGAGCCCGAGCACTGCACCAACCTTGCGCAGCGGAGGGGCGTTGAGCTGCTCATCCAAGGAAGGACATGCCGTCTCACACCCAGATCGTCACTGATAGATTCTCACCAGAATTAATGCCCCACGAATGTCACCCCGGCGGCACTATTTCGGTGTTTGTGCAGTTCACCGGCTTTCCAAGACCTTAACGGGAGAAAATGCTAGCTTCCGCGCCGTGACTGAACATGATCTCGCTTTTCAGATTGAGGCAGCCCGCCGTTACAGCACCGGCGCCTCTCTCAAATCCATCGCCACGCACTTCCGCGTCGGGACTGCCAAGGTTATCGCCGCGGTGACAGCGCAGGGCGCTACCATCCGTTCCGTCCCCGGGAGAGGGCAAAGTCGCGAGCGTATCGACCAGATGGCGCGCCTGTATGAGGCTGGCTACACCCTGGCCGAGGTCAGCGCCGTTGTGGGCCTCACGCGCGAAGGCGTCCGGCTCAAGCTGATCGAAGCCGGGGTGCAGATCCGATCTCGAGGCTCAGGAAAGCCGCGGATCAACAACGCCAAGCGGCAGGCCATTCTCGCCGTGTGGGCCAAGGGCGAGATGATCAAAGCGGAGATGATCCGAGAGGCTCGCACCTCCACCAAGACGTTCAACGCGGTACTGGCGGCTGCCGGGATCAACCCCAACGCTAAGAACGAGTCGGTTCGCGCCCACGCCCAACAACTCCGAGCGGCGGGCCAGTCCCTGTCGCAGATCGCCGCCCAGACCGGTAAGAGCGTGACAGCCGTCCGCAACATGACCAAGGACTGGCCCGCCTTCGACTGCCCTCGGGAGTTCACCCCCGAACAGGCGGTACGTCTTCACCGTGACGGCGCGACAATCGAACAGCTCCAACACTGGTTCCGCGTTAACCGCAGACGAATCCGAGAGGTGTTAGAAGAAGCCGGGGTGGATATGACGGTTCGAAAGCATCAGCGGGGGGCGAGCCCGGAGCGTGAGGCCCTGCGGGCGGATGTGACGCGCCGGTACGTCGAGGGCGAGTCGGTGCGGGAGCTGGCGCTTTCGACGGGCCGCTCGTACGGGACCGTGCATCGGCTGCTGCAGGAGGCGGGCGTTGAGCTGCGGCCGCGCGGCGGTCGGCCGAGGCCTGCCGCTGTCCACCAATCTGTTCGCTGTGGCCCGTGGCGGCGGCGATGAGGCGCTGACCGAGACAGGACGGCCCGGTAGCGAGCGCCGATCTCGGCTCCGGCTCGCTGGCAGTAGGTCGCCGCTGCTCATGGTGCGGCCGTCGGCGCCATCATCTCGCTCATCTCCGCCACCCCACGTGCGCGCGGATTCGGCGCTCGGCATGAAGAAGCGGCGCCCCTCGTGACGAGGGACGCCGCTCCAGGCTTTCGTCAGGTGATCAGGCTGATAGCCACCGTATGCGGCGGCTACTCGTTGAGGTCGATGATGTAGGCGCGGTCCGTCTCGTAGGCGTCCGCGACCGTGTCAGCGTCCACAGCCCACATGCTGTCGGTGAGCTCTCCGCCGCTCTCCTTGATGACCTTCAGCATGTCGGTGCGGATGGCGTTGCTGGTCTCGTCGTCGTTGCCCTCGATCACGGCAACGAACACGGTAACGGGCATGAGGGATTCCCTATCTCTTATCGGGCCATGAAGAGGATCTGCAGCGGACAGCACCAGGCTTCCCTCGTATCCCCTATACGCTTAAAATATAGTATAGGATAGTTATTTAAGCAAGGAGGGCTGCAGTGTCGCGGGTAGGCATGCGTGTGCCTCGGCGGCGATGCGCCACCTAGGCCGGCAAAGAAAATAACGGTCCTGTAGTAGAATGATGGGGTCCAGGGGTGAAGGTGTCGTTGGCGGGCTGATCGCACGGCCCAGCAGCAAGACCACCGGACCCGCCACTTCCCCCGATCCTGCGAGGATGAACAGCATGTCGAGCACCGACGCCATCTACAACGCGATCCGCGACCAGTGGATCATTGACCACCCGGGCGTAGACCCGGACGACGACCCCGACTTCCTCCGCGCCGTACGCACCGCCGAAGGGCAGGACCCCGAAACGGGCATCCCCCTCGACGAGTAACGGCGCAGGCGGCCCAGCTCTCCGACCAAGCCAGGAGCCGCACCAAGAGGGCGGCAACCCCCATGACCACGGGGTTGCCGCCCTCTTTCATGTCTCCTTGCCTTGACGCGACCTAAGCCGGCCAATTCGTCACCATCCCCCGGGCGAGCGGCCCACACCGCGACGGCCGCTCCGGACCAGCCGGGGGGACACGTTGGGCCTGATCCAGTGGGAGCGCTTCGGCGTCCGCTTCACCGCAGACGGCATCCTCGACGTCAAAGCGACCGCGACCCGGACACTGGCTCGGGCACCTGGCGGCGCCTGGCAGCCGCGCGACTGGCGAGGCCGCTGGATCTGGATGGGCGAACGCGTTCAGCTACGCGGCCGGAACCGATACGGCACCGTCGTCGGCGCCGACGAACGCCGCGGCGTCACCATCGACTGGGACGACGGACACACCAGTACCATCGCCCCTCACCTGCTGCGGGTCGATACGCCAGTACGACCCCGCACTCCTCGCGGCCGGCGAGCGCCGCACGGCGACGCCCTCTTCGAGCTCAGCCCGCCCCCCGCGACCACCAGCCCAGCGGCGGTCCGGAGCCCGGCAGCCCGCGCCCGGATCTCCGCCGGCGCCTGGGCGCCCGCACCAGACGGCACCGCGCCCGACCGGGCCGCCATTCGTTACCTGGCCAGCGGGAACACCCGCGCCTGGCTGACCGAAACGAACGGGCGCCCCGTCGCCTACCTCGACCAGGACGGCAACGTCCGTCGCTACGCCGACATCGCCCAGTGGGAAGCCGACGTCAACCGGCTGGGCCTGGCTGAAACTGATCCCCCGCGTGGGCCCGCCGACGGAGTCCCGGACCCCGACGCCCGCCCCGTCAGCGACGCAATCACGCACGTCACGTCTCCAGACGGTGTCGTGCACGCCTGGATGGTCCGCACGACGGGCGGAGTCGTCGGGTACGTCCGCGGACGCGACGGCCAGACACGGCGGTTCGCTGGCGCGGGCCGGTGGCGCCTCGCCGCGCAGTCCGAAGGCGTCAGCGTGACGGCGCGCCGCAGCACTCCGAGGCGGCGGCCCGCAGCCAGCCCGGCCTTCAAGCAGACGCCCATCCCGGACCTGTTCGGCCCCGCGCCCGTAGACGCCGCTGACAAACCCGACGTCGCTCCCACCCCTGACCTTCTGCCCGAGCCCGAGCCCGCCGCGCCGAGCATCAACGTCGCCGACCTCGTCCCCGGCCTGCCCGGCTACGACGAAGACGAAGCCATCGGCCAGCTCCGGAAGCTCATCGACGGTGCCTCGTTCGGCGGTCTCACCCTCCGGTTCGTCAGGGCCAACGTCACCGACGGGCGGGACGGCTCCGGCAAGATCAGCTGGCGAGCCGACATGTACGACGCCCGCGGCCGCCGCGTCGGCTCCACCGACCGCGTCTGGCATCGCGAAACCGACGGCACCCTGTGGGCGCACAACGACTTCATGTCGCTGCGCCGCGACGCCCGCGGCAACGGCTTTGCCGCCCCGTACAGCCTGTGGCTCGAACGCCACTACTGGAAGGCCGGATTCACCCACGTGTCCGTGGACGCCGGCCTCGACGACGGCGGCTACGTCTGGGCGTCCGCCGGCTTCGACTTCGCCGACGAGTGGGACGCGGCCCGCCGCCTGGAGAAGCTGCAGGAACTTGTCGCCGCAGGTGACGGCACCCGCGACGAGCTCACCGCCGCCCAGGTGCTCCTGGCCCGCGCCAGCCAGCACGCGTTCGGCGAGCCCGGGTTCCCATCCGCGCGAGAAATCTCCCAGGTGGGCCGCACCCCCGGGCAGAACTGGCGCGAACAGTCCTGGATCGGCTCACGCGCCATGCGCGGCTCAGCGTGGAACGGCATCAAGCGCAACCCGGTGCTCGCCACCAGCCACTCCACCGCGGCGAAGGACAGCGGCGAGCCCGAGCGCGCCACCACGCCGGCACCCTCCACGCCGGCACCCTCCGCGCCTGCCCGCCGCTCTGACCGACCATTGGCCGTCGCGAACGGGAACGCCACCGCGAGCACCCCGGCGGCGGCCAGCACGCCGGCGAGGACCGCGGCGACCCTCCGCCGCGGCGACCGCCTCCGCAGCGCCCGAGGCCCCCAGGAAATCACCGATGTCGAACACATCGACCTGCCGTTCACGCAGGAAGTCGTCGTCACCACCGCCGACGGGCAAGGCCACCTCTACCACCCGGACGCCGACGTCACCGCCGACGTCGCCCCCAAGCCGCCCCCCGCCGCCGACGACCTGGCCACCCTCATCCCCGAGACCGCCACGTTCGACGCCGCCCACATCCGCGAACGCCTCCGCACCCTCGTCGAAGGCCACCGGTTCGGCCCGTACACCGTCGAGGTCGTCGGTGCTAAACCCACGTTCAACGCCGACGACGGCACCGGAACCCTGTGGTGGCGAGCCGACATCCTCGACAGCGACGGCCGCACCGTCGGACACGCCATCCGCTCATGGAGACGCCATCCCGACGGCACCGTGACCGAGCACAACGACGCCCTGCACCTCGACCGCGACGCGCGCGGCAGCGGCTTCGCCTCAGCGTGGGGCGCCCACCTCGAACGCGCCTACTGGGCATCCGGCTTCGACCACTCCACCGTGCACGCAGCCATGGACGACGGCGGCTACGTGTGGGCGTCCGCGGGCTACAACTTCGACAACGCCACCGACGCCGAAGGCATCCTCGGCAAACTCCGGCTTCTCGTCGCCTCCGACACACCGCCGCTCGACGCCGCCACCCGCGCCGCCGCGAACAAGATCCTCGAACGCGCCACCCTCCACACCTTCGGGCAACCCGGTTACCCGTCCGCGCGGGAAATCTCCCAGCTCGGCCGCCGCCCAGGGCAGAGGCTGCGCGAACACGTCTGGCTCGGGTCAGCCGTCATGCGCGGATCCGCCTGGCACGGCATCAAACACAACCCAGACCGGCCTCACCGGATCACTCCCGTGGACCGCAGCCCCTACCGGGCGCGCGACCTTCAACCGGGCCAGCAGCTCACCGTCAGCGGGAACGTCAACACGATCGCCGCCGTAGCACCGAGCACCACGCGTCCAGGCATGATCGACGTGACGTTCACCAACGACCGCACCGTGCAGTTCTACCCAGAGTTCGACCTGGGCTCCATGCTGACGCGCCGCACCACCAGCGCGGCCGCCACCCCGACACCAGCGCCTACCAGGCGGCCACGCCGTCAAGGGCCGCCGATCACCACGCTGCGACCGGGCCAGCGCATCCGCAACGGCCGCTACGGGCCCATCGCCGACATCGCCGAAGTGCGCCCGAACGGGCGCGGCGCCACCGTGGTGTTCACCGACGGCTCCACCCGCGTGCTCCGCGGCCCGAACATCCCCATCTCGTTCGTCGTCCCCGACGACACCCCAGCCGCCGCTCCCCCGCCGACGCCGCCGCGACGACCGGCCGCCGCCGCGGCGGCCGATCCCGGCATCCCTGACCCGGACGCCCGCCCCGAACAGGCGACCCTGTACTACAGCAGCCCGGACGGCCCCGGCGAAGCCTGGATGAGCAACGACGGCCGCATCGCCACCTTCCACGTACGAGGCCGCGACGGCATCGTCCGCCGCTACACCAACACCATCGCCTGGGCAGCCGCCCGCGACGCTGCCGGCGCAACCGAAACCATGCCGGCACCCACGCCCGCCGCGCATTCAACCTCGCACCTTCCCGACCCGCCCCCCGGATGGCTCGCCAGCGACGTCATCCCCAGCCACGGCAACTACGACCCCGACGTCATCAAACAGCAGATGGACGCCCTCGTCGCCGACCGCTCCTTCAACGGGTTCACCGTGAAGGTCACCGACGTGCACGCCGACTACTGGCGCAGCTCCGGATCTCTCACGTTCAGCGCCGACATTTTCGACGCCAACGGCCAGCGCGTCGGCCGCACCCAACGCCGCTGGAAACGGGAGTCCGACGGCACCATGTGGGCCTACAACGCACTCCTCGCACTGGACGAGCACGCCCGAGGCGGAGGATTCGCCCCCGCATGGGGCGCCTACCTCGAGCAGCTCTACTGGGAATCCGGCTTCGACCACATCGAAGTGACCGCCTCCCTCGAAGACGGCGGATACGTGTGGGCGTCGGCCGGTTTCGACTTCAAGTCCCCATTCGACGCCCGCGACATGCTCAACCGGCTACGCCGCCTGCTCGAAGAGAACAACCCGCCGATCCCGGCCGCAGCCAGATCCGCCGCCGAAGCCCTGCAGGCCCGCGCTGAACGGCACCGGTTCGGCGAACCCGGCTACCCGTCAGCGCGTGAGTTGTCCCAGCTCGGCCGCCAGCCGGGCCAGAACATCCGCGAACACTCGTGGCTGGGCATGCTCCTCATGCGGGGACGGACATGGGGCGGCATCAAGCGCAGGCCCGAGCGGGCCGACGTGTAAGGGGAGCCACCTCTTCCCCCCTCTCCTGTTCTCCGGCGCGACGTAAGCCGCCCCACCAGCCACCATCCGCGGTCGTGATCAGAAGCAGACAGCTGTGGCCGCTCGGGCTCGCCATCGGCGTCCTGGCCGGACTCGCTGGAGCGATCGCCCTGTGGTGGACGCTCCTGCGGGCCGACGACCTCGACATCCCCGCGCCTCCGCCCCAGCCGCTGCTTCAAGCAGCCAGGAAGGGGCCTGCGATGACTTTGTACGCGGAGAACGGCGCACAACTGACCAAGGCGGCAGCTCAGGCCAAGACGGCCGCGGTGCCCGTCACTGACCCGCTGATCAGGGTGGCGGAGAACCTGTACGTCGGCCACAGGGCCGACGGGACCACCTTCCCCGGCAGCGGACGGAAGCTGAAGTTCGCCAAGGACACGATCATCCCGCGGTCGAAGCTCGACGCGTGCTTTCCTGCGGCGATCGTCACCACGATCAGCCCCGCGAACGGTCCGGCCGCAGGCGGCACCCAGGTCACCATCAAGGGCGCCAACTTCACACCCGGCAGCACCGTCACGTTCGGCGGCACCGCCGCCACCGGCGTCACCGTCGTGGACGAGAGCACGATCCGCTGCACCACCCCGGCAGAGGACGCGGGTGCCGCCGACGTCGCCGTCACCACGGACGCCGACACCGTCACCAAGACCGGCGCGTTCACCTACGCCTGACCCACGCAGCTCCCGATGCTGATCGAGTGGCGCCGGGCAGGCGTCCAGTTCACGGCAACCTCGCCTGGTGCCGGCACGAAGGCGTTCCGGCCCCTCCGGCAGCGGGCCACGGCTGGTACGCGTTCTCCTGGAGGAGCCTGGCAGGCGCGCGGGTGGCGGGGGCGCTGGATCCGCATGGGCGACCGCGTCCAGATCACCAGCCACGGCCGCCGCGGCACCGCGCAATCCTCCGACACCCGCGGCAACGTGACCGTCCGCTGGGACGACGGCGCGACGACAGCGGTGCCCGGGAGCATGCTGCAACGCCTCGCCGGACCCGCGACCGCCCCATTGCCGCCCGCACGCACCCGAGCCCCGCACACCGCATCAGCCGCGCCCGCCGCGGCGTCCGCTTCCGCGCCGATCGTTGACGCGCCGCACCTGGCCGATCTCATCCCCCGCCACGGCGGCCAGCCGCAGGAAGGCCACGCACGAGCGGCGGCCCGCGCCGGGCTCGCCCGCCTCCTCGAAGGGCGCACGTACGGCGACGGCTACACCGTCACCGTCGACGACGTCGCCACCGGCACCCACACCCCGGCCAGCGGAGGCGGCCACTACGTGCGCTTCACCGTCACCATCCGCGCCGCGGACGGCAGCACCGCGGGCAAGTCCACACGCAAACTCGTCCGCGAACCCGACGGCACCCTGTGGGCCGACCACGAATACCAGGTGCTCGACCTCGCCCATCGAGGCCGCGGCTTCGGCTCGTCGTGGAACCACCACCTCGAGCGGCTCTACCGGCAAGACGGATTCGACCGCATCGAACTGTTCGCCAGCGAAGACGACGGCGGCTACATGTGGGCTGCCGCCGGCTACGACTTCGCCAACGAGTGGAGCGCCGCCGCCGTCATCGACAACCTGAAGCGCGAACTGGCCGACCTGGAGTGGGCGCGCGACTCCTGGCCGGGCACATCCGGTGACCCAGCGCTGCAGCAGATCCTCGACGACATCGCCATGCTCGACGAGGTTCTCGCCGACGCGCGAGCGGGATACGGCCGGCCTGGCTTCCCGGCCGCGCACCGCATCTCCCAACTCGGTCGTCGCCCTGGGATGAAGTATCGTCGCGACGAATGGCTCGGCTCCCGAGTCATGGCCGGAACCGAATGGGAAGGAGTGCTTCCGCTGTGACCAACACTGACCAGGCGCGGGCGCTGTCGCGGCTGATGTTCCAGTGGCGGGAAGCACATCCGGACGGGCCCGACGACCCCAACGACGATCCCGCCTTTCTCCAGGCCACGCGGGAACTCCAGGGACTGGATCCGGACACGGGCCGGCGCGCGGGCCCGCAGAACGGTCCCGCGCTCACCTGATCAGCCCTCCAGCGCATGCTGGCGAACAGGTGGCGCCGTAGCTTGTGCTGCGACGGTGTCCAGCCCAGCCAGGAGCTCAACTGGGTTGCGAACCAGCCCAGGGTTACGCGCCATGAACGCCAGCTCCCTGGGCGTCAGGTCACGAACAGCGAGCACTCCGTCTACCTTCAAGATCATGATGGAGCCGAGCATAACGACGGCAGTCTGATGCGGCTCCAGCGCGGTGATCAGCGAGGCAACCGCCGCACTCTTCTTCTCGTCCACTTCAGCGATCGGCTGCTGCAAAAGACGCAGCCGTGCTGCGTGCTCCAACTCGGCGAGCAGCGCCTTGGCATCTTCCGAGCCTGCCCAGGCGCGCATCGACAGCCGTAGCCGCAAGATGCGACGTAAGCCCTCCTGTTTGCCACTCTGCCCGCCGTTGACCGACGGCGGAGGGGGCCCCGTTGAGCACACCGTGGATGGAGCGGCTCGAACACAAAGCTGTGACAGCCGCGCCCAGGTCCGCGCAGATTGCGACCGAAGGTGAAGGCGACGGCACCGTTGAAGCGCTCGTGGCCGTCACCGGCGTACTCGACGGTGTCGGCGACATCATCGTCCCCGGCGCTTTCGCTCGCACGCTGCGCGAACGCAAGCCCAAGGGCATCTTTTCGCATGACACCAAGATTTGGACGGCCCGCACCGAGGTTGTGGAGGAGTGGCTGCCGGGCGACCCGCGGCTGCCCTCGCACACAAAGGACGGCCAGCCGTGGCCGGCCGAGGCCGGCGCACTGTACGTGCGGTGCCGCTTCAACCTGAAATCGGACGACGGGCGCAACGCCTACGAAAACGTTCGGTTCTTCAGTGAAACGGACGAATGTGAGTGGTCGATCGGCTACCAGGTACCTCAGGGCAAGTCCCGGAAAGATCCGAAGACCGGCATCCGTCGCATCCTCGACCTGGACCTTTACGAATACTCCCCCGTCCTTTTCGGCGCCGCGAGCCAGTCGGCCACCCTGTCCGTGAAGGCCATGAGCCACGCCGGTGACAGCGACCGGAACCACGGCCAGGTCGAGCAGCTCCGCACATGGTACGTGCGCGGCGAGGGCGCCGCCCGCATCCGCTGGAACACGGCGGGCGCGTTCGACCGATGCGTGGTCATCGCCAGCGAGCACATGACACCCGACCAGGCCAAGGGCTACTGCGCCGAACGCCACCACGACGCCACCGGCCGCTGGCCCGGCGCCCACCACGAGAAGAAGGCGTCCCAGGGCGTGGGCGCTGAGTGGGCCGACCTGATTCCCGACAACCCCGCCAGCGCGGAAGACAGCGGGAACAGCGGCGGCGGTTCGCGTTCCATGGTGGCGCTGCTCCTGCCCGCCAGCGTGGCCGTGCAGCTCGCCCAACCGGGCGGCCTTGACCCCGCCAGCCTGCACGTGACGCTCGCCTACCTCGGCGAGGGCGTCGATGAGGAGACGCTCGCCACAGCCGAGCAGGCCGTCGCCGACGCCGCCGCCGACCTGCCGCCTCTGACCGGCCGAGTCGGCGGCATCGGCGTGTTCCCGCCCGGCGACGACGGGGTCCCCGTGTGGGCCACCGTGGACGTGCCCGGCCTCGAAACCGTCCGCGAACGCATCATCGATGCCCTCGACGCCGCCGGCGTGCCGTACTCGACCGAGCACGGTTTCACCCCGCATGTCACCCTCGCCTACATCCAGCCCGGCGAGCAGCCGCCCGCGCCGCTGCCGCCGGTCGACGTCACCTTCACCAGCGTGTCGATTGCCGTTGAAGACGATCATCGGCATTTTCCTCTCGCCGCCGCCCCAGCTACGACCGAGACGAAGGACGCGCGCCTGGACGCGCTCCGCGCAGCCGGACTGCCGATCCCGATTGCGTTCGAGGAAGCCCGCGACAAGGTCCGCGACGCCATCTACCTGTGGCTGGCCAGCCGCGGCGAACGCGGCTGGGTGTGCGTCGAGGCCACGTTCGCCGACATGGCCATCGTCACCGTACGGCCCGAACACCCGGCCGCCGGGCACCTGCCCGAGATCGCCTACCAGGTGCCGTACTCGCTGACCCCCGCCGGCGACATCTTCCTCGGCGACCCTGTCCCTGTCACGGTCACCTCGAACGGGGCCGCCGACCCGCTCGTCGCCGTGGCGGCCATCGAGGACGCCGCCTACACCATCAAGCACGCGGCCGACGCCTGGACCAGCGACACCGCCACCAGCTGGGAGGTCAAGGCAGGGCGAGTGCTCAGCGACGCGAACGCCAAGCGGCTCCGGCAGGCAATGGCCATCCTCGCCGAGGTCTTCACCAGCGCCGGCATCAGCCACGACCCCGTTCCCCACGAGAAGCCGAAGAAGCACGACCAGGAGCTGCCGCCGGAACCAGCCATCTACCCGGACTCAACCGCCCCGTCGGCGCTGCCGTCGCAGATGAAGCAGCTCACCGACCAGGAGTGGGCCGCCGCAGATGACCTCCTCGACTTCGCCTCGGCGCTCGCGTGACCGGCACGCTCACGCTGGTACCGGTGTCGTTCGCCCAGGCGCGCGAGTTCGTCGCCGCGCATCACCGCCATCACCGGCCGGCACAAGGCCACAAGTACTCCGTCGGTGTCGCAGCTGACGGAGTCCTCGTCGGCGTCGCCACCGTCGGCCGCCCGGTCAACCGGCACCTCGACGACGGCACCACCCTCGAAGTGACCCGCGTCGCCGTCCTTGAAGGCCAGCGCAACGCCTGCTCGATGCTGTACGGCGCCACTTGGCGGGCCGCCCGCGCCCTCGGCTGGAAACGCCTCGTCACCTACACCCAGCAGCCCGAACCTGGCACGTCGCTGCACGCCGCCGGCTGGCGCAAGGTCGCCGACCGGCCAGCGCGCGGCACCTGGTCCTGCAAGTCCAGACCCCGCACCAGCGACGTCGCCGCGGTGGCCCGCACTCTATGGGAGATTCCGTGACAACCGCCCCCACGACCGCGACCGCGAACGCCGCCCCGGCCGCGCCAATGACGGCCGTCAGCTTGTTCGCCGGCATCGGCGGCTTCGAACTCGCCCTGCAGGGCGCCGGAGTGAAAACGGTCGCGTCCGTGGAGATCGACGCCGCCGCCCGCGGCGTCCTCGCCAACCACTTCCCCGACAGCCAACTGTTCGACGACGTAAGGACCGTCACTGGTGAGCAGCTTCTCGCAGCAGGCTTTGATCCCGCCCACGGCATCATCACCGGAGGATTCCCCTGCCAGGACCTCTCCGTCGCCGGACTTCGTGCAGGCCTCGACGGCGGCCGATCCGGCTTCTTCTTCGAGATCGTCCGCCTCGCCCGCGAGCTCCAGCCCCGCTGGCTGCTCCTCGAAAACGTGCCTGGGCTCCTGTCATCGAACCGCGGTCGCGACATGGGGATCGTGGTCCAAGAGCTGGCCGAACTCGGGTACGGCGTGTCGTGGCGGGTTCTCGATGCGCAGTACTTCGGAGTTCCCCAGCGGCGCCGTCGCGTCTTCATTGTCGGATGTCTTGGAAACGTCGCCGGTGCCGAACAAGTACTTTTTGAGCCAGACAGCGGCGCTCGGCATCCTGCGCCGCGCCGAACGCCGCAACAAGAAGCTGCCGCCCGCGCTCGACGCAGCGCTCCGGCAGGTAGCCGGGCTTGGGGCGTCGCCGCGGGCACGCCTGACATTGCCGGGCCTCTAGCTGCCAACCCGGGCGGCCACCGCACCGACCTGGACGGATCTGGCGCGTACGTCACCACGAACGGGATCGTCACGCACACGCTGCGGTGCGGATACCTCATGTCGGCCGAAGACGGCACCGGCCGCGGCACCCCGATCGTCGCCTACGACCCCGACGGCGACCCCAACCGGGCCACCACGCAGTCTCAGCCGTCCCTGCCGGTCGATCCCGGCCAGGGTGAGACACCCGCGGCCGTCACCACGATGGGGCCGATCAGCCACGCCCTCACGTGCGAAGGGCACGACGCCAGCGAAGACGGCACCGGCCGCGGCACTCCGATCGTCGCCTACGACCTCGCGCAGATCACCAGCCCTGACAACCGGTCCAACCCTGCCCCCGGCGACCCATGCCCGCCGCTGTGCACGACCGGCCGCCCCGCCGTCACCGCCATCCCGGTGGCGCTCCGCGGCCGAGCGGGCGAAAGCACGCTCGAGCACGGCCAGCCGGGCGACCCGGCGTACGCCCTGCGCACGCCGGGCGGCGGCTCATCGATGCCCATGGTCGCCACCACCTCCAAGCAGGCGGCCCGTCAGGTCGACGCCGTGTCGGCCACCGTGACGGCGAAGTGGGCGAAAGGCACTGGCGGACCCGCTGGCGACGAAACGCAGAACCTGCTGCCCGCCTACGAGCTGAACGAGTACGGCCAGGTCGGCGACCTCACCACGGGCGGCGTGCGCAGGCTGACCCCGCGAGAGTGTGAACGGCTGCAGGGCTACCCCGACGACTGGACGATCCGCTCCGGCGAGAAGGAGCAGGCCGACTCGCCCCGCTACCGGCAGCTCGGCAACAGCCTCGCTGTCCCGGTCGTCCGCTGGGCGGTCGGCCGACTCGTCGTCGTCGACGCGCAGTTGCGCGCGATGGGAGCAAACACCTGATGGCCAGCCGCTGCCTCCGCACCTCCTTCAGCATCTCCCGCGCTCGCGGAGGAACCACCACGAATCCTCACCCCCTTCCATCAGAGAGGGAATGGCTCATGTCCACTACGTCCTCGGCAACCAGCCGCATGGGGCGGTTCCTGCAGAGACGGTCGCGCGTGGCCGCCGTCGTCATCACCATCACGGCGACGCTCCTGAGCAGCGTGGCCTGCTCCTCATCCACCCCGCCAGACGGCACACCGCCGGAGAGCCTCACCGTTCGCAAGGACATCGCGTACGCACCGGCGCAGCCGGCTGGCAGCCGCGGCCACCTGCTCGATCTGTACGTGCCCACGAAGGCTGGCAAGGGACTGCGGCCGCTGCTCATCGTGACCGGCGGCAGTGCATGGCGTGGCGACACCGGCAAGGAATTCGCCGCCGAGATCGCCCCGCACTTCACCGCGGCCGGCTACGTCGTGGCCGGCGTGTCCGTCCGATCGAGCTCACAGGCGCGCTTCCCCGCGCAGGTGCACGACGCCAAGGCGGCCGTCCGGTGGTTGCGCGCGCACGCTCCCCGATACGGCATCGACCCCACCCGGTTCGCCATCATGGGTGACTCCTCCGGCGGCTACGCGAGCACCATGGTCGCGGTCACCGGCGACGTACCCCACCTTGAAGGCACCGTGGGCGTCACTGGCGTGTCCAGCAAGGTACAGGCAGCCATCGACCTGTACAGCCCGACCGACTTCCCGATGATGAACGCGCAGATGCTTCCGGGCGCCTGCGAGGCGTTCAACCGGCAGATGGGTGTGACGGACTGCCACGACGACCTGGGCTCTCCCGAGTCGCAGCTGATCGGCTGCGCCATCCAAACCTGCCCGACCCGCGCCCGCGAAGCTAACCCGATCACGTACGTGTCGACCACCGATCCGCCCATCCTCATCGCCCATGGGCAGGCGGACACCCTCGTACCGCACGACCAGAGCAAACTGCTGTACCAGGCCGTGGAACGAACGTGCGCGACAGCCACGTGGTACTCGGTGCCCGACGTCGGGCACTCCACAACCATCCTGGCGCCCGACGTCGCCACGCCCGAGGTGCGCTCGACCGCCGGCTGCCAGGCTCAGCCCATCAGCCAGGAGGCAAGCCGGCCGACGCTCGCTGTGATCCAGTCCTTCATCGAGAGCAGCTGGGGTTAGATCAGCTGGTAGCAGCGTGAGCACTTGTTCATCGGTCGCGGCGCCGCAGGATGCGCGAGGATAGGACGGATCGCCCGTTCAGCGTGAAGGAGCCGCGCCCGTGTCCCGTATGCGAGAGATCGCAGAGGCCCGCAAACGGCTCGCCCCGCGCTATGGCGAGGAGGTCACGAAGCGTCTGGCTGAGAAGTTCGGCTATGAGATACCCGCCGTCGAAGCTGTGACGAACGTGGCGGACGCGGCCCGGAATGCGGATACCTCCGACGATGACGGCCGATGGCCAGCGCCGACGCCCGAAGACGTCGATGATGCGCTGCTTTCGATCAAGGCCGCCCGGGTGCTGCTGCTTGAGGACGAGCTGACCCTGATCGAGGCCGCGCGGGCAAACAACAGGTCGTGGAATCAGATCGGGAAGCTGCTCGGGATACCCGTGGCCGCCGCCAAGACACGCCCAGAGGCACTTCGGCAGGAAATCAACAAGCTCAGCGCGCCATGGTGAGCTGCTCGTTGAGGTCGGCGCTGTAGTACGTGGCCGGCAGGCGAAGCGACCATGCCGCACCGCGTCTTGGCCGCGGCGCGTGCACAGCCCGGCGCCGCGGCCTACGCGTCACTCGCCGTAGTACGCCTTCAGCGCCTCATGCACCGGCTCCAGATTCTTCCCGGACGTCTTGCGCGGCATCTGCCAGCGGAATGAGCCGCCCGAGCGATCCTTCCACTGAAGTACGCCGCCCATCCCGGGCAGGTCGAACGACTCGATCACCACGTCCTTGTCGCCCTTGTCGGTCCGCTGGACGCCTTCCGGAACGCGCCCGATCCACGGCACCTGGACGGCGTTGCCGGAGGAGGTGTCGAACACGCGGCCGCCGGCACGGACCGCCCACTGGCCGCCGGCGACGGGCGGCGACAGCCTGTCCGCCTTGTCGAGCACCTGCACGGTGAACGCCACCGCGGTGAAGTACTTCGTGACGGGCTTCGGCGAATCGTCGGCGCGGGTGCGGTGATAGTAGACGCCCGTCGGCGTGACCCGCAGACGGCCGCCCCTCTCCCCCTTGATGACGACGCTCTGGCCGAACTTCAGCAGCTTCGGCGCGAGCGCCTCACCGGCGGCGGACGACGGAGCGGCCTGCGCGGCCCCGCCAGTGACGGCAACCGCTGTAGACGCGACAGCGGCGATAAGTAAAGCGGAAAAGCGTCGTTTCAACGCCAACCTCCCTCTGGGAACGATCCACCTCCGAGCCCGGATCACGATAGCCGGAAGATCGCGCCCCCAACAGATGATCACTGCAACTCCTCTGCCACCGCCGCACCATGCGGGCGCTAACGACCGCTCGTGAACTGCGGAAATCGTCAACGGGCTGACCTGGCCGACACGACATAAGCGCGCCAACCCCGTACATGCCAGCCCAGATCTGAGGGCTGTCCCGGTGCTGACCGGGCGGACGGATCGCATCCGCAAGCAGTCAGCACACGGGGGAGACGGCAGATGACTGCCACCGCGTCCAAGGCGCACCTGAAGAACCTGAACCAGCGGCTCCAGACCAAGGCCGCCGACATCGAGCGCATCCGCTCCAGCTTCAAGGACGAGTCCGGCAAGGGCCACATGGTCCTCAGCAAGGAGCAGCACGCCGACTACCTGGCCGCCATCGACGAGGCGACCGAACTGAAGGCGCTCATCGTGGCCGAGCAGAAGGCCCTCGGCATCGTCGAGTTCCTGGAGCAGCCTGCCAGCACGCCCATCGCCGGGCAGCTCGCCGCCCAGCAGGGCCGCGGCACTCACCGGTCGCTGTCGCAGGCGTGGATGGAGTCGGACGCGTTCCTTCAGATGAAGGAGAGCGGCTTCCGTGAGATCCGCGGCATCGCCACGTTCGACCAGGGCCTGTTCTCCTTCGAGACCAAGGACACCTTCAGCCTGTCGGCTGGCACCGTTACCCACCCGGGGTTCGGCATGGCCGAGAAGGTCGGCCTCACCGAGCGGCAGAGGCGGCCCTCGCGCGTCCGCGACCTCTTCCCGGCCGAGTCCACGCAGGCCAACGTGCTGTACGGCGTCAGGCAGACGGGCTTCCTCAACCGGGCGGGATACATCCCGGAGCGGACCGCCGCCAACGGTGGTCCGGCGACTGGCGGCCCCACCGATGTCTGGGGCAGGGCTCCGAAGTCCGAGTGGACTTACGAGTCCTACACGGCGCCGATCGCCGAGATCGGGCATCACGAGGTCATCCACAAGAACACGCTGGCGGACGAGAGCAGGCTTCGCGGCATCGTCGAACGTGATCTCGTAGACGGAGTCAAGCTGCGCGAGGACGAGGAGATCCTTTTCGGCACCGGCGCCGGCGAGACGATCCTCGGCATCACCAACACGCCGGGCGTCCAGCTGTTCACCGGCCAGCCGTCGGACAAGCGGACCGCGCAGGTTCGCCGCGCGATGACGCTGTCGATCTTGAGCTACTACGACCCGAACGGCTGCATCCTCCATCCCTTGGATTTCGAGGGGATCGAGCTTGAAGAGGACAACCAGGGGGCCTTCCGAGTCGCCGTCAGTGTCGCGATCGGCGCTGAGAAGCGAGTGTGGCGGCTGAACGTCATCGACACGGCGGCCATGCACGCCGGCAAGTTCCTTCTCGGCTCCTTCGGGATGGGTGCCAAGTTGTACGACAGGGAGACCGTGGTCGTGCAGGCCTCGACGGAAACGGGCAACTCCTTCCTCGAGGGGACCGTGGTGATCAAGGCGAGTGAGCGGGTTGGCCTGGTGGTGGACAGGCCCGAATCGTTCGTGTACGGCAGCTTCACCCCGTACGTCGCCCCGTAATCACGCGCGGGCATCCGTATGACTGCCCGGCAGGGGTTGTGACCCCTGTCGGGCAGTCGCATCGAGGCGGTCGGCCCGCAGGCCGAACTCACCGCGCGACGTTAGCTCCAGCGATCGGCAAGGTGCATCGCATGGCCACATCTGCCGCATCGCCCACCTCTGGCGACGTCACGACCCAGCCCGCTGAGCAGTCGCCGCACCGAGGGCACCGGCCCGGCTGTCGCTGCATCAAGAAGACACCCGCCGTCGCGGCGCCGCAGCCGGAACGCTGGGTTTACCTGGCGACCATCGCGAAGGTCGTCGATGGCGACACCGTGGACGCGGTCGTTGACGTCGGGTTCGGCATCAGCCACAAGATCCGGGTGCGGCTGGCCGGCGTCTACGCGCCCGAGCTGGGCACGCCGGAGGGCGCGGCCGCGCGCGACTTCACCGCGCAGTGGGTGGCCGAGCATGGCCCCACCTTCTGGGTGCGCACATTCCGGGACCGGCGGGAGCGCTACGGCCGGTATCTGGCGACGGTGACGCCGGAGGCGGAAGGCGATGGGTTGGGGGCCGCGCTGGTGGCCGCTGGACATGCCAGCACCGCCTCGTGACCGAGACGAGGCCACCCCGATCACTACGTCGCGAATGATAGCGATTGCCCGGTTTGTTCCTGCCGACTGCTGCGAGCGGAAGGGCTCAGAGGCTCTCTGAAGCGTTGAAGGGCCTCTGAGGTCCATATGGTCGGCCGGTCGCCGTTCGCTCGCGTACGCGCATCTGACGGCGCTGCCATCTGAGCGGAAAGTCGCGATCAAGACCAAGCTGTGCGGAACGGCTCATCTTGGCAGTGACCGGGGGAATCTGTCAGGAGAGCGCGAGATCGCGTCTCTTGGCCGGTCGAACCTGGCAGTGCCCAGCTCAAAGGGATCGTTAAATCCTCCGCTGCCCTTGCAGGGGCCGAACACTGCCATGTTGATCCGGCCTGTCGCGCAGGAGGCCGAACGGAGGATCTTGTCAGTTCCCAGCTCAGAGCGTCAGCCTCCTGCCATGTTCATCCGTTCCCCACACAAGCATCCGCAACTGAGGCGTTCGCGTCCTTTGGGTTGAGTGTGGGCGTATGCCCGTCTCGCGTCGCATACCCCCAATCGGCGGCTGCGTCGATGAGCGCCTCCGGCAAGGCGGCCGGGATCGGGCGCGCCGGCTGGATGCGCCCGCTCCGAATCATGTCGGACCAGTCGCCCAGGCCCAGCTGCAGCGGCCCGTGCTCGTGGCGGCCGTACTCCAGCATGCCGGGCTCGAATTCAACGCCGATGTGGCCGCACACGCGCTCCACCTCCGCGACAGGATCAGCGACGAGGTCCTCATAGCGGACGGTCACTCCTGGCAGTGCCCGGCGTGCCTCGGACAGAGCTGCGGTGAACTGGCGCAGGTGGGCAGCGGCCTCGCTGGGTCTGTGACCGAACGCCTCACTCCATGACGCGACGATCGCGGCGGGGTGACGCAGCAGGAACACGAATCGCGCGTCCGGCCAGCAGACGGCCAGCCGCTTCCACATGAGCACGTGATCCGGGTGTTTCACCACCAGGACCGAGCAGCCCGACCGCCCCAGCTCCTCATGAAGGAGCCGATCCCACAGCAGATGTTCCGCGGTCGTCTGGTCATGGCCGAGCAGCGCGAGCGCCGCAGTTGGGACACCGGCCGGGACATGAACGGCGATGTCGCCGAGCGGTAGCTCATGCGGAGCGTGCACGCGGGAGTGGCTGTCCAGGATGAGCCGCAGCAGCGTCGATCCAGATCGCGGAGCTGACAGGACGAACACCGGGCGCGGCAGCAGCCGCGCACCGGGCCACGACGCGACGGAAGCAGCACTTCTGCGTACCATCCCCGACTCGCTGATCAGTTCGGTAGTCACGGGGGGAGGCTACTCATGTCGCTCGCAATAGCAACGTCGCCCGCCATCAAGGCCACTCTTGGCACAATCACCCTGGACGCGTTCAACGCGCCGGCGAACTCGCTGCTGGTTCTCACATGGGCGGGTCCGTGGACACAGTTCACGCCCACCGGCGGCGACCTGACGTGGCAGTCCCGAAAAATTTCCACGAACCGGTACGCGCAAATCTGGACTGCCCCGGTTCCTACGGCCAAGAACGGCCTGGTCATCGTGCTCAGCGGCGCGGAGTTCGAGGTGATGGGCGGCGCCAAGGTCTGGCTCGTGACGGGCGCCGACAACGCCTCGCCCGTGGGCGCGACCGGCACGAGCACGAGCACCGCCAACACGCTCAACGCAACGGCGTACACCACCACTCGATCCGGCAGCCTCTGCTTCTTCGCCGCGTACGAGAACACCCTCAACTACCCCTCCCCCACCCTGCCGACGACCACCGACGTCGGCGAGGCGTACTCGCTTCGTGCCGTTTACGCGACGAACGGCGGCGGCGTCGTCGGCCGGAAAGCGACGCCGGCCGCCGCCGCTGGCCAGACGGTCCAGTTCAACGCCGACGCTGCCGGGACGGCGTCGGCCTCGTGGGAGTGGGCGGCCGCGGAGATCCTTCCGCTCGTTGACGCGGGCGCACCGGCGCCGCCCACCGGGTTGCGCGTGACACAGGTGACCGGCACGTCCTTCACCGTCGCGTGGGACGCCGCGTCGGACCCGTCCGGCATCGCCGGTTACGGCATCTACCTCGACGGCGTGCAGGTGGCTGGCCCATAGGCCACGGCCGGCCAGCAGGTGGTGCGCGCCCGCTCCCTGGCCGACGGCTAATCCTCCAGCGCGTCAGGTGAGGCCACAACGAGATCGGGGGACTCAGGGGTGGCGAACAGGGTCGCGCAGACCTACAGCGGCGGCAGCACCAGCGGCACGCACGTGATCACGTTCACGGCGCCCACGCCAGGTGCCCGGCTGATCCTTCTGATCAGCTCGTGGAGCACGCTCGGCTCGATCCCGGCCGGCTGGACGCAGGACTTCAGCGCCAACGGCTACAACTACGTCTACGTGCTGTCGAAGATCGCCACGGGAACGGAAACGTCCGTCTCCCTGGCCATGGGCGATTCACGCCTGCACGCGGTCCTTCACGAGCGAGACGACTGCCCCCGCAAGCTGTTCAACGTCGCCAACACCACCCCGACGGCGTCGATGTCAGCCGCCGCGACGGTGCCGGCGGGTGCAGCTGGCCGCGTCTTCTCCGTGGTGAACGCGCCCAACGGCACCGCCGGATCGACCACCTGGAATAACGGGCTGGCCCAGCACTACACGGCAGCTGGCACGTCGTCGTACTCGGCGTTCGCGCACGGTGCCATGCCTTCGTCCGGGGCGAAATCCTTCACCCTCAGTGGCCTGGTGGCCGGCACGAACCAGTCGGTCTTCGCGATCGTCGGCTACGGCACCACGGACAGCCAGCCGCCCTCCGCCCCAGGCAACCTGCGGGCGACATCCGTCACCGGCACGCAGATCAGCGTGGAGTGGGACGCCGCCACCGACGACACCGCCGTGGCCGGTTATGGCCTCTACCTCAACGGCGAAAAGGTCGGAGCCGACCAGAGCAGCCTCGCCTACACCTTCACCGGGCTCACCGCGGGGCAGACGTACACGTTGGGCGTGGACGCGTCCGACACCTCAGGCAACAGGTCCGCCCAGACGCAGCTCACCGTGATGGCCGAGGTGGACATCACGCCGCCGACCACACCCGCCAACCTCCGGCTCATCGAGGCCACGCTCACGTCCCTGCAGGTGGCATGGGACGCCTCCACCGACAACGTCGGCGTTGCCGCATACGGCATCTACCTGGACGGGCTGCGACAGGGCACCGATCAGGCCGAACTCGAGCACACCATCATCCGACTCGCCCGCGGCACCTCGTACACGATCAGCGTGGACGCCGCAGACGCAGCCGGGAACCGATCACCGGCCGCGTCCCTCACGGTGTCCACCCTCGCGGGCGCCGACCCTTCCGCGCCCCTGGATCTGACCGCATCCCCGGGCAAGGAGCAGATCACCGTCGGATGGCGGGCATCCGACCCGGGCGAGTTGCCGGTAGCCCGATACGAAGTGCTGCTCGACGGCCGCCTCGTCGCCACCACGACAGCACTCGGCCTGGTTCTGGAAGACCTCGACGCCGGCACCACCTACGAGATCGCCGTCCGAGCCGTTGATACCGGGTCCGCGCGCGGCCCTGCCGCAACCGTCACGGTCACGGTGCCCACGGCGGAGTGGGTGGCGCTGGCCAGCCCCGTCTATCGCCTGGGCGACTGGGCGGGTAACGCGCTCGACGCCACCGGCGTCGAGTGGGTCGTGGAAGAGGAGGACGGCTGGGCGACCGGCGCAGAAGCGATCACGCTGGCCCGGGACTCCGACACCTCCGACGGCGGCTTCTCCGGGCCGGGCAAGTACGGCGGCCGCACCATTGCCCTGTCCGGCGTCGCCAGAGCGCCAAGCAGGATGGCGATGCTGGCAGCGCAGGAACGGCTGGTGCAGGCGCTGTACCCGCACGAAACCGGGGTGCTGCGAGTCGCCGAGGCGCACATCACGAGACAGGCGAACGTCCGCCTGGCCAACCAGATGGAGATCACCGACACGGGCGGCCGCACGTTCGAATGGGGGCTGATCCTCCGAGCACCCGATCCCCGCCGGTACGCGTCCCGGCCGGTGCATGTCGAGGTCGAGTTCGCGCCGGCGCAGACCAGCGGCAGCGCCACCGTCACGCTCGCGGGCGACTACCCAGGCATCCCGGCCAAACTGCGGCTGATCGGGCCCGTCGCCAACCCGGTGATCCGGCTGGACCCGCTCGGGTTAGAGATCAAAGCCAAGCCCGGAACGACGCTGCTCGACGAACGGTACGCGCTGACCATCGACCTGGCCACGCGCGAGGTGTGGGCGATCGTGCCGCCTGAAGTGTGGCCAGAGCCGCGCCTGGCCCGGTCCGTGCTGGCCCGCTTCCCCGCTCGATTCGCGCTGCAGCCAGGCCCGAACACGATCACGCTGTCGGGCGCGCTGGTGCCGGGCCAGGAGACCAAGGGGCCACGGCTGGTGATCGAGGTCGCGGACGCATGGATATGACCGGGGGCCTGTGAATGGCGCAAGTAGTTGAAGGCTTCGAGACCGGCACGCCGCTGGTGCCGAGGACAGGCACGTGGGTACGGGCCACTGACCAGAAACGCACCGGCACCTACTCCCTGAAAACTCCTACCGTCGCAGACAGCGGATCAGCCGAATGCGTGATGACCGTCCCAGCGGGCGCGCAGACGGTGACGTTCTACGCGAGGATCTCCACCGAGCAGGGCTCGTCCGGCGCGAACTGGGATCCGTTCATCTTCCGAGTCGGTTCGACAGAGATGTACCGGAACTGGGGCGAAGTCGGCTGGACTCAGGTCGGCCCCTACAGCGTCGTCGGCGCAACCACGATCACGTTCCGCTACCAGCGCGACTCCAGCGGAGGCGGCACCTCCAACGCGATCTGGATCGACGATGTGGTCTTCGAGGTGATTCCGCCGGATTCGGAACCGCCTGCCGCTCCCCCGAACCTGCGGGTGACGTCCATGTCGCCGCTCGACGTGGCGCTGGCGTGGGACGCGGCCACGGACAACACCGGCGTGGCCGGTTACGGCATCTACAAGGACAACATCAAGCAGGGCAACGACCAGGCCACGCTGACGCGCACGCTGACCGGGCTGGCCGCAGGCACCAGTTACACGCTGGCCGTGGACGCGGCCGACGCTGCCGGGAACCGGTCCGCGAAAACGTCGATCACGCAGACGACCCCCACCCCGCCGGTGGCCGGCGGCGAGGCGCTGACGCGCACCTTCCTCGGCCTGACCGCCGGCCGGACCTACGTCGTCGAGATCGACGCCATAGACGGCGTCGGGAACCGATCGGCGAAGACGTCCCTGCAGGTGTCCACCGACAACATGCCGCCCACCGTGCCGCCCGCCCTACGGGCCACGGCCGTTTCGGGCACACAGATCTCCGTTGCATGGAATCCCTCGATGGACGACATCACCGGGGTCGCCGGTTACGGCATCTACCTCGACGGCGTCCAAGCCGCCCAGCACAGCGGCCTCGGGTGGACCTTCCAGGCGCTGACTCCTGGACAGACGTACACGATCGAGGTCGATGCCGTGGACGGCGCCGGGAACCGATCAGCCAAGGCAGCCCTGACGCTGCAGGCGCAGATCGACACCGAACCGCCGACCGTACCAGCGAACCTCCGCGTCACGGCGGCGTCGCCGTACACACTGGCGATCGCGTGGTACGCCTCCACCGACCCGGGCGGTCTGGCCGGGTACGGCGTCCATCTCAACGGCGAGAGGGTCGGCCCGGACCAGCTCGGCGTCACCTACACCTTCTCCGATCTGACGCCGGAAGCGACGTACCAGATCACCGTGGACGCTGCGGACGTCACCGGGAACCGATCGTCGATGGCGCAGCTGACTCACGTTGCGCCGGCCGACCTGCCGCCGGCTCCGCCGACGAACCTGCGCGTGGCCGCGGTGTCCTACACGTCGTTCGCAGTCGCGTGGGAGGCCGCCACCGACGATGTGCAGGTTGCCGGCTACGACGTATCCGTCAACGGCACCACGGTCGTCACCAGCGGCGCCGCGCTCGAGTACGCGATGTCCGAGCTGCCGGACGACACCGCGTACACGGTGCGGGTGTGGGCCGTGGACCACATCAGCCAGCGCAGCCTGACACCGGCCGAGCTGACCGTGACGACCCTGAACGACCACGACCCCACCGTGCCCGCCTTCACCGCCACCGCGGACGAAGACTCGATCACCGTGGCGTGGGACACCGCGTCGGACGACTTCGCCGTCGTGGGCTACGAGGTCACGGTGGACGGCGCAGTCGTGCACACCACACCAGGGGTCGACTACAGCGTCGACGGCGTGATTACCCGCCAGCACACCATTCACGGGCTGACAGCCGGTCGGACCTACGGCGTGCAGGTCCTGGCCGTGGACACGATCGGGCAGCGGTCGGCCGACAACACGCTCCACGTGCGGACCACGCCGCTGCCGTACGTGCCGATCGAAACGCCGGTGTACCGGCTCGGGGACACCTGGGCAGGGAACGCCCGTGACAGCTTCGGCGTCGACTGGATCGTCACCGAAGCCGAAGGCTGGTCGTCGTCGCCACCTGTCTCCCCCACTGGAGCAGATCTGGGAGGCATGGACGGAGCGTGGGCCGGAGCCGGACGGTACGGGCCTCGCGCGATCGTTCTGTCCGGGGTGGCGATAGCCCCCAGCAGAATGGCGATGCTCGCCGCCAAGCAGCGGCTGGCCAGCGTGATCCACCCGCGGCAGCAGGCGCAGTTGCGCGTCATCGATGCCCGCATGGCCCGCCAGGCGCGAGTCCGGCTCGCCGACCGCATCGAAACCACCGACCAGACGGCGCACGTGTTCCAGTGGCGAATCCCCCTGATGACCGCAGACCCACGCCGCTACGCGACGACACCAGTGCGCGCGGCCGCCGTCGTGACGTCGCTGCCCGGGCAGGCATCGATGGTCGTCACGCTCGACGGCACGTACAGCAGCATCCCAGCGAGGTTGCGGCTGTTCGGCCCGATCCTGGACTGGACGATCACGCACGAGGAAACCGGCACCGTCATGCGGTCCGCGCCGGGCAAGTTCGTCCCGGCCGACACCCGCTACAGCTTCACGATCGACCTCGGCGTCCGGCAGGTGTGGGGGCACGTGCCGCCCGAGGTGTGGCCCGAACCACGACCTGGCCGGTCAGCGCTGACCGGCCGACCCGCCTGGTGGATGCTCATCCCCGGAACGAACACGATCACGCTGGCCGGCGAACCTCTCCCCGGCCAGCCAGGCACGCCACGGCTCGCGCTCGAAGCGTACGACGCCTGGTTATAGCCCTCCTCGGTTGCAGCCGCCACGGACGACGTTAGCCGCCTAGCTCGCCATGCTCCCCCTGCTCAAAGATCGGGGGGCGGGCAATGGGGCTGGTCAGACCCAAAGTGATTTACACGACGTCGACCTCCTCGACGTCGCACACGCTGAACTTCGGCTCGGTGGGTTACCTCAATCGCATCGTCTTGCTGGTCAACTCGTACGCGGGCGTCAGCGGCGTTTCGGGCGGCTACACCCTGCACGACATGACCGCGCACACGCTTGGTTGCCGGCTGTACTCGAAGATCAACTACGGTAGCGACAGCTCGGTCACGGTCACCACGACCGATAGCACCAACCGCATCTTCATCTGGATGTGGGAACTCGACGACGCGGAAGTCTTCTACGAGTCGGGCACGGGCCTGACCTCGTCGTCGGCGAGCATGAGCGCGTTCGACCTCCCCGACGGCTGCACCGCGATCCTCGGCGTGTCCGCGTACGTGCAAGGCAACAGCGACAACTCCTCGACGAACTGGCCCAGCGGCTTCACCGCCCAGCAGTACGCGATCAACGACTGGGCCGACGGAAGCACCGCTAAGCGCGTGTGGGCGTCGGCGGCCGTGAACGAGTTCGTTTCAGACTCGCTGTCGTTCTCCCAGCAGCTCGTAACCGGCCTGGGATCGAACTTCCCGAACTACGCGTGGGTCGGCGGCGTGTGGGGTCCGCAGAAGGACGAAGAACCCCCCAGCGTGCCCGGCAACCTGCGCCTCAGCGGCATGACGCCCACCAGCGTAACGCTCACCTGGGACGCCGCCAGCGACAACAGCGGCGTGGCCGGCTACGGCGTGTACAAGGACGGCGAGAAAGTCGCTGACCAGTCCGGCCGCAGCCGGACGTTCAGCGGGCTCACGCCGGGCGTGCCGAGCACGTACGAGGTGGACGCCTACGACTACAACGGCAACCGAAGCGAGAAGTCCGGCTCGCTAACGATTGCGCCGATCAACGACACCACGCCGCCGCAGGCACCCGTCGTCCGGGTGACCGGTCTGGGCGCCGGCACGATCAGCGTGGCCTGGGACGAGCCCGCGGACGACAGCGCCGTCACCGCGTACGGCGTCTTCTTGAACGGCGTCCGGCAGGGCGCCGACCAGACGGGCCGCACCAGGACCTTCACCGGGCTGGTGCCGGGAAACCTGTACACGATCGGCGTCACCGCCGTTGACCTGCTAGGGAACAGGTCCACACAGGGCACGAAGACGGTCAAGGCGCAAGCGGACGTGACCGCGCCCACGCTGCCCGGCAACGTGCGCGTCCTGTCCACGTCGCAGACCGCCGTCACCATGGCGTGGGACGCCTCAGAAGACGACAACGTGGGCGTCGCCGGCTACGGCCTGTGGCTGGGCACGCGGCTCGTCGCCACCGTGCCATCGACCGTTTTCACGTTCGTCGGCCTCAGCCCAGGGATCACGTACCCGCTGTCGGTCGATGCCGTCGATGAGCTTGGCAACCGGTCCGAGCGGGTAACGGTCCCCGCCACCACGCTGGAGGACACCTCGGGGGCGGCACCACCGTATGAGTGCGTCTTCTACGACTGGTCGACCCACGAGCCCATCGACTCGCTGCCGCTGCAGAACCTGTCGTTCGAGTTGACCCTGGGCGGAGGCGGTGAACTGTCGGCGGAGATTCCGCTGTACGACGAGGCGTACAACGTCGGCCGGGTCGAGGCAGCAACACGCCCAGAGCGGACGATTGTCGTCGTCTACCGGGGAGAGCGGCCCGTGTGGATCGGCCGCGTCTGCGACCCGCAAGACTACGAATCGGAGACGGGCATCCTCCGCATCACGGCCGAGGAGGTCGTGGTCATCTACGGCCGCCGGTTCGTGAGCTTCACCGGCGCCAGGACCGCGACGAAGGCAGACACGGAGATCGACTGGCTGCTCGACCTGGTGTCGGCACCGGCCGACAAGCGGTGGCTGCGCACCGCTGGCGTCGAAGGCACGATCGCTGTTGACCGCGAATACCGCGCCGAGGACTACGCCCCGGTGCTGGACACCGTTACCGACATCGCCGCCGCGCCAGGCGGCTTCGAGTTCTGGTGCCGACCCGACTGGGACCAGGTCAACGACCGCCCGCAGGTCGAGCTGAGGCGCGTGTCCCGCGACAACCCTCCCAACTCCGGCCTCGTCCTGGAATACCCGGGCAACGTGAGGAGGTTCCGCCGGACAACCCGCCGGGGCCTGGCCACCGTCGTCCACGGCAAACTTTCCCTCCCCGACGGCGGGGTCCTGCTGGCGAAAGTCGTGCAGGACGAGCTGCACGCCAATGGGTGGCCGCGCATGGAGGACGCCTACACCTACGACGGGCTGACGACTCAGGCGGCGCTGCAAGCGGAGACGCAGCGGGCCGCAGACGCCAGCCGCGGAGCTCGGCAAGTGTTCGAGTTCCAATTGGCCATCTCACCCGATGTCCGCTGGTGGGAGTGGGAACTGGGCAGCGAGGCGCAGGTAGTGATCACCGACCACATGTATCCGGAGCGCCCGGACGGCAGCGCCGGCCTGGACCGCATGATGAAGATCGTGTCGCTGAGCGTGGAACCCTCGACGGACGAGGGCGAGCTGGTGACCGTCACCACCGCTGAACTGACCACCAGCGTGGACGAGTAGAAGGGAGGGGCCAGATGGCGCGAATCAACGCGGGTGACCTGACGCAGAAGACGCTGGTGGAGTATGTCCTGGACCTGCGGGCGCGGGTCAAGGCACTGGAACTGCAGGTCGGCATGCGAGCGGTGACATTCTCTCCGCTGCTCACGGCCGTGTCAGGTACAGCCTTTGAGACCGTGGCCTTCACCGTGTTTCCCCGCTCGGGTTCCAGTCTTGCCGTGGACGTGAACGCCAGCGCCGCCCTGGAAGTGCAGGCGACCGTGGACGGCATCCCGATCGGCCCTGCGGCCACGACCTCCGCGGCAGGCGCTGTCACCCTGCAGGGGTTCTTGCCGGACACCTGGGCTTTCGGCGACCGCAAACGAGTGGAGATCAAGGCGCGCCGACCGTCGGGGACCGGGAGCGTCACCGTGACCGTCCTTGGAGGCTGGCACCGGTAGCCCAAGCCCCTCGGCTCCACATCCCTGCAGCGCAGGTGCGGCCGATCCTCCTCACCGAGGAGGATCGGGTCCCGTTCTTAGGAGGACGGCGGCGGGATGACCCTCTTGCCAGCGTTGAAGGCGGAGGCGTTGGGCTGCGTATCCACATCGACAATGACCACGTCGACCAGGCTCGCGACGGCCGTCGTCTTCTCATCGCAACCTCGAATGAAACCGATGGGAGTCAACCCGCTGGCTTCACCCTGGTCGTCTTCAGTGGCAGACATGCCACAACGGTACGCCGGCGGCGCTGAAGCGGCACCCCGCTTGGAGATGTAGAAGGACCTGCCTTCCTCCGGCGTGACGACACCGAGGGAACTCGCCAGAGTTACCGCAGGTGACAGCCCCGCAAGACGTAAGCCTCGTTGTCGTGTACGGTCCGCCGCCGTGACGTCCCCCACGATCAAGAACACCAGGTCCCGCAAACGCCGGCCAGCCGTACGGGCTCCGCGCAAGTGGAGCGCCGCTGCTGCCGTGAAGCTCAGGGAGGGCGGCTGGACGTATGCCGCGATCAGCCGCCAGTACAACGTCTCCCTCACCACCGTACGGAACGCTATCGACCCGCCGCCTTCCCCCCGCGCTGACCGGCCACCGTTCGACGTGGAGGCCGCAGCCGCCCGCTACCGCTCCGGAATGACCATCCGGGAGATTGCCCGGGAAACCGGCTACTCCCGGCAGCACGTGCACACCGCGTTGACCAACGCGGGCGTGGAGATGCGGCCGCTGTCGGCACCGCGCGCCTCGCGCATCACGTCGGCCAAGCGGGCCGCCATCGTCGCCCTGTGGCAAGAGGGCACATCCCTGCACCAGATCGCCGTCCAAGTCGGCAGCACAGGGGAAACGATCCGCAAGGTGCTCGCCGGTGCAGGCATCGACGTGACCAGCCGGATTCACCGCATTGACCACAATCGCGCCCGGGAACTCCGCCTCGCCGGGTGGACGCTCGCCCGGATCGGCGCTGAGCTGGGCACGTCGCCGCAGTACGTGTGGAACATCACCCGCGATGTGCAGGGCGTGCCAGACCGGCGTGGACGCGCTCGGATCGTTCCGGAGATCGCCGTCAAGATGTACCGGACCGGCGCGACGATGGCGCAGATCGGGCAGCGGTTCGGCACTGGCCGGTACGCGGTGCGAGCGGTGCTTGAGGAGCACGGGGTCGTCATACGCCACGGCGGCCAGCAGCGGCGCGAGCTCGACCTCGACCGTGCCCGGCAGTTGCTGGCCGACGGGGCGTCGCTCAGGCACGTTGGGCGGGTTCTGGGATGCAGCGCCTCAACGTTGAGCATCCGCCTGCGGGAAGCCGAGCGGGGCATTCAGCCTGGGCAGCGCGGGGGCGGGGTCAGCTTGGCCAAGCGGCGGGCGATCGCACGCGCGTGGAAGGCCGGTCGATCCATCACGTGGATTCGCGCGCACGTTCATGTCTCGTATACGACGGCGGTCAGGGTCGTGCGCGAGCTCGGTGATGATCCTGCGCGGGCGCGGCAGCAGGGGCAGCGTGGTCCACGGCCGGAATCTCGTCGGCTGAATCACCGGCGGATGACGCAGTTGCACGCGCGCGGCTGGTCGGCTGCGCGTATCGCGCAAGATCTCCAGGCGTCGCCGCAGCACGTTGCGCGGGTGCTGCGGAGGGCCAAGGAGCACCTTGCGGAGCGCAGTGAGGTGGTGTCCAGATCTGCCTGAGGGACCAGGGCTGGAAGGTGGAGGCGATCCTGCAATGAGGCGGGGGAGGAGCGGCTCCCGTTCCTCCCCCGCCTCATTGCGTCACTCGTCCCCGAGGCGTTCGTCCTCGTCGTCTTCGTCTTCGAAGGTGATTTCGCCGCCGAACAGCGTCACGGTCGTCACGGCGCCGAGATCGTCGCCTTTCATGACGAGTTCGCCGCTGAGCCCATGCCCGGGGTAGGCGTCCATGATGGCGCGCAGTTCTTTTTCGATGTTGCCCATGTCGCGCGCGAGTTCAGGGGCAGCGGGCACGAGGGAGACGGCGACGGTTTCGCCAAGGCTGTCGTCGAGGTCGAACAGCAGGTTGACGGGGTGGTCGAAGACGATCGCGCTGTGGTCGTAGTTGGTGGGCAGGTGCGGACTGTCGGTAGGGATCATCGAGAGCGGGACGGGGATGTCGAAGGCGAACTCGCCTTCGTAGGTGTAGCTGATGCCCATGGGTTCCGCTCCTGTGTGAGGGAGGGGCGGATAAGCCGCCCCGTTGTCCTGAGAAAATAGTACAGGATAGTTAATTGGATGTCGAGTTGTCGGCCTCCTCATGATCGGAGCAACCAGGCCACCAGCTTCGGCAGTCGGTGGCCGCTCCATGGCTGACGCGCCGCCCCTCACCCTTCGAGCACTTCGGATAGGAGTGCCCGCGCCTGCTCATCGTCTGTCGGAAGACGCAGGTCCCGCATCGGCGTCCTCTGGCCTGGCGGTCCTCGTGAGGTGCGGCCTCGGGGTGCAGCCGCAGCGGGCGGCCAAGAGCGAGCGACAGCGGGTGCTGACCCGCCGCCAGCAGCTCGCGCTGCCGGCGGGTCAGCGAGCGTCCCGCCGACTCGCGCGGCGGCGTGATGGGCTCGGGGCCCTCGAAGAGCGCAAGGTCTGGCGTCGGCTCGCCGCCTCCCGCCTCGGCTGTCATCGGACGCCGCCGGTCTGGCCGGAGTCCCAGCCGCGCGCGGCCGCCTCCTGGCGGAGTTTCGCGGCGATTGGAAGGCCGAGCGTCTTGTCGAGGTAGTAGCGGTGCCGGCGCGCCTCGTCGGCGAGCGCCTCCCGGTCGGACTCGACAGCGGCGGAGGCACGGCGCAGAGCGTTCTCCCACAGGAGGAACGCTGCTCGCACCTCGGCGCGTACGGCGTCGGCGATGGCCGCTTCCCCGCCGGGGGCGAGGGTGGGCCGCTTCTTGCGTGCGTTCGGGTTCATCTTGTGCACGGGCGGGGCGATGGGTTCGGCGATGGCTGCCATGGGGTTGTCTCCTTGCGAATGCGTGAAAAGGCGAACGGCCCGCAGAGCGGGCCGCTGATGTCGGTAACGTCTGGGCTACCTTCTGAGCGGGTACGGTTTCCGGGGCGTGGTGTCGATCGCGCCGAGGTCGCGGAGCATCTCGGCCACATCGGCGAGCGTGGCCGGCCGCTTGGCTTTGATCGCGTCCATGAACTCGGGAAACCGCTCGGCGGGATTACAGTCGCCGTCGAGAAACCTCCACGTCGCCGTGGACGTTGGCGGGGTTGCTGCGGTCGCTTCTCTCCTGGACGCTGAACTGCCAGTCGCTGCCGTGGTTGCTGTCGGAGGAGATGATGATGTCGTGCACGGGCACCACGCTCGCGTAGCGCGCCTCGCTGGAGATGACGAAGGTGAGCGTATGGCCCGGCTTCAAGTCCATGGGAGTCCTTCCTGACACGTCACTCTCGACCCCTTTGTTACGTTATAAAGAATACAGCATAGTTAATTATGTGGCGAGCTGTCACCTCTACACCCCGCACGGAGGAACGGGGTTTGCGGGACTTTCGGGACGGGCTCTACGCGCGCGGGCGCGCAGCGGGCCCTCACCGTGCCCGGGAGGTGCCCGCTGATCTGACCTGTCAGAAATCGCCCTCCGCCACTTGGAAGACGGGCAGGCCAAGGTCTCGCCACATCCTCACAACTTGGCCTCTGTCGTCGAACACGTACTCGATGTCGAACACGTCACGCACATGCTCGTCGAACAGTTCCAGCTTCACCACGGCGTCGCGGCGGCGGTCCCCTTCACGGCGCATGAACGGGCCGATGAACGGCACACGCAGATGCTGCTTCAGCCACAGCGTCGTCGTTTCCTCGCACGCGGTCGTGCGAGCTGACATGACGATCACCTCGTAGCCGTCGGCGGCGGCCGACCGTACGGCGTTGATCACTGGTGTGTTCGGCTGGTCCTCCCCCACGCGCGACTCGTCGTACGGTGACCGGTTTCCCATCAGTGCCAGGGTGCCGTCCACGTCCGCGATGATGGCGCGCCGGCCGGTGCCCGGCTTCGTGTACGGAACGAGCGTCATGGCCGGCGCCTCCACCACCGGGACGGCCAGCGGCAGCGTCCGCCCGGCGAGGAAGCGCCGATGCATGGATTGGATGACGTCGGCGCCGACGCTGCGTGGGCGGGCCGCGTCCCGCTCGATGCACACCTGCAACGGCACATGGGTGAAATCGTGCACCTCGATCGTGGCGCGCGAGCGGGCCGCCAGGCGGGCCAGGTCGCGAACCACCCGTGCGGGCAGGTTCGTGTCGTCGCATGCCACGTCGATGCCGCGCCGCAGCAGTTCGGCGATGAGGCTGTCGCGGGCAGCCACCACCAGTCGCTCGGTCACGTCCCCGGCGAAGACGCTGTTGTGCAGCATGGCCCGCAGGTCGTCGCGGTTCACGCGGGCGCGCCCGCCCACGTTCTCCTCGGCCCAGGCCTTCGCCCAGGTGCTTTTGCCCGAGCCGGGCAGGCCGCGCGTTATGTACAGAGTCGGCATGTCATACCTTCCAGAATGCGATGCGGACGCGGCGCAGCCACTGCTCAGCAGCCTCGCGGCAGGGCTGATCGGGTAGCGGGGACCTGATGGATGCGAAGGCGTCACCGGCGTCGGCGAGCAGCTTCTTGGCCAGGTCGAGACGGCCGTCGGCGACCTGCTCGCCGAACGCCGTGTGCCGCTCGGGGTCGTGTAGGACGACGTCCAGGCGGCCGGTCTTGTACAGGTCGCGGCCTTGTTCGAGGAGCCGTGACATGTGACGAGCCAGCTTGGCTACGCGCGCGCGCCGTGCCTGGGGGACGTCGTCGTCGCTGCGGTCGGCCAGGCGGCGGAGCTGTCCGCCCGCGTACCCGTAGTAGGCGTTGCGGACGCGCGGGGCCGACAGCAGCTTCTGTCGGATGCCGATCAGCTCCTCCCCCAAGCTCGTGCGTACCTCGTACAGGTGCGACGGCAGCCACAGCAGCTCGGTGACCGTGGGGTTGCACGACATCAGCAGCCGCGTCGCCTTGGCAGCCTCGTGCAGCGTGCAGTCCGGCTTGGTCGTGACGACGGACTCGTCAGGGCGATCCAGTCCCGTCAGGTCGATCGTCGGCGCGGCGAACACGCCGAGCCGGTCGATGTCGGAACCCGCGTGTGCGAGCCCGTACGCGGTGGAGCCGACGACGCCGGCCAGCAGGATCTCGCTCATGCCACGTCCTCACTGATCGTCAGCCACGGCTTGTCGGCGTCGGGATAGACGGCTTTCCACGCGTACGCGGCGATGTCCGCGCCGTCGATCACGTTGAATACGGCGCCGGAGTGCTCGTGGGCGAGCACCTCGCGCACCATCGCCTTGCGGTCGCCGTCGTAGACGTAGCTGGCCAGGTTGGCGAAGGCGGTCACGTTGGCGACGATCGCCGCGGCGTGCGCGTTGAGCGCGTCGATGACGGACCGCAGCCAGGTGTGGAACTCGTCCGGGACCCCCTCGATCAGGGTCGCCAGCCAGTCGTCGCCGACGGCGACGATCTGCTCGGCCCGCGCCGGGTCCAACGCGAGCAGCGACGCCCACTCCTTGCGGTGGGTGACCAGGTGCCGGCAGGCGTTGACGGCGAGGTACTCCCACGCCGTACGAGCCGTCACCCCTGTGAGGATGCGGTGAAGCGCCTTGTAGTCGTCCTGCTTGATCTTCACCAGGGTCGGCCGGTCGGCGTCCTGCCACACCTGGACAACGAACCCTTCGGCGTCCGCACGGTCAGGCGCGGTGAGCGCCTGGCGCAGAGTCGCGTACTCGAATACCGGCACCTTCGGCCCCGGCCAGTCGAGGTCCTCGGCCTGGATATGCGCGCCCGTGAGGGTGTCGATGCCGCCGAGCAGCACCAGGTCGTCCATGCCGTGGTAGTTGATGACGATCCGCCCGGCCGGGTAGATGATCTCGAACAGGTACGTGACGGCAGGGTCGACGGCGACGCGGCCGGCGTACCGCTCGCGCCACACGCGGGTGGCGTGCAGCGCCTGCGGCGAGGTGAACGAGCCGCGGGTGGCGATCGCGTACCCGCCCTCCTCGGCGTCCGGGTACAGCACGCCCAAGCTTCCGTCCATCTTGTCGGTGACAGTTGCCGGAGCGTCCAAGTCGAGGTCGCCGTTGAGCGGGTCGCCCATGTTGAAGAACTTCGGGAAAGGCCTGGCGACAACGACGCCGGCGTCGTCGGCGATGAGCCCGCGGCAGGTGCGGGTGACAGGCGTCCATAGCCGGTCGTACTGCACGTCGACCGTGTAGTTGTAGATGTGCAGAGGTAAGCGGGGGTGGCGCTGGCGGCGTACGTGGCGATTGTGAAGGGCGCGCTCCAACTCGGTCATGTCGATCAGGTCGGACAGGTGGAGCTGGGCCACGGTGGCGGCGGGCATGACGGGCCTTTCCGGGAAGGGGTGACGAGGGGCGCACGCACCCGGCGTGCGCCTGGAGGAAGAAGCGGCTGAGCGGTCAGCGGGACGCGGCGGCGCGATCGCTGACGTGGACGACGGGAGCGTCCGCGACGGTCTGCACGACGACGTCCACGTTCACGCGGGTTCTTCCGCCGGTCAGCGCCACGTCGTATCGGCCTGCGCAGATGAGCACGGCGCGGCCGTGCGCGGTGACTCTGCCGTACACGGCCGCGTCATGGGTCGGCTCATGCGCCGCGCCCGGGGCCAGGTCGCGTACGGTTGCGGTGCAGTCGGTGCAGTACAGGCCGACGCCGCCGTGCGCGTACAGGTCCGTCTGCCAGGCATGGCCGGCAGGACGGGCTCCGCACTCTGCCCGCTGGGCCAGGCGCTCCGCGTCGGTGGCCTTGCGGTACGCCATGAACGCGGCCGTCCAGGAGCCAGGGCTGCCAGGAGGGCACATCACGCTGTGGGTGCGGCAGCGCTGCGTGGAGCAGGCGAGGCCGTCGCACTGGATGTGCTGGAACGTGTCCATGCATGACGGGACGCCGCCGAGCAGCGTGAGGCCCTGCTGGCGCGCGTAGGCGGTGCCGCGCTCGTACACCTCAAGCTGGCTCGTGCCCGGCACGAGGAGGAATGTGTGGTCCTCGTCCTCGAACAGGACGGGGTTCGTCGGGGGCGCGAACAGTCCCGGCATGCCGGGCAGAGGCGTGGGCAGCGTGTCGCCCCATGTGGTGGAGGTCAAGGCAGGGGGTCCTTCGGTGACGGCGGCGGCACGCGCACGGGGTGCCGCCGTGCGGGTGTGCGGGGTCAGGGAGTTTCGACGATGAGGCGGGTCAGGTACGCGGCGGCTTCGGCGCGGAAGCGCGGTCCCAGCGGCTGGTGGCCCCACCAGTCGAGGCGGATGTCCTTGTGGTCGAGGTAGGCGAGCAGGTCGGCGGCGGTCGCCTCCCAATGGATGCCGCTGAAGACCTGCTCGTGCAGTTCGGCGAAGTCAGCGGGCGTCTTGCACGCCTGGAGCGCGTCGCAGCGGGAGCACGACGCCCAGCCGAAGATGAGCAGCCCGAAACGGCCGTCGTGGTGGCGAACCAGGCTGAAGCGGTCGCCGCTGCGGTTGTCGCCGTCTTCGGCCTGGTGCAGCACGGTGATCGGCATGGTGGACAGCAGCGACTCGTACGTCCACTTGGTCACTTCGAGGATGTCGCGCGGCGGGGTGGGGTGGGCGTGCGTCATCGCTGTCTCCAGGAGTTGGAAGTTGGCAGGAGTAACCGGGAAACTCTCCGAGTCACGCAAATAACAGTACAGGACAGTTAATAGAGAGGCGAATCGTCGTTCCCTCTCGGCGACGGCATCGTCGACCTGGCACTGATCGACGCCCTCGCACGCCCGCTCCCCCGCCGGGACTGTCGCACTGCGCGGCGGTCGCGCCGCCGTCATGCGTCCGCCTCCGCGAACAGCACGGGAGCAACGGCAGGAAACGGCCTGTTCGACCACACCACCTCTGTCCGGCTGTGGTAGCCGGTGCTCTGCCCAGTCGCCGCAGCGATCTCCGTGCGGTGCCAGCCCTCGTACAGCTCCCCGTACAGAGGCGAGTCGTACCCGGAAAGAACGACCGTGGCCCGGCACTGGCGGACATGCTCGGCGAGCTCCCGATGCTCGGCCTCGCCGGACATCTCGACCTTGTAGTTCCTGGCCCGCGTACTGCCCAAGTACGGAGGATCGAGGTACAGCAGCACCCCCTCGTGCCGCCCGTACAAGTCGATCAGGTCCAACGCCGGCCTGCACTCCAAGCTGACGGCCGCCAGCCGTTCGGCGACGGCCGCCATCCGGCTGACGTACCCAGCGAGATAGCCCGGCATCGACGAACTCGACCCGGCAGGATCGCAGTAGTAGCGCCAGCCAGTCTTGCGGAGCGTGCCCGCGCGGCCCTGCGTGAGCAGCACCCAGACGCGGCGCGCCCGCTCCAGCTCGTCGGCCTGGCCGTCGAGGTCGTAGGCGCTGGCGTGTTCGGCGCGGCCGTGCGGGGTGAGCGCGCACACCCGGGCGAGCTCGGTGGGCCGGTCGCGCAGGACGCGCCAGAACGTCATCAGGTCCTGGTCGATGTCGTTGACGGTTTCCATCCGCGAGGGCGGTTTGGCCAGGAGCACCGACAAGCTGCCAGCGAAGGGTTCGACGTAGTGATCGTGCGCATGCAGCAGCTGCACGATCTTGCGGGCGATCATGACTTTGGCGCCGTAGTAGGCGAACGGCGGCTTCACCCGCGGCCTGCCGGAGGACAGGCGCATGCGGTAGCTGATCCGCCCGATGCGGAGTGGGGACTGTGAGGGGCCAAGTGCACGCCGCGACGTAAGCACAAGATTGTGCTTAGGTCTGGCGGCACAAGGCGGACACATCCCGGGGGAAGGTGGGCACGGTGCCTCCACGCAGACGTAACACCAGCCAGGCAGGCGCTGGCGAACAGCCGGACGTCACCTCTGACGCGTCTGTTCCCGAACCGGAGACACCAGCAGGCGATGAACCTGAGCAGGTGTCCACGGGCCCGTCGGCAACCGTGCAGCCGCCCGCGGCACCTCTCACGCCGCCCGCTCCCCCGGCCCAGACTCAGGCTGACGTCGAGGCCGCCGACGCCGATGGCGAACCCGGTCCGCCTGCGCTCGAAGCCGACTTCGTCGACCTGCTGTGGGCGGACGCCGAAGCTGGCGAAGAGCTTCCCCAGGCCGACCCGGACGGCCTTTTCAACGATCCGGGCGACCAGTTCGGGTTCGTGCTCGTCGCGCGGCCGCTGGTGGCGCGACGGCTGCTGCCCGGGACCACCGACAGGACCAGCGACCATCTCATGGCTCAGAAGGGCCGGCGCATGAACAAGAACGCCGCCTGGAGGCTCCAGGAGACTCTTCGAGCGGTCCGGGCTCGGAGGCAAGCCACCTGACTTCGCGGGCCGCCGAGCTTCCAGGGCTCGGCTGGAGCTGATGATCGGCATGGGGGGCGAACATCAACTCCGGCCAGGGAGACAGCGGCCCGCGATCCAGTCCTGGGCGTGCGATGAGCGCCTGCAGCGGACATGTGCCGCGCGCTTGGTGGGGACCCTGCGCGGCCACGCCCCGCGGGAACAACGCGCATCGCACGCCCAGGACCAACCCTGATGCACCCCTATCCACCCCGTCGGGAGGGCGCCATGGCGGACACCATTACCGCAATCGTCAACGCTGACGAGGTCGCCGTCCGCGCCGGCCTGCCCCTCCCCCTCGATGCGACGGCCCGCGCCGTCATCGAGGAGGCGATCGAGGACGCTTACGCTGAAGCGGCCGCCCACTTGCGACGGCCGCCGCTGCCGGAGACGTTCACGCAGAAGGGCGTCCGAGCGGACGGGCGGGGCGGCTGGCTGCTGAACTACGACCCGGTCGTGGAAGTTCTGAAGGTCGAGCCGGAGACGATCGCGAGCGATCCGGCGTGGGAGTATTCGCCGCCGCGGTACACGATCACCTACCGGGCCGGGCTCGATCCGGCTACCGATCCCCGCTACGGCAGGGTCCTGGCCCGGTATCTGAAGTGGGCAGCCGCGAACAGTCCACTCGTGCGCCGCCTGGCGCAGACGGTGCCGGGCTCCCGGCTGATCGCCTCGGTGAACATCGAAGGGCAGGGCGTGTCGTACGAGAACGCGGCGACCGGCCAGGACGCTGCGGGGGCGCCGCCGACGCTCGCCTCACTGGACGAGTGGGTGCGTCCCATCGTCTACCAGGCGCCCGACCTGGGCCCGCACCCGATCGAGACGGGCATGGCGTGGCAGTTCTAGCTGCTGACGTCAGCCTCGGCGCACGCCGGCGTACGCCACCTGTCGAGGACGCGTACGGCACGCCGGTCGCCGGCGAGCTCGGCCCGATGATCGGGCCCATGCCTGGCCGCGTTGTCACCTGGCCGGCGGCAGATGCCAACCCCGACACCGGGCCGGGCACGTGGGTGCTGGCCGTGGATGCCTTGCTGTGGCCGCTGGCTTCAGGTGACGCAGTGATCGAGGACGGCCGCTCGACTCGCGCATGGACCGTGACCGGCGCAGCGCTGCACCGTTCACAGTTTGATCCGTTCCTTGACTACGTTCGGGTCGAGTGCACCCGAGACGAGGAACCTGCATAAGAAGGCTAAGACGGCGGCCAACTGGTTTCGCCAGCGAAACGAGCGGTCCGGGAGCCACCTGACGTGCCATACGGGCAGGCGCCGGTTTCGTCAGAGAAACGAACGGTGTCTCGCCCAAGGGACGAGACACCGCGAAGGAACGGGGGAAGCCCCGTCATTCCCAGAACTCGACGATGGCATCCGCGACCGCGTCGAACTCCTTCATCGGCTTCTGGTCCCGCGCGTTGCTGAGCCAGAAGTGAAGCGGTTCCTGGTACTTATACGACTCCCCCACCGTCACCGCCTCAGAGATCGTTGGCAGCAGCATGGAACCGTAGTAACTCTCGATGCTCTTGGCCTGCTCGATGTAGTACTGGCCGCGATTGGTGCTCACCCCGTTCATGAGCACGTAGCGTAGATCGGCGGCGCCGCCGTCGAAGTCGTACGTCTCCTGCGCGTGAGCGATGTTACTGATCAGCGTGGTGAGGGTGTCGTCGTCCTTCTGATCGGGCTTCAAAGCGCCGATGACGAAGTCCGATCCGCCGAGCAGAGTGGTCTCCCACGTGTCGTAGGAACCGCGGAAGTCGATGATGAGGATGTCCAGGAGCCCCTTGGGCAGGCTGGAGACGGCTCGCCGCAGCCACTTGTCGTTGGCTTTCGGGTACCTGCCATCCTTGATGTCATGGGAGGCGTAGGCGATTTCCCGGGAGCCGAGAGCAAGCCACAGGTTCGGGATCACCTCGAAGGCGTCGTCGTCGTCGCCCTCCTCCTGCACACGTGTCCGCGCTGGCACAAGCGCTTCCTCCAGCGACTTTTCGCCGTGCAGGACGTGGTACAGGTTGTTCATCTTCGCCAGACGCGCATAAACGGCCTCGGCGCGCGCGGCGTACTTCTTCTTGTCGACGACGCCGTACCCGAGGTAGCAGGACGCGTTCATGGAGGAGTCGCCGTCGGCGATTCCAACCTTCTTACCTTTGAGCGCGCAGGCCACAGCCAGGTTTACTGCGTCGGTGGTTTTCCGTGTGCCGCCGCCTTCGTTGGCTATCCCAACTACTACGGGGCCATCTGGGTAGAGACGTGGGCGGTCGGGTCTGTTCATGTCGTTGCCTCTGCGGGGGTGGGGAGTTTCGCCGGCGAAACGCTGAGGAAGTCGTTCTCCTCGGCGGTGGGCTCGTAGCCAGCATCGACAAGGCGGCGAAGGTAATCGGCTTCGCGCGGCGTCCAGTCGGTCGCCAACTGCGTACGCAGGCACAGTTCGGCCGCTGCGAACGCGGCCGCGTCGGCCAGCCGTACGAGATCGGCGGAGTTGCGTCCGGCGAGCTCGTCAAGGTCGGCAACGTCCGCGGGAGACAGCGCTGCGGCAGTGGCCGCAATCTGCCGTTGCTCCTGCCTTGCCGTTGTCAGGACAACAGCCGCCAGCCGGACCGTGATGTCGTCTGGGTTGCTGTAGTCGCGGTCGGCCAGTGTTCGCTGCAGAGCGGCAACACGAGCGGCCGCCTCGCCTGTGCGGCGGCGAGGTTTCGCCGGCGAAACCTGAGGGTCACTGGCCGGGGTGCGATCCTTGGTCGCATCAGGCTGTGAGTTCGGGGAAGGGTTTGGCGGGACGGCGTCGCCAAGATCCCCGGCAGCGTCGTCGCCAGCCGGTCCACCCTCCTGCTTACTCCCCTCCTTGCGCTGCGGCTCCGAAGGTTTCGCTGGCGAAACCGGTTCTTCTGAAGATGCGCTTCCGCTCGGCTCCTCGCCGCCCGTCGCCGGCACTGGGCCGTCGGCCGGTCCTGCTGGTGGCTCGGCTTCAGGTGGCGTGGGTGACGTCGTGATGCCCATCATCGCTTTGACGGCCTGGCGGGCCGTGAGCGATTCGCTCTCCATGAGCTTGTAAGCCTGTTCGATCAGTGAATGATCTTTCAGGCTGGTGAGCAGATGATAGGCGCCTTCAGCGGGGAGTTTGCCGCTTCGAACGGCTTCGCGTGCGGGCCCGTCGGGGAACCGGTCGTACAGCGCGATCAGCTTGGCGACGCGGCTTTTGCCGCCGCTCATCCCGCCGCGTCTGGCGATTTCCTCATAGCTGAGGCCGTCCTCGTGATGGGCGCGCCAGCACAGCAGCCCTTCCTGGATCGGGTTCAGGTTGCGACGACGGCCGTTCTCGGACATGAAGATGAAGTCGCCCTGCTCGAGCAGGGAGTTCCGAAGGACGACGGCCATCTCTTCGGCACCCTTGGCGAGATGCGCACGCCAGCGGCCCTCTCCGGCCAACAGCACGAATTCTGCTTCCGGGTACTCCGTCTGCAGTTCAGAGGTGTACTGCGGATACTTGTCGAGATACGTGCCCAGCGTGCACAGCACGGGGTCATGGATGGTGCCGACGTTCTCCAGATTGTCGGCGAAGGCTTCGAACTCCTGGCCCATCCAGTCGTCGTCATCGCGTGGGTTGCGAGGGTTCGGGGCGATCTTCTTGATGTCGATGCGGAAGCGTGAGCCTTCTGGGCGCAACCCGCGCACAGGGATGCCCATGGAACCTCCGGCGCCTCCTGAGGCTCGCTCGTACGTGGGCTGTGTGGCCTCAGTCGATGGGGATGTGTCAGCGCCTGCTGCTGCGTTTCCCTTCTCGTCGGAAGCGCCTTGCGCCGTCTCTCTGCGACCGGCTTTACCGCGCGGCATGGCCCACCTCCCCGCGGAGGACGTGGGCGCAGGTTTCGCCAGCGAAACGGGTGAATGGCGAACGGGTGGTGCCCGTGTTTGCGGGCGGGTGGGGCATGTGGTGTGCCTTTCCTTCAGGATGGTTTGTAGACACGATGATGGCAGGAGTTGGCCCCGGCGAGGCGCCCAACGGGCCGTCTGGCGCGGATCGTTTCGCCGGCGAAACCTATCCCCAGTCCATTGCGTGCAGGATCGTTCGTGGTCAAGGGGACCCGAACGTGCCGGGTCGCGTTTCGCTGGCGAAACGACGCTGCCTATGAGCCGAAGCGCGCGTGGTGCTGGCCGCGAGCCAGTTTGGCCATTTCGGGAAGCAGCTCTTCAGCTTTGGCACGGAACTCTTCGTAGTCTTGCTCGAGGTCCTCGACGATGCCGAGCATCGTGTGCGCCATCCAGCGCAGCGTCGGATAGCTGTCCGGAGAGAGCGGCCACACCATCTCCCGATGTGCCCGGGCGAGGTCGATGATCTGCTTGGCGAGATCATCATCGAGCAGTTCGTCATGCTTCCGGCGGAGCGCGATGAGCTCGCCTGCGGTGTCGTACAGCTTGAGAGCGTTACGGTCGTACCAGCGGGCTTCCCGGTTCGCGGCTGACGTATCCGGGGTGGCGGCCAGCCGGTGAGCACGCTCGACGCGCTCGTTGCGGGGCAGGCCGTTCGCGGCGGCCCGAGCGCGGAGGATGCGGTGGTCGACGGCCTGGGCGGAGCGCAGGCCCAGCGGTTCGGCGAGTCGGATGAGCGGGATCTTCAGAGCGCGGCCCAGTTCGAGAAGCTCGTGCTCCAGCCGGTTGATCACTGCAGGCACGTGGGGGATGTCCTGACTGCGGATGTATCCGAGCACCAAGAGCGCGTCGAGCACGTCCGCGTCGGTGATTAGGTGACGCCGGTGGTGGCGCTGCTGCAGGAGATGGTTGAGGACAGGGAGCGGGTTTTCGGTGGGGTCGTCGTGGAGAAGATGCTCCGCTCCTGCATCTCCTGCGTTCTGACGGCGCTCGATGATTGCTTCAATGGCCTCCTGACCTGCGGCTTTGCTGACTTTGATCTCTGTCTTCTCGGGCACTTCCATACTGTATTGAAAGATCATTGCGATTGGAAGTGCTGGACATCAAATTAACTCTCCTGTATCCTTATATACGTAATGAGGGGGTAATCCCCGGCGAATGAGAGGCGACCAGGATGCACACGATCCAGTTCGGCACCCGTACCGCTGACGGCACCATCACCGAGCACCACATCCGGAGCGTTCCGTCCTGGCTGCACGCGCAGCAGGACGCCCACCACAAGCGGCAGGCTGCCGTGGCCGTCTTCCGCGTGGCCGTCGTGGACGAGTTCTCACGCAACCACGTCAGCGAAGCCGTGACCGATTGGGCGGACCTGCCCGAGAACGCCGCCATCCAGTTCGGCATCGACAACGACGGCAGCGTCCGTGAGATGCGCTTCGACGATCTGACACCGCTATTGGGCCTGCACTCCCAGACGGGCGAGGGCGACCCGCACGGCCACGCCCACGGCGGCGGCCGCATCGTCTACCGCACGGTCGCGATCCACCCGCAGTACGACCGAATCGACGACATCCTCACCGACTGGACGCCCCTCTACCCCCGCCACTGACCTCCCGGGAGGGCGGCGCAATCCCGCGCCGCCCTATCCGCCCCCGACCACCTGCGGCCGGGGCAGCGTTCGGCGCCGGCTGGCGTGGAGGTTTCGCCAGCGAAACGCCCTCTGGACTTCAGCCAGGATGGGCGGCGATCAGGGCATTGCCAATCCAGCGCAGACGGCCGTCCGCTTCAGGAACGGGCCCTCCCCCGCTCGAGGTCACCTCTGTGATAATCGGCTCGCCGGGCTCCAAGGGAATCTCAGGTAAGGCGGCCAGCACGGCCAGCGCGAGATGGATGATGCGCTTCAGACGCTCCTCACCTACCGGACGCTCCAGGCTGTCCAGCGCCTCCAAGCGCAAGGGAACGCCAACGCGATGCGTTCGCAGGTCCTCGGTTCCACCGACAGCTGGGCGAACACGCAGCCGCGGATACGGAGGACGATGGGCGGCACCGACCCGGCCCGGACCGCCGAGCTTCGCCGTGAGCTCAGGATCGGCGGACAGATGCGCGATAGCGGCCGGGATCGGATCGGCGTCAGCGATGTGGCTCACGCAGTGCCTTCCCTGTCGTGATTACTCACCATTCGACTTCCGCCCAGGCTTGACCGAGGCAGCGGGCTCGGGCGCGAGCGCGGGGGCTTCGGGCGACTTGGCGGGAGCCCGGCGAAGCGCCGAGCCAGGAACGTCAAGCATGTACGTCTGCGGCTTCTGCGGGTTCGCGCCGGCGACAGCCCCACCCGCGACCAAGCGCATGGCCTGTCCGTAGCTGAGCTTGAGTTCCTCCCCGACAGCGTAGGTGCGGATGGGCAGGCCCACAGCCTCGGCGTCGATCGAACGCAGCGGGTGCGCCAGGTTGAAGATCACGAGCTGGTCGGTAGACATGCGCGAGGCCTCCTGCAAGATCTGTCGTAGGTCGGCGCCCATGGTGACCTGCAGATGAGCTAACGTCGCGTCCGCGCTTGAGCGGCGACCCGGTACGCGGCGGCGGCAAGCCACCCACCCCCTTGATCGGCGTACTCGGACTCGGCCACGCGAGGGAAGACCACCCTCACCTTGGCCTGCGCTCGCAGCCCGGATACGCGTACCGGCTCGGCGTGCACGCCGGCGGCGATCGCTTTCGGCAGGTCCACCGCCTGGCACTGGCAGCCGAGCTGCTGATCGTCGGGCAGGCCAGGGTCCCGCGGCCGCATGGCCAGGTCCCAGCCGTCGATGGTCTTCCAACCGCCGGCCGGATTGAGCGCCTTGCCGCCGGGGCCGCGTCCCTTGCGCACGTAGACCTGCCGCTTGAGGCGAAACGGCAGGTTCGACGGCACGGCCTGGCCGTGAGCATCAGCGTGCGCCGGACGGTTGTCGCCCGGCGTCGTCATCCACACCTTCGCGGCCGGTGCGGCGTCACGGGCCGCGTCGGCGAGGTCGTCAGTGACACGTTCGGCGGCGCGGCGGGCTGGACCGGCTGCGATGGCAGCCGCCAGGTTCGAACGCACTCGGGTGCGGGTCATGGGCGCAATGTAGAGGCCGAGTGAGCTTGGGTCGCGGCGGGCAGGAGCCGCCTGAGGCGACGTTAGCTGTGATTCCCTGCACGCTCCGGGCCCGTGAGTACGTCCACGTCTGCGCCGCAGGATCCCATTGACACGGCACTGGTCGTCCGCCTGTATACGGTTGATCAGCTGACGGTGCGGCAGATCGCCGCTCGCGTCGGGCGGTCCCATACGGCTGTGCATCGTGCGTTGATTCGTACGGGGACGCCGCGGCGGGGGCGCGGTTCCGCGGACCGGCGCATCTCGGCCCAGGTGTGCGAGCGCGTCCTGGCGAGCTACCTGAACGGCGACCCGATGGCTGACATCTGCGCAGCCCAGCAGGTTTCGGCGCAGTCGGTCCGCAACATCGTCGCCGACGCCGGCTATGAGCTACGGGCCATCGGCGGGCGCCGCCAGCTCGACCTCGAACAGGTGGATGAGCTTGCCGGGCAAGGCTGGCCTCCCGCCGCGGTCGCGATGCTGACCGGCTTCTCGGAGGGGCACGTTCGCCGGCAGATGCGCCAGCTGGGGTACGTCAGGCCCGCGCTGCCGGAAGGGCCGGTGCTCGCTGGCCTGCTGGCTGAGCACGGGTCGGTGCGGGCGGTGGCGCGCGAGGTGGGTTGCAGCGCCAGGCGGATCAAGGGGGCGCTGGAGCGTGCCGGGGTTGACGTCCCGACTCGCCAGGGCCGACGTTCACACATTGAACTCGTGGACAGCTGATCGGAGAAGTTGAGTCGCGTTCCGCGCGGGCCCGGGATGGTTTCGCTGGCGAAACCATCCCGGAGGATCTGCAACCCTGAGGGGCCGCCCCAGGCTTGGGTTCGTCCCCTCAGCGTTGCCGGTCGGTCAGTTCCAGTCTCGGAAGGCGATGCCGCGGTACAAGACGGTGGCGTCCATGATGAGATCTTCGGCGGGACTCCGTTCGCGTTCGCCGTGGGAGTTGGGATGGCTGCCGGAGCTGCCGCCGTTGTCGATCACCATTTCCAGTGCTTCGACGCGCGCCTGATAGTCGAGCACGATGTCTACGGCGTCGCGGCTTTCGGCGAGCCACTTGTAGATGGTGGCGGCGTTGGCCTTGGTTTCGTGGAGGGATGCTGCGGCTTGCGTGGCCTTCTTGTTGGCGAAGGCGGCCCGCAGGGCTGTGCCGGCCAATGCCTCGTCGCTGAGCGCGGGGAAGGTGACCTCGTCGTTGAGTGGGCGGGCGAGGTCGAGTTGAAGGACCTGCATCGGGAGTCTCCTCGCTGTGCTGGGGGATGGGCGACGAGGCGGCAGCGGGGCGGCTGCCGCTCCGGCGCGTTCTTGTCGCGTTATGGGCGACGCCGAGTGGGGCGCGGCCGGCGGGTGGTGGAGGCGGTCGGCTGCGGGATGGAGACGTAGCCGGTGAGGGATCGAGCGTTGACGATGAGCCGGTTGTCGCCTACCGCGTCGGCCAGGCCGGGGGCGGCGGTGACGAGGATGTCGCCCGACGTCGACGTGGCGGTGATGGTGCCGCCCTCGGTGGCGTCGACGCTGATGCGGCCGCTGACGGACTGGATCTCGGCCACGCCGCCGAAGTCGGCGATGTGGACGGGTCCTGAGACGGACGACACCTGTACGTTCTCGGTGCGGCCGAGGCGAACGCGGCCGGAGACGGTGCGCCACACGACACGGTCGGCGACGTCGGCGGTGATGACGCCACCCGTGGAGGAGCCGGTGAGGGATTGACAGGCGTCCACATGCAGACTGCCGGAGGTGCTGGTGTAGTTGATCGCGACGACCTCGCCCCTGACGGTCAACCCCGCATCCTTCGACGTCATGTTCAGGGCGCTGCTTGCGGGGATGCGAATCTCCGCCTGGATGACCCCGCTCATGCCGCCGGTCAGGATGGTCGCTCCGACAGTGGTGCCGCGCATGGACACGCGGCCGTCGTCGATGTCGACTTCCCCGTAGAAGTCACCGCCGACGATCACAGCTCCGGCACCGAGGTTGGTCACCGTTTGGATCGTGGTTCGACTGCCGCCCCGGCTGACGGAGGTGACGGAGACTTCAGCGGCGCCCGGCAGGTCAGGCACGTTGACGGTAACGTCGCTGGCGTGCTGGGTCATGCTGGCGGCGTTGATGGCGTCGGCTGCGGCCGTTCCGGGGGCCGCGCGGGTGGTCAGGGTGACCTCGACGGCGGGCACGTCTGCGACCTGCACCACGGTGGGGATGTGCTTCATCGGGAAGGTGAGCCGAACCGGGCCGGCAGGGGCGGCGACCAGGGTGCGGGTGGCGGGCGTGAACATCGCGTTCCTAACTTTTCTGTGCGCGACCGTAGAAGCCGCTCGAGGGGTCGGTGGTGTGGCTGCGGTGGATGCGTCCGCCGGCGGCGTCCCACGGATTGGAGGGGTCGCCGTCGCTGAGGACGAGGGGGTCGTCTGGCCTTTCCTCGTGGCCGCAGGCGCCGCACACGTGGCGCAGTCCTGCGTGGTCGCGCTCCTGCTGGTCTCTGCTGATCCACCCCATGATTACCTCATTTTAGTACAGGATAGTTAATTTACTGAAGGTCGAGTGGGCGTTTCGCTGGCGAAACCATCTAGGGGATGGGCCGCGTTGCCACGCTCAGCCGAGCCAGTACAACGCCGCCACGTTGATCGCCAGGTGGAGGGTGTTGTCCACCACGATGAGGAGCCCCTGGGCGAGGCCTGCGGACACATCCCGCGGGAAGCCGCAGTTGTCCTTCGCCTCCGCCCAAGTGGGCCGGCTGCCAGCCGCGCCGAGCTGGTTCTTGGCCCAGATGACGTACTTGGCGGCGCGTGTGCGGTCGAGCACGATATGCGTTCCGCCGATCACGGTCAGGGCCGGGAGGGAGGTGGTGAGGAGCAGGTGGGGGAGCGTGTAGAAGAAGCCGTGGACGATGGCCGGCCACCAGCGCGTGGTCTTCTCGGTGGCCATCCAGTGGGACTGGAGAACGTAGTCGCCGGCGAGGTGAGCGAGGAGGACGTACAGCGGGTCGGGCATGCGAGGGGCTCCTGTCGTGGGGGCGATGGGCTGATGCTCGCGGGTACGGCGACGGATCGCCGACGGATCGGGCGAAGGACGACGGATGGGGGTCGGCGGGTCGGCGGATGATGTGTCGGGGGCTGGCCCGGGGCGGAGGCGAGCGGCCGTCTCCGCCCCAGGGGCTGCTATACGAGCGCTGGCGAGCGCTCGTCAGCGTCGTTGTCGCTGTCGTCGTCGGCGGCTGATGCGGCGCTGGCAGCGTCCTCGCCGGCGGGTGACGCAGCGCTGGCAGCGTCGTTGTCGTCGCTGACGCGGGCGCTGGGAATGGCGCTCGCAGCGGCCGTCGCCAGCGCCCGTTCGGAGTCGAGGCGCTCTGCGAGCTCCTCGGCGGTCTCCTCCGGAACGTCGGCAGCGCCGCTGTCGAGCGCTGCCGCCGCCGGTTCCTTGATCCACGCAGCGCGCCAGTTCCGCGCTGTGGAGGGCTTCGCCCCAGATACCTGCATCAGATCAGCGGTCTGCGGCAGCGGCCCGCCAGCGGTCACGGCCTCGTCCCACAGAGCGCGGGCTCGCATCTGCATGCCGAGCCTGCCACCAGGGAAACCATCGTTCCCAGCGCCGTTCCCAGCGCCGTTCCCAGCGTCGCTGGCAGCGTTGCCGTTGTCGCCCTGGCCGCCGTTCCCAGCGCCGCTCTTGTCCGCCCCGCCCGGAGGCGCGGGAGGAGAAGGAAGCGCTGCGGCGCCCTGGCCGCCGCCGCTGCCAGCACCGTTTCGCAGCGGATCATTCGGCGCTGGCAGCGCGTTAGCGCCCGCTGCCAGCGGGTCATCACCTGTGCTGGCAGCGCCGCTATCCCCCGCTGGCAGCCGGTCGCCATCGCCGCTGGCAGCGCCGGTGCCTTCCGCCGGCAGCGCGACGTCCGTCCGAGGAGGAGGCGCTGCCAGCGCTTCCGGCGGCGGAGCCACCATGAGATTGGCGAGGAACTTTTCCGCTTCACGGGGGGTGGTGTAGTCGAGGGTGGCGAGCGTGCGCGACTGCGTGAGCAATTGCATGGCACGGACGATGTCGACCATCACGTACGGGTCGGTCGCGCCGGCGCGGGTAAGCGCCTTCTGCGCCCGCTTGTCGGCGTCGTTCACCTTTCCGGCCCGGCGGCCCGCCCCCCACTTGCCTTCGCGTTCGGCCTGCCGGTCGATCGTCTTGGCGAGCATGTGGAGGCGCTTGGCCGCCTCGTTCACGCGGACGAGCCGCGTCGCCTGCGCTGCGGTGAGAAGTTCATCAGTGCCGAGCTTGAGCAGGACCTGCACTCGCTCGATCGGGTGCAGCCACCGGGACAGGTCGAGCTTGCGGTCAGGGCGGGCGTACTTGTCACGACGCTGCTCAGCCAGCACGAACTCGAACAGGACGGCGCCGACGACCGGCAGGATCGCGTACGCAAGAGCGGCGCCGGGCTTGTCGGGCGCGTGCGTCGCGTTGAAGTATGCCGATGCCAGGATGAGGCCCCACACGGCCAGGCGCGGCCCGGTGGCGGTCTCGCCTCGGCTGATCCGTCGTGCCTGCAACACCGCGCACAGGCCGGCAGCGCCGTCCAGGGCGAAGAAGAGCAGGTAGGGCCATGGGCCGGTCAGGTCCATGTTGTCGCGGCCGAAGCCGGTCAGGCCGTTGGCGGACAGGCCCGCGATGACGACGAGGAAGTACACCAGCAGCACGCCTGGGATGACGCGAACAACCGCCGTACGCGCCGCCTCCCACCTGCCGGTCGTCCGCGCCCGATCAGCCGGGGGAGGAGGCGCGGCCTTAGGCTTGGCAACGACCTTGTCCGGTGCGGCCATCGGCTCGACATGCGGGACGAACCGGTGCCGCCAGAACGACCACGTGAGCGTCACGTCGCGCGGGCCTTCGCCCGCGGCCCACATCTGGTGCATCCGTGCCCGTGCCCGGCGTTCGCCGCGCCGGTTCCACCACCACACCAGCAGGCCCAACACCAGCACCGCCGCCAGGACGGCGCCGGCCAGCGGCTCCCACGACTGCAAGCGGGTCAAGAGGTCATTCACGGCAAAGTCCTTCATCAGGTCGTACGGCGAGAGGGTGAGGCAGGGGAGTGGTCGGCGGATCGGGCGGAGAGGTCATCGCGGAGCTGTACGGCGGCGCACCAGGCAGGGGCCGGAGATCCGCCTGACCCGCCGGAACGCAGCATTTGCGCAGGTAGTGGCTCATTCGCATGCGTCGGTGCCATCCGTCGGGCTGGCGGATGGCACCTGCCGGCCAGGCGGATGCCCGGCAGGTGCGGCGACGGGTGCATCTCATGCGGCACGGCGCACCTCCACCGCGCCGCCGGAGACGATCCGGTCGACGGCCGCAAGCACGTCCGCCGTGGCGGGGCCGCGTACCTCGTCCCCGTTGATCGTCTGCCGGCCGACTGGGCACCCCCAGTCGGCGAGCATGCCGCCGAGCGCCTTCGGCGACATCTTCAGTTCGAGCTGCGCGATGATCGCCGTGGTGGACAGACGGGGGAGGTGCTCCCCGGCGGCCTCGGCGGCGAGTTCGGCGATGGCCGCGAGCACCGCCGGCACACGCTCCCGCGGATCGGCGATGACCGGGGCGGGTGCGCCGGGCCGCTGCTGGCCGGGCAGCATGCCGGCCTGCTCGCGCAACTCCAGGGCGCGCTTGACGACCTGGCGGGCATCGCGCACGTCGGCGAAGTCCGATCGGACCGTCAGGATGTCACCGCCCAGGTCTACGTCTTCGGCGCCGCGCAGGAACCCCCACCCCTGGTGATGCCCGTCGAACTCGGCGGCGTTGTATCCCGCGACGTGCGTGTTGGTGCCGAGGCCCGCTTCGGACGCCTGCCACGTCATGACGCGCAACACGAACCGGGTGCCGAGCTGGTCGCGCAGCGACGATGGGATGGTGTCGGCGTCGGCCTTCTGCGTGGCGATGACGAGGATGAAGCCGAGCGCGGGGCCGACCTTCGCAAGCTCGATGAGCTGCTCGAGGATGAGCTTGCCCCAGACAGGATCTTCCAGGTACCGCTGGACCTCGTCGATGATGATCAGCTTCAGGGTGAGGCCGTAGGAGGGGTCGTCGAGCATCTCCGGCGTGATCTTGCCGTCGGGGCAGATGTCGTCATCGAGCTCGTCGATCCACTCGTACAGGGCGCCCATCTCGGCGACGAGAGCGCACAGCGCGGTGTAGAGCTCCTCGACGGTGCGTCCCCGTACACCGCGGCCGAACCCGTGCGCGATCGACTTGAAAGGGCTGAAGTCCTTGCCGCCCTTGCCGTCCCACAGGTACAGGCGGACGCGGACGTCCAGCGCGGCCGCCATGGCCAGCAGCCGCAGCACGACGCTTTTGCCCATGCGCGGCATGGACGACACCAGCACTGACGTGAAGATCAGCGGCAGTGCGACGCGGCGGCCTCTGATGCTGGTGCCGAACGGGACTGCATGGAACAGGTCCCAGGCGTCGGCGCCGATGAGCGGCGATCGGTGCTTGGGACGGTCGAAGGGGTCGCTGTCGGCCAGCCACAGCGACACGTGCCGGCCGGTGCCGGGAACCCGTTCGACGTCCAGCCACCGCTCGTCGATGTCGAGGGCGGAGGCCAGGGCCGCCTTCGCGGCGATGACCTGCTTGTGAGTCCTGCCCGCGGGAAGGCGCACGACGACGATCAGCGCGGTGCCGTCGTGGTGCGGCAACCGAGCCGCGTCCAGGTGCACCTCCTGGCCCGCCTTGATGATGCTCGCGGCGATGAACGCCTCAGTGAGCTGCTCGCTGGACACGCTCGCGTCGACCGCGGGCGCTCCGGCCGCGCCGACGGCGCTGCGGCCGGCGTCGGCAGCGTGGCCGAGCGCGCGCAGTTGCTCAGGGGTGCGCCGCCCGGCGATGGCGGCGACCGCGACCCAGATGGTGCCTGCGCCGGCGAGGATCGGCCAGGCGTTGAGGGCGAACAGGAGAACGCTGCCGGCGACGACGGCGCCTGCCACCTTCGCGGAGGCGGTGCGCCGCTGGGTCCGCAGGGCGTCCAGCGCGGCCATCATGTTGGTGTCGTAGCGGCCTGCTTCGAATGCCCGGTTCTGCTCATTGACCGCGTTGGCCCACATCCACCACTGGTTCCCGAGGACGCCGGTGCCGCGGAGGGCGGCGCCGAGCAGCCGACCGGGTACCCGGGCGGCGACGCGTACGGCGTACAGGCCTGCCAGCTTGGGGTCGCGAATGATCAGGGGAGGAGTGAGCGGCGCAGTCCATGGGGCTGGGATGCCGCTGGTGGCGCGTGTGAGGTCGCTGCGCTTGATCACCTGGCCGTTGAGGACGATGTCGTCGCCCGCGGGGTGCGCTGGCTGCGTGTCAGCGGACGGGTGATCCACCGGAGGCTCCTTTCTGGGCATGCAGGTGCAGGTGCTGGTCGTGCGGCAGGGGTGAGCGTTACAGGTGTGAGCTGGGTCGCGTTGGCCGGTGCGTGTGCGATGGGTCGCGCTCGCCGGCGGCCAGGCGTTCCGCTTGCGCGGCCGTGAGGTTGGCGCGGGTGCGCCGGTCCTCGCGACGGACCTTCAGGGCGAGCGTGATGGTGTACGCGACCACCCAGCAGAGGCCGCCGACGCCGCCCGCGACGCCGGTGATCGTCACCAGGACGGGCAGCTTCAGGTCGGGCAGTTCGGCCGCCAGCGTGGAGAGGAAGAGGCATGTGGCGGCGGCGGAGGCGACTGCGGCGGACAGAAGAATGATTTTGCCGGGGGTGGCGCGGAGATGTACCAGCGCCTGGGACAGGCGGTTGGTGAGGAAGGCGAGAGCGCCTTTCAGGGCTGTGATCATGGCTAGTTCCACTTGCGGTTCGTCAGCTGCTGGGAGGACTGCTCACGACGCTTGATCGCCTCGGGGTCGGAGATGCGGTCGAGATGCGGGTGGGCCTTGCGGGCGCGCTCCTGGAGCCGCGCCCACTGCTGATCGCTGATGGTGTTCGGGGGCTGGTCGTGTGACATGGGGTGATTCCTTGCAGCGGCTGGGACGGACAGGGGTTGCGTCAGACGTGGCGAGCGGCGTGGGTGACGCGGTGCGGAGCGTGACGGTCTCGAAGGAGCGGTCACTTCGGTTGCAGGCCGAGGACGGTGGCGAGGTCGCCTGCCGGCAGGACGGGCAGGCCGAGAAGCAGGGCGGCGACCAGGACGAGCACGGTGACGCTGACGCTTGCGGCGATCACGTTCATGGCGAGGATGAGGAGCGGGTGCCAATCCCGGCAACGGCCACGGCCTTCGCAGGTCCAGCAAGTGAGGGTGAACGGTCCTTGGCCGGGGCGGGTGCTGTACAGATGCTCGCGGGCGCCGTGGCATGTCGGGCACGTCAGGGCCGGGGGCAGGCGGATCATGCGTCGTTCTCCGTGGCGAGGGTCAGAGGAAGGCGGGTCGGGTGGCGGAGGCGGAGGAGGCAGGCTTGGGCATTAAGGAGCTGAACTGCCAGGCGAGGTCGATCAGGGGCTGGCGCAGCTGGGCAGGGGTGGGAAGCGTGGCTCCCAGGATGGTCAGCAGCCGCCATGCGATGGTGAGGAGCAGCGCGGTGGCAGCGGTGCAGGAGAGGACAACGAGGACGGCGGTCACGCGGGCGAGGCGGCCGAGAAGGAGCAGGAGCGCTCCTCCGAGTCCGTAGCCGAGCCCGGCGAGCGCCGCGATCTTGCCGGCAGCCGGGAGCTTGCGGAAGGTGGCCACGACCTCGGTTGCGCTCGCGTCGTCGGGCGTAGCGGGCCGGCTGGTCAGCACGGTCACCATGACGGCGGTCCAGGCGATCAGCACCAGGTTCATCGCTCCTCCTTCAAGTGCCCCTTGGCGAACTTTCATATGAAAGCTAACTTACATATGAGAGCGGTGCAAGAGGGGAAAGTTGACCGAGATGGCCCTGACCGATTCCGCTGGCCTGGCCAGGGCTGCCACCCTGGTTGTCGCACATGAGCAACATCGACAGGCGAGATGGGTAGACATGATGACGACAGCGGGACAGCCGGAGTACACCAGCATCGCTGCGGCGCTACGCCGGGACATCGACGCTGGCGTCTACGGCCCGCAAGACCCGCTGCCGAGCCAGAATCAGATCGTCCAGCTGTACGGGGTAAGCCCCGTTACCGCGCGAGAGGCGCTGAGGGAACTCGTGCGCCTGGGCGCTGCCTACGCCAGGCACGGCAAGGGCTACTTCCCACGCCTCTACCAGCGGGCGCACGTCGATGTGGAAGCTTTGATCGAGACTCGCGAGCACGCGGACGCAGCCGTGGGAACCTTGTCGGCTCCACCGCTGGTCTCCGAGCTCATGCCTGGCATCACGACGGTGCTCGTCCGCCGCGTCCCCGCCGGTCTCACCTCGTACTACGATCCGTCGCTCGCCGACGTGCTCCCCGAGGTGCGTGCGCAAACCCCTTTGACGCGGCCGACGGATCTTGAGCTGCTGCAAGAGCGCGGTGTCCCGTTGCGGCGGGCCAGGACCCTGCTCATCGGCCGCATGCCGACAGAGGGCGAAGCGGGCCGGTTCGAGTTGCTCCCGGTCACACCGGTGCTCGAGGCGGCCACGACGTTCACCGGGGTGGACGGCGGGGTCCGGCTGATCCGCGTGAGCGTGATTCCCGCCGACCGCTCTGCGGTGAGGATCGACTGGAGGTGAGTCTTCCCGCAGCAGCGAGGCTGCGGGAAGAGTATGCCCATGCTGTGGTCCTGGCCCGCGGTGCCGGCCAGGTGGGTGCCGGTCCGGCACTCTGGTCAGGGACGGCGGCTCTGGTAAGCCCATCGCGCTGTCAGGATCAGTAGGGCGATGCCTGTCATCGTGAACGCCGGTGTCGGCCGGATCGCTGTTGACACGAGCATGACGTGCAGGGCGATCCAGATGATCTGTGCGAGGAGGGCTCTCCGATCGAGATCTTCGTTCATGGGGGAGTCCTTCGGGAGATGCGCGGCCGGGGAGGTGTTACCTTGCGGCCGGAGACGATCAGTGGATGCGGCCCGGGAGGATCAGCAGCCAGCGGACCACCAGCAGGGCCCAGTTGATCGCGGTGGCGGAGTACTGGCTTCGTACCGTGATGAGGATGAAGGCGATGCTGACGGCCGCCGCGGTACGCGCGCGCCAGTCCATCAGCAAGGTCCATAAGCGTTCGCTCATGTCTTCTTCCAGCAGGAACGGATGGATCGTGGTGGGGCGGAAATGTCAGTGGGCGGCCATGGGTCATGGCCGCCCACTTCGAGATCGCTAGATGTTCAGTCCGGCCTTGCGCAGGATCGCGCCCGCGATGCGCGGCGGGGCGTCGGGGTTGTCCTTGTCGAGCAGCACGAAGAAGTCCGGGCAGCCGGGGACCTCGGCGCAGACCAGGTTGCCGCCCTCGACCAGGGGGTGGAGCGGGGCGTCGTCGAGGTCGTACTCGTAGGGGCTGCGCTCCTCGTCCGCTGTCTCCTGGGCGGCGCTGGCCTCGGTGCCGCTGTCGTTCGGGGTGTCGCCTTTGGTCATGGGTTCTCCTAGCGAGTCGGCCGGGCAAGGTGATACCTGCCCGGTTCACCGGTTTGACCGTGCGTGTGGCCGGGGCACGCCCGTGCTGGGCCGCGCGCTCCGGCCACGCTTCACATGCCTCCCGTGGCGGGGGACATGAGGGATGCGGGCGGTGAGCCCGCGTCGGCGGCTCGGGGGCCGCCGATAGGCGATCCCGTCCACCCGGAAGGACGGGATCAGGGCCCGGCACGGGTGCCCAGAAGGGGGTGCCGGACGATGTGGGGCATGGGGTCGCCGGGTCGGCGCCGGAGTGCGCGGCGTCGGCCGGTCCATCAGGACCCTTGCGCGTGCAGCAGCCGCGTCTGGTGCGCCAGCGTGGAGGCGAGCGATTCGGCGTCGGCCTGTTCGATGAGTTCGTGGACTCCGGCGTTGCGCAGCTTCTGCGTGAGGGGACGGCGTAGCCGGGCGGTCCACTGGCTGCCGTGCTCGATGTCGTGAGCTGGGTAGGTGGAACGCAGCGCGTCGAGCTGCCGTGCGGCTCTCGTATCGCCGCCCGTGGGCGCGGGGGAGCCATTCATGGTCGATTCGGTCATCGAGAGCCACCCTCAAGCTCTGCCAGCGAGTAGGGGATGTACATCCGGGTGATGGCGGAGTCCTCGTCTCGGCAGAGCTCCGCCACCGGAGGCCCGTACACGTACGCCGGTCCGCTGGCGACGGCGTCAAGGCGCGCCGGCCACACCGTTCCCTCAAGCGGCCCCTGCGGCATTGTTTGCAGTGCGGCCGTGAGTTCATTCACGGCGCGATAGCCACTTCCAGTCACGCCGGTAGAGCTTCGACCGCGAGCTGCGACATTCCACACGTAGAACCAGACGTCAGCCCGCGTATTCAGAAACACCATTCCTCGCTTTCCTGCCCCGATGCCGTGGCCGATTTCCTCATGGCCGAAAGCCCGTGCAGGAGTAGCGTTGCCATTACAAGCCGTCAGGTCTAGAGATGGCCTGTCCGCTGTGTGTCCGCCGTTTCCGGCGGACACGACGGACACAGGTCAGGCAGGTGAGCGATATGAGCGAGGAGACGTTCGGACAACTGTTGCGTCGCCTGCGCGGTCGGCTGCCGCTGCGTGAAGTTGCACGTCGGGCGCGGGCGGGTAAGAGCTACATTGACGACCTGGAACGTGATCGTAAATGGCCGTCACGAGCTGTTGTAGTAGCTTTGGACCGCGCTCTTGAGGCCGATGGTGCCCTCATTGCCGCTTATGACGCCAGCGAGGCGTCCGTGCCAATTTCCGACGTGAATCCCCCTACCGCCGAGATGGGCTTGCTGCGTAATCTGGGCTGGGGTGACAATTCGGACGAACTGGGGGAGGCAGCCACGAAACGCCGAGAACTGCTGCACATCATCGCCGGACTGGGAGCTACGGCGCTGACGCCATCGTCAGAAGATCTGCGGCAATACTTCGACGTGAACCCGCTGGTCGATACGCAAACCCTCAACGACTGGGAGAGAGCCTGCGGCAGCCACCTTCAGGCGCTCGTCACTCGCCCCGCCGATGTGGTGCACCAGGACCTGGATGTGGATCTGCGGACGGTGCTGCTGCGGGCGAAGATGATGGCCGATCAGTTCGGCCCTGACCATGCCAGGACTCGCGACATGGCCCGGGTGGTGTCGGCCATGTCCACCCTCAACGCCAACGTGCTGACCCGGCTGGGTCGTCATGTGGAGGCGGAACGGTGGTGGCGGACCGCCCGGCAGATGGCCGACGCGTCGGACGACCTGCATTTGGCGTTGGGGGTACGGTCCACGGAGGCCGGTCACATGCTCTCCGCAGGAGAGTCCGACGCTGCGGCCATCCTGGACTTGATCCACACCGCGGCGCCGATCGTGGCCCGTTCCCCGAACTCCTACGGGGCCGCGCTCATGGAGCTGGCGCTCGCCAAGACGCTGAGCCGTCTGGGGCGTCATGGAGAAGCGATCGCCACGCTGGAGCGAGTCAGCGATCAGCTGGCGACCGGCCGCCTGGAAGTGACGATCATGCCGCGGTACTGGGCCAACCAGCAGCTCACGTATGCGCGCGCGGTGGTCTTCAGCGCAGCCGGAAAGGAAGCACAGTTCCTCGATGCCCAGGATCAGATCCTGGCCGGCAATCGTGACTACCAGTACCCGATCATCGCGCGCTTGCATGCGGCGCTGTGCATCGTGGTGTGCGGAGGTGTCGAGGAGGGGGCGCGGAACGCCGCGGAGGTCCTCGCCGACGTGCCGTCCACGTACCGCACTCACATGATCGACCGAGCCGGTCGCATGGTCATCCGTGCCGTGCCGATCGACCGGCAGACCCGGCCGGAGGTACGGGACCTGCGGTCGATGCTCGCCATCGAGGCGTGACCCTCTCGGCGGGTTCACGCCTCGATGAGGCCGTTCGGCATCACGCCGCCGTTCGCTGCCCGTACAGGTCCTCAAGGTAGGCGTGCACGCCGGGCCGCCAGTCGATGTCGAGCACGGTGCCGAGTACGGCGGCTGCCACCATCGGGCTAATGCAGTTGGCCGCCTGCAGGAACTGCTTGCTTCTGGAGCCCTGCCACGGGTGGCCGTACGGCATGCCGACGAGCAGTCCGGCTTCGGCGGACGTCAGACGCAGTCTGTCGGCTTCGCGTTCCCAGCCGCGCGCCTTCTCCGTCAGACACCACGCCGCCCGGTCGGCGGAGAAAAGGTTGCCGCCGCTGGACTTCCGGTTGCCGCGGGTGCGGACACGGTGGCCGGGCTCCCAGCCGAGCGCCTGGGCCATCGTCGGGCGGGGGAACTCGCCGGGCCTCGGGGTGAGTGGCCGTGCCCTCAGGTCGGGGTACCTGGTGCGGTGCGCGAGCAGGAGCACGCGCTTGCGGTGGGAGGCGGCGCCGAAGTCGGCTGCGTCCAGCTCGACCACGTCACTGTAGGCCCATCCCATGTCTACGAGCGGCCCGCCGTCGTACAGTTCTTCGGCGAAGGCTTCCCACAGCGGCCGGGCTGCGGGGGTGAGCTCGGCGACGAGCCACTCGAGGTGGGGGAGGCCGGCCGCCCACCGGAGGGGTTCCAAGGCGAGCGCGGTGCGAGGGTCGGCGACCCGCTTGTCGAGGTCCTGCCAGAGGCATCCGCAGCGGTGCGTGAACAAGCAGTCGGCGCCGTCGATCAGCTCGTTGAGGTCCGCGAGTGCGCTGCGGGTGCCGGAGTTGCTCCATGTCGGGCAGGGCGGTGCGAGCGCCGCGCCGGTCACGTGTGCGAAGGTGGCCGGGTTCAGCGTGCGCACATCGGCGTGGGTGCGGGCGAACCCGGCTGCCCGGCCGGTGGCGACGGCGTCCTTGTCGAGGTCGTACCCGGCGAACAAGTGGTCCAGGCCGAGGATGCGGGCACCGACCTCCATGCCGCCGGGCCCGCTGAACGGGGCGAAGATCGGCCGGGAAAGGTCCGGTGCCGGGGTGGCGTCGAAGAGTGCGTCTTCGCCGCCGTCGAGGGTGGGGTAGGCGAGGGGCCGGGCCCGGCATTCCCAGTGATGGCCGGTGCCGTCGGGGTAGGCGCAGCCGTCGCACACGGTCAGGCCGCGGCCGATCAGGGCATGCATGATCTCCATCTGATGGGCGGAGGCTTCGTCGGCGACATCCTGGAAGTCGCTGTCGCCGCTGCTCCACAGGCGCTCGTAGGCGGCGTACTCGGCGGCGGCCTGGGCGACGAACAGAGCAATCAGCTCGTCGGTGTTGTGGTGCCGGTAGGTCTCCGCCGCCCACTCGGCGATGGAGACGGCGGCAGTGGTGGTGGGCATGGCGGGGTGGGCTC
>NZ_VCKY01000350.1 GCF_005889735.1 Nonomuraea turkmeniaca
GGAGAACATGTTCGCCCGGCACTCCATCCCGTACCAAGAGCTGGAAAGCTGGTTCTACGGGTTCTCCGTCTGGGACGGTGATCGTTGTCTGGACTGGGATCGTACGGTGGGCTTTCTGCGGGGGCTGGGAGTTCCGGTGCCGCCGGTGTTGTGGCGCGGCGTCTTCGATGAGCGGGTGCTGCGAGCGCTTCGGCTGGATACGGAGCGGCAGGAGGGGTACGTCGTCCGGACCGTTGACGGGTTCGGGCGGGAGGAGTTCGGCGGGCGGGTGGCCAAGTGGGTACGCCCGGCGCACGTGCGGACTGACACCCATTGGATGCATGCCACCGTCGTGACGAATGGCCTGGGGCCGGCCGCGGAGCTGTGGTCTGTGCGGTCGGGGGCGGATGCCGACGTGGCCGCTCTGCTGGCCTCGGTGGGCATCGTGGTCAAGGACCCGGCCGGAGGTGAGGCGGCGGGCATCCTCGCGCAGGCCGAGGTGGCGGGCAGGCTCGAGCTGATCGGGCGGTACGGGGATGCGCGGCTCGCGGGTGTGCTGGCCACGGCGCTGCACGCCATGCCCCGTGCCTGGCTGGCGGCTCGGTTGGCGGGGCCGCTGGGCATGCCGCTGGCGCGGCGGGTCGCGGACCTGGTCGGGTTGCATGCCGGCCTGCACCGGCCCTATCCGGATGAGGATCGGCGTGCCGGGCTCGTGCGCATGTCGTTCGCCGCCGATCTGGGAGTTCTGCATGCCGTCGCGGCGGCGGTGCTGGCGGGTCGGGCGGGCCGCGCGGATCACGCGGATCACGCGGATCATGCCGACTGCGCCGATCATGCCGATCACGCCGACTGCGCCGATCACGCCGACTGCGCCGGCCGCGCCGACTACACGGTCGATCAGGCTCGTGAGCAGGTCGAATGGTCGGCGTTGCATGCCGAGGACGCCGGGCTGCTCGGGCCCGACCCTCTCGGACCGTTGCGGGAGGGCCTGCGGAAGGCGCTCGCCGGTCTCGGCCCGGAGGCGGTGGACCGGTGCTGGGCGGAGGCGCGTGATGCCTGTGCGAGAGGGCGGATCGTGACGGTCGACGAGGCCGTGGCGGCGACCTGGCGATGGCGTTCCGGGCGGTTCCCGCGGCTGGTGCACCTGGTGGGGCCATCGGGCAGCGGCAAGAGCACGTTCGCGGCGGGCCTGCCCGGGATCGACGTACACCTGTCCCTGGACGACCTGCGCCAGGCCCGTGGCTCGCGGGCGGACCAGCGGGCCAACCAGCAGGTGCTCACGGAGGGCCTGGACCGGCTGGACACCGCGCTGTCCGCCGGCGGCACGGTGGTGTGGGACGCGACGTCGCTCAATCAGCGGCAGCGCTCACTGGTGCACGCCGTGGCGCGTCGCCGCGACGCGTTGACGACGCATGCGGTCATGCTGGTGGAGGAGGACGAGTTGCACCGGCGCAATGCGCGCCGCGCGCACCCGGTGCCGCCGGACGTTCTCACCGCGCAGGTCCGCCGGTTCGTCCCGCCGTACCCTGGCCAGGCCCATCGCACCTGGTACGTCGGGGCGTCCGGAACCATCGAGGATGCGGACGGGGGGCAGGATGCGTACCAGTGAGGAGATCTATCACCGGGTTCGCTGGGACCCGCGGTTCGATCCTTCGCGTTTCGTCCTGGGGGTCGGCCAGAGGGGCGCCGCGCCCAAGCGTGTCCCGCTGCCCGTGTTCGTCCCTGGGGGCGAGATTCCCTGGCACCGGGTGCTGTTCGTGGAGGCGGACGGCGAGCTGGTGTGGGACCGCGTCACCGGCTTGGACCGTGTCGACACCTGCGACGCCGGCCGGGCGCGGGAGCCGCGCCGCCTGCGGGCGCCGTTCTTCACGGCCAGGACGCCGCACGTCTGGGATCCGGTCGCCGGCTGGCGCCCCGGTTCCGGGGAGGCCGCGGCTGGGACGACGGCCGTTCGTGTCCTGACGTGGAACACGTTGTGGGACCGCTACGACAGCGGACACATCGACACCGCCCGGCGGCGGCCCCTGCTGGTGGCGGCCCTGGAGGAGGCCGACGCGGACGTCATCGCGCTGCAGGAGGTCGAGCCCGCGCTGCTGTCCATGTTGCTGTCGGCCCCGTGGGCACGCGCCCGCTACACCCTCGGCACCGACCCTGAGGGCGAGGACGTCGATGACGGCGGACTGCTGCTGCTCAGCCGGTTGCCGGTACGGGAGGCGGCCTGGCACGTGCTCGGCCCGCACAAGGCGGTATCCGCCATCGTCGTGGACACCGCCGACGGCCCGCTCACCGTCGCCGTCACCCATCTGACCAGCGACCACGCCGACGACGGCCAGGTCAGGAGGCGGGAAGAGCTGGCCCAGATCGCCGAAGGGCTGGCCGGGGTCGGTGGCGACCTGATCCTCGCGGGCGACTTCAACGACGGCACGGACGCGCCCGCATCGGTGCTCGGGTTCCGGGACGCCTGGACGGAAGCGTACGGACCCGACCAGACCCCCACCTTCGACCCGCACGCCAACCCGCTGGCGGCACTCGCCTCGTTGTCGGGGCGAGCCGCGCGGCTGGACCGCATCCTGCTCCGCGGCCGCCCGCGGGTCGTCTCCGCAGCCCTGAGAGGCGACACGCCGACCCCGGAAGGGCTGTACATCTCGGACCACTACGGGGTGGAGGCGGTGCTCGACCTCTCACAGGTCGCCGAGGTGCTCGATGCGCGGCCCAGTACGCGGACGGCGGTGGCCTGGGTGCCGCCGCGCGAGATGTGGCCGCCGATTCAGGACGTCCGCCGGAAGCACGATCCGCAATTCTATCGCTGGCCGCCGCACGTCAACCTGCTCTTCGGCTTCGTACCGGAGTCGGACTTCGAGTCGGCGGCGCCGTTGCTGGCCGCGGCGGCCGCCGAGATCGAGCCCTTCGCCGTACGGCTGGAAGGGGTGCGCACCTTCCGGCATCGGAACGACGTGACCGTCTGGCTCGACCCCGCCGCGGGCACAGGAGAGTGGATCCGCCTGCGGCAGGCGTTGGAACGGCGCTTTCCCCGTTGCAAGGGACGGGCAGGAGGGTTCACCCCTCACTTGACGTTGGGCCGCGCCAAGGATCGGCAAGGTTTCCCTGTCCGGCTTGACGGGATGACCGCACAGGTCGGCGACCTGGTAGTGCTGTCCCGCCGGGCAGACGAGCCCATGCGCCCGCGAGCGGTGATCACCTTGGGGAGCGGCGAGGTCCGGTGGCTGGACGAGACTGCCGAGCGATCATCCGAGACCGGCGCACCCGTACAGGCGGCGGAAACGCTGCAACGGGAAGCCCAGGCAGCAGGACAGGTCGCGCGGCGGCTGGCTGAGGCGCTGCGTCCAGGGATCGTGCACATCGTCGGATCCCGCCGCATGGGATGCGAACTCCCGGCGGCGGACCTGGACCTGGTGGCGGCGCTTCCCGGCGAAGCGGACATGACAGAGATCGAAGCGCTGGTACGAGCGGCGCTGCCCGACGCCGGTCGGCTGCGGCAGGTGATCGGCGCCAGGGTCCCGGGCCTGCGACTGTGCGTGGCGGACCTGGACGTCGATCTGACCGTGGTCGCCACCGGACCGATTCCGCCCTCTCAAGCACTGGTCCGCCGCGCCGAACTGGGCCAGGCCGCCGCGATCGCCATGAGCGCGGTCAGCGACGCCGACACCATACGCGCCGCCGTCGGCGCCGAGCACGCCCGTTTCGCCCGCCTGGCGAGGCAGGTCAAGGCATGGGCGCGAGCACGCGGCCTGGACTCGGCCCCGTTCGGCGGGCTGCCCGGTCTGGCCTGGACGGTGCTGGCGGCGCGCACCGCCCGCGAGAGCGGCGACCTCCCCGCCGACCGTCTGCTGGGGCACTTCTTCAGTACGTGGGCCGCCTGGAACTGGCGTGACCCGGTCACCCTCACACCCGCCGCCGTCTCAGCAGACCCGGCCCCGATGACGGTGATGACGCCCAGCGACCCCATGCGCAACTGCGCGCGACAGGTCTCAGCCGGGGGTGTGGATCTGATCACGCAGGAGCTCTACCGGGCATGGGAGCTCACGGAGACCGCCCGATTCCGCGAGTTGCCGGCGCCGCCTCCCCTTCACCGTCGCCATGCGGCCTGGGCTGTACTGACAGTGCGCTCCGACCGGGCCGAGGAGTTCGAAGCCGTGCTCGGCCGTGTCCGAGGCCGCATACTGGAATTGCTCGGCGCCTTGGAAAGGGCCGGAGTGCCGGACGCGCACGCCTGGCCCCGTCCCTTTGAGACGGGGGCGAGCTCAGCCCGGTACGCGATCGGGCTGGGAAGTACGCCGCTGGAGGCCGCCCAGCTCGCCGAGATCACCGGCCGATGGGGCAGAGGACTGTCCGAGATCACGATCGAACGCGCCGAATGCGGTGCCGTGCCCAGTCTGACCTGACAGCTGACCTAAGGGTATGTGCCGCCGGAGCCGCCTGATGTCGACCGGCCAACTGGGTGTCCGGCTGTTCAGTTTCCGCGCCAAGCTGTGAGCAGCTTTTCCGGTCCGTATGCTGCCTCGAGCCCGGAACAATTGACGCCGCTGCGGGAGACCGCGACCAGCGGTATGGGATCATCGGTGATCGCCGCCCGGTGCTTGTGCAGTGCGGCCAGATCGTGGCTGTCGAATGCTGAGTTCTCCAGCCACTTGATCGATCCGAGGAAGAGCAGTCGCTTGGCCACCGGCTGGCGGTCGGCACCGACCAGATCGATCTCGATGTCGTTGCCGCGGGTCCAGTAGCCGCCGATAGCCGGGGCGGCGGGAAGGCCGCCGTCGGGGAGGAGGCGGGCGAGGGATTCGCGGACGAGCGGCTCGACGGCCCGCCCTCGCCAACTCGTCCACTTCTCTTTGATCCGGCTCAAGGTCAGGTCGCCCCGCATCCGTTCGATCTCTGCCATGTGCGGGTCGAGGAAGGCCAGCCAGAAGCGCAGATACGGGTCGGCCACTCGGTAGCGGCGTTCCTTGGAGGGTCGCAGGGATACTGGTAGTTCGGCGGCGACCACGCGTTTGTCGGCCAGAACCTCGGTTGCCCGGGTGAGGGTGGTGTGTGCAATGCCGCCCGCGGCCCGGGCAATGTTGGTGAACGTACGCTCTCCACTCCCGATGGCCCGCAGTACTTCCCGGCTCATCGCCTGGGGCGGGAACTCTGCGGCCAGCGACCGCTCGGCCGATACCAGGAGCGCGGAGATGGGGTTGTCGAGCGAGTCGCGCAGGAACTCCCATAGTGAGGCATCCGGCCGCCACTCGGCGCAGATCAGCGGCAGTCCGCCGGTCACCAGGGCAGCATCGAAGGCCGCAGCCGGCTCCAGGCCGAGCATGTCGCCGATGTCAGCGGGATTCAGCGGCCCCAGGACCATCTCGGTCGCCCGCTGGTGGAAGGGCCGGTCGTAGCTGTTCAGAGCCTCCATCATCGATAGATCGGAACCGATCAGGAGGAGAAGCACCGGCTTACGGCTGAGCAGGCGGTCCCACGCCCGCTGCAGCATGCCCTCGAAGGCGTCAACCCTTTCCATGAGGTACGGGACTTCGTCGATCACGACCACGCTCGGGGTGTCGTCGGGCAGGATCTCCGCCAGGAGCCTGAAGGCTGCGTTCCACTGCCCCGGCGTCTCCTCCGCGAACAGGGACCGCTCCGGCAACGTGGAGGATGCGACGGCGTCCAGAAGTTCCGCCAACTCGTCCGCAGCAGATTCGCCTGCTGCGGTGAAGAAGACATAGGGGACCTCGGCCCTGCTGAGGAACTCCTCGACTAGGCTCGACTTGCCGACCCGTCGTCGGCCGCGCAACAGGACGCACTGGCCGGGCTTCTGAGAGCCGATCCCTTCACGGATCTTCTCGAATGCCGCGCCCAATACACGCAGCTCCCGTTCCCGCCCGATGAACCGACGCACTGCACCACCCGACCTGTCACCTGCGCAATAGTATCTAAGGAGATAGTATCGCGCGCGATACTATCTCGGCTAGGTGTATCGTCTGTAGCGCGAAGGCAAGAGCCGAGGGCTCCTCGGCGCACGGTAGTGCTGAGACCCGCCCGCTCAGCAAGGGTCCGGCTGAGACGAAACCGAGGCGGGGGACGTCAAGGCGAGGGCCCGGCCTGTGCCGCCGGGCCCTCGCCTTTCCCCTGGTAGGGCTTACTTGTACAGCTCCCCGTTCGGGCCGACGATCTTGCCGGACCACACGTTCTTGGCCGCGTTGTACACCGCGGCCGTCTCGCCGTCGAAGTACGGCGACGTGATGTAGTCCACGCGGTCGTTGCCGTCCTGGTCGGCGAACGTGCTGGTCACGCCGTTGACGTAGCCCAGGCGCTTCGAGTTGCTGTAGTTCAGGAGCCAGGAGCCGCCGTCGTAGCCGGGGGTCACGGCGCACTTGAGGCCGACGTGTTCCTGGATCTTGAGCCAGGGCGCGCCGACCGTCTTGGCGGTGGTCTTGCCGTAGCAGTGCTTCGGCGTGACGCCGCTGTACGGCCTGTCGCCGTCGGGGTGCCTGGCCGCCGGGTAGCCGAAGGCGTGCACCGGCTTGCCGGTGGGCTGGTTCCAGGCGAAGCCCTGGCCGCCGACGTTGTCGCCCAGACGCCCGGCGTCCTTGGACAGCAGGATGTAGTAGCGGCCGCCCCAGCGGCGCTTCGGGCCGGTGAAGCGCTCGTAGTCCCTGCGGTCCACCTGCTTGACGCCGTTGAAGAGGATGCCGTTGTAGACGGTGACGAACGCGTAGTCGCGGTCGTAGTCCTCGTACGTGTCGAAGTCGTAGTGGGTGAAGGCCTGCTTGCCCACGTAGATGCCCCAGTTGGCCTTGCCCTGGAAGTAACCGGGCACGAAGACCCAGTTGTCCATGAGCGCCTTGTTGCTGTCCGTGTCGTACACGCAGTGGCCGGCGGTGGCGACCAGGTTGCGGTAGTTCGACTGGATGGAGGTGGCCGAGCACCAGCGGAACTTACCGGCGCCGTCGACGAAGAAGACCTTGCCGACGGTCTTGGGGAGGTTGATGTTCTGGGCGCGGCCGGTGGACTTGGTCTCACCGGTGGGGGCCGTGGTGCCGGGCCGGCCGTCGGGGTCGGCGCCACCCTTGGAGACGACCTTCCGCACCTCGTTCGAGTCCCAGGTGTACTGCGTCGCGGCGCGAAGAGCGGCCCCGTTCGACGCCAGCCAGAAGGAGGCGACGGAGGCGGCTTCGGACGTGTTGCGGGCCATGGGGTCATGGGAGACGTCGGGCGCGGCCTGGGCGGTGCCGGTCAGACCGGCCGCGAGCAGACCGGTGACCAGAACGGCACCACCGGTGGGGAGAAGGATTCGCTTCAAGGTAACTCCAGGTTGCGCTGACCTGAGGCGTCTCATGCACCCCAAAACTCAGCAAAGCGCGAGCAAACAGTCAGCCGGGAACTTACTACCTTGACTTTGGTCATGGGAATTTCCGGTCCGGCGTGTCCACGTTCCAAACTGCGTCGTGACCGTTCTGAGACCAAGATCCGGGCTGATGACGGGGCGTGACCGCCCGGTTGCGTATGACTTACGTCACATTCCCCGGAGTGGTCTGTGCCGCGGCGCGTCGGTAGACCTCACCCGTGGCGCTGTCGAAGTATGGGGACGACACCGCGTCGTACGAGCCCTTGGCGTCTCTGTTCCAGGTCAGGCTGTTGACGCCGTTCAGGCTGCCGATCCTGCGGTCCTTGTCGTAGCCGATCACCCAGGGGCCGCCGCTCGCGCCGGGACTGAAGTCGCACGCTTGGAGCTGGACGCCCTTCTGCAGGTCGAGGCTGGGGGCCACGGTCCAGCGGGTCGGACCCTCGCGGCACACGCGCAGCTTCTTGCCGTTGTACGGGTGGGTGCCGTCGGGCTGGGCGCCGGCCGGATAGCCCCACGCGGCCACCGTGTACGTGGCCGGCTTCTTGTTCAGTTCGAGTCCCAGGCCGCCTACGTTGTCCTGGAGCCGGCCCACGTTCTCCATCACGTACTGGCCGTTCTTGGCCACCCAGGTGAAGCCGTGGTGCACGGTGACGAACGCGTAGTCGTAGTCGTAGTCGCCCTTGCCCGACCAGTCCTCGTGCATGCTGACCGACGAGCCCACGTAGATGCCGGCCGGCGTGTCGCCGTTGGCTCCGGGGTTGGGGACGAAGATCCAGAATTCGGCCGCCTTGGCCTGCCGCGGGTCGTACACGCAATGCCCGGCTGTCGAGACCACGCTGTGGTTCTTGGCCGCGATCGCGCTGGCCGAGCACCAGTACTCCTTGTCCCCGAACTTGAAGTAGACCTTGCCCATGGTGCTGGCCACCCGGCCCTTGCGCGGCATCGCCGGGGCGGCGGCCTGCGCGGTGGAGGCCCGCTTCGCGACTGAGGCGGCGGCGGGCGCGGCGGGGCCGGCC
>NZ_VCKY01000351.1 GCF_005889735.1 Nonomuraea turkmeniaca
GGCGTTCGGGGGAGGGCGGGCGGTCGTGCTCGGCGGCGCTGCCGACGTCGGCGGTTGAGGTCATCAGGCGTTTCTCCACTCACAGGGGCGACGCGCGGGCGCGTGCATCCAACAGGTTTCGAGGGTCGGCGCGGGCTGCGTCATTCGCAGGGCGCGGCGGTACGCGGGTGGCGGCGTGGCGAGCCGCGACCCGGAAAGGGGAAATCAGATGAGGGAGAAACGCAGGGGTGGGCCGCGCCGGGAGATCGCCGTGGCACACCAGGAGTGCAGGCAGGGGACGCGCTCGTCCGTTGACGGGCGGAGGGTGTGGAGGTGCGGCTCGACCAGCCCGCCGGCCAGGACCGACAGGGCCCGCCACCAGCGTCGGATGGTGGTCCCGGCGAGATGCAGCAGGGCTGCCAGGGCCGATTCCCCTCGCTCCAGCCACCAGGCCGACAGGAGCGCCGTCATGACGTGCACCAGGAGCATGCCCACCCCGCTGCCGTGCTCCTGTGAGGGCGGAATCGGCGTGACCGCACCCGCGCTGAACAGGTGGTGCATGCCGTACTGGCTGGCGAAGCAGGCCGCGAGCAGGACCTCCATGCCGCGCTGGCGGCGCCCGAGCACATAGGCGCCCGTCCAGGCCAGCGCGAGCGCACCGAGCAACACGTCGAAGCGCACCAGGCCGCCGCCGGCCAGCCCGTGCCAGGCGGCCGAGACCAGCACGCACGCCGCGGCGAACACCGCGGCACGCATCGCGCGCAAGGAAGGCCCGCTCACATGCACGCGGTCATAGTGCCATGTGATCGGAAGTGTGCCTACCGGGCGAATACGCCAGAGGCTGTCTGAACCCGGAAAACGCAGGCTACGTATCTCCACCCCGGGACGTCCGCCCTGTGCGGGTGAAAGTTTCACGCGCTGACCTGGTCCGATGACGGAAACGGAGCGTGCGGCGGCATCGCCAGAGAAAGCTGCATCAGGCTGAGCGGCGGGGTGTCTTGCCCGGCCACGGCTCGCCCCCGCGATAGGAGCCTTCGGCACCGTGCCTGTTCTCGCCGTTTGCACGCTGGTGTCCTTCCTCGCTCCTGTTCTCGCAGCGCTGGGTGCCCAGTAGCCGCCCCTTCTCCATCCGGGAGCCGATACGGGAGAGCTTGAGGGGCTCCCCCGTACCGGCCAACTCTGCTTGATCAGGCCAGCAGGGTCTGGCCGATCCAGCCGTCCGGGCCGCAGCCCGGCGGGATGGCGAAGACGGCGGAGCCGATCGGCGTCGTCCACTCGTTGAGCAGGTCCGCCTCGGCCAGCCGTTTCTGGACCGGGATGAACTGGCGGGTGATGTCAGCCTGGAAGGAGGCGAACACAAGCCCCGAGTCGGAGGTCCCGTCGGCCGCGACGTCCTCGTCGTAGTTGTAGACCCGGCGCAGCATGCGCTGGCTGGGATCGCTGACGTGGGCGCGGCGGATGTGGGCGTACTCGGAGATGACCGGGAAGCCGGCCGGAGTGAGCCGGTTGAAGTCCGGCTCATCGTGTTCCCGCTGGCCGGTCACGGGCGCGCCGTCGGGCAGACGGCGGCCCACGGTGAACTCCTTGGCCACGGTGTCGGCGGCGTGCCACGTCTCCAGCTCCGCCCGGATGCGTCGCAGCACCAGGGTGGTGCCACCCTGCAACCGGCCTTCCTTGATCCACACCGCCTGGTCGAAGTCCGCCGTGCCGGGAGCCGGGTTGACGGTCCCGTCCAGCTGGCCCATGACGTTGCGCTGGGTCATGCCGCCCGGCTGGCTGTGGGCGGCGCGGCGGAACCCGCGCTGAGTCCAGCGGACCTGGGCGAACGAACGGGCGTCCTTGACGATCATGCGGAGGGTGTGGGTGACGGTGAGGGGGTCGTCGGAGCAGATCTGGATGAGCAGGTCGCCGCCGCTCCAGCGCGGCTGCAGCTTGTCGATCTTGAAGGCGGGCAGCGCGGCCACGGACTCTGGGCGGTGCTTCGCCACGCCGGCGGCGTCGAAGAACGCCGGCCCGAAGCCGAAGGTCACGCTCAGCCGGGCTGGCAGTGCCGCCAGCTCGGGCTCGGTGTCGGCGAGCGCGGGCCGCCCCTGGGTGAGGCGGCGGGCGTCGTCGGTCAGCAGCCGCATCATCCGGGCCAGCCCGTCACGGTCGACGCCCTTGCGCAGGTCGAAGGCCACGAAGACGGCGTGAGCCTGCGGCGGCGTGGCCACTCCCGCCTGGTGCGGCCCGTGAAAGGGTTCCACCGCGCGTCCGTCGGCCGGCGGAGCGGTAGGTGCGGGGCTGGTGGCGGGAGGTGTCGAGGCTGTACCGGCTGAGGCCCCGGTGGTCACCGCGGCAGCGGCAGCCAGCGCGCCTCCGCTGAGCAGCCCGCGCCGGGACAGCCGGGGCCTGCTCTGCAGCTCCAGCCCGGTTGGCTGCTCAGCCATTGTGGCTCTGGCGATCTTTGTGTGGCGGCGTCACAGATCGTGAGCAGGTTCAGTGGGCGCAGAGGATGATCTTCCGGAGAAGGTCGAAGTTGGCTCGGCCGTATCGGCTCCTCTTGAGCGCTTTGACTCTCGTCACGTTGCCCTCGACCGCGCCTGAGCTGTGGGGCAGGGTGAGCCCGTTGACGACGGCGTCCAGGTCGCGGCGGATGCCGTGGGTGAAGGAGTGCAGGCCGGGCAGGTCGTCGGCGTCTACGGCCGCCATCCACGCTTGAAGGTTGTCGGCCGTGCCGGTCAGTGTGGTCATCATCTGGGCGAAGGCGGCGACGTGGCCGGCGGTGGCGTCCAGGCGCGGGCTGCGAGCGCGCAGGTCGGCGAATCTGGCCTGGTCGTCCGGGGTGAGCCGGTCAGTGCGGCGGGTGATCCACTGGGTGGTCTCGCGGATGGTCGGTGCCGAGGAGGGTGCGTGGGCTGCGGTGGCCGAGGCCCGCAGCGGGTGCAGATAGCGGCGGACGGTCTGTGGGCTGCCCAGGTATCCGTGTGCTTGGATCTCTCGGGTGAGGCGGGCGGCGTCGGTGCAGCCGTCGTTGAACCGCTGGATCAGGTAGGGCAGGTAGGGGGTGAGCAGGTCGGATCGTCCGGTCGCCTTGGTCAGCAGGTCCTCGACCGCCTCGGCGCGGGCGAACCTGCGGACGGTGGGCCGAGACAGCCGCAGCTTGCGTGCGATCGCCGAGATCGTCCAGTTCTTGGCTGCCAGTTCCCGCACCGCGGCGTAGCGTTCACGGGTCCGGACGATGAGCCGGCATTCCTCCTCCGATGGCTGATCTGGCATCGGCTCTGGCGGGAGTGCGTTGTCGAGCTGCTGGTCGCCGGGTTCCTCGTGGGCGGGTTCAGCGGCATCGGCGTCGGGTTCACGCAGGTCGGCACGGCAGGCGATGACGGTCTTCTCGACCGCGTCGCAGAGGTTGCGCCAGAGATGGAAGCGATCAGCAATGTGAATCGCCTCAGGTGCCCCGGCCTTGGCTCCTGCCGCATAGGCTCCGGCCCTGTCTCTGCAGATCACGTGGACGCCGGGATGGTCGCGTAACCACTGCTCCAGGGCGTCGGCGGTCCGGTCGTCCAGCACGTCGATGGGCTGGTGGGTGTCCATGTTGATCAGCACGGTGGCGTAGGAGCGTCCGCGCTTCTTGGAGAAATCGTCGACCCCGAGCACGGTGACCTGGCCGATCTCGGGGTCGGGCAGGGCGCGGACCAGACCGATCAGTGTGTCCTGGCCGACGCGTACGCCGAGTTGCTCGAGCAGCCGGGAGGCGGCGCGTCCGGCCAGGGCCAGCGCCATCAACTCCAGCAGTCGGCGCAGCAGTTTCGCGCGGCGGGCGTAGCGCTGGGTGAGACCGGGCACGGGCTCGGCGAACGTCCGGACCGGGCACGTCGGGTTCTGGCAGGTCAGGCGGCGGACCGTGAGCGCGATCAGGACTGGGCGGCCCGCAGCGGGCAGATCATGCAGCAGCCGGTGGTAGCGGCCATGCACCCGCGACGAGACGGTGCCGCACGCCCGGCAGGCCGCCGGCCCGCCCTCGGTATGGGCCGTGACCAGCACGTAGTCCCCGTGATCGGTGACCTCCTCGACGAGGAGTTCGGCCAGCTGGGGGAAGAACATCCGCAGGCAGCAGGCATCGCCCGCCACCGCATGCTGCGCACAGGGCACAATGAACCTCGCGGCCGCTCAGGTGATGATCAAATTCTTGGTCGAACAAGATCTTCACGGGGCGGCCGCGCCTATCCATGGCCAGTTATCCGATTGCGATCAGTTACGGGCGAGAGTCTCGACCACTGTCTGTGACGGCGCCACACAAAGATCGCCAGAGCCCCAAGAATTCTCGGTCGTAGTTTCCGTACTGAAGCAAGTCCGCCAGCCCGTGCTGATCTGTCGGCACTCGAAGGTTGGAGAGCAACTCCTTCCGCCACGACGCATCCAACCGTGAGCTGGCCGCGCCGAGCGCCTTACCAAGCGCCGCCTGTAACCGCTTCTTGCCTGCGTCCCTCGGATACGAAAGCGCTGCCATGAGATGACGGAACCGCTCGGTCCCCAGCGCGTACAGCAGCGTTGTGGCGAACTGCTTGTCGCCCGCTCGCTTCTCCAACTCGGCGATGGTCTTTTCATCCACCTCGCCGTACCGGGTGACCTCACCTAGCTTGAGCGCGGCTGCGTACGCGTCGGGATCGCCTGAAGCTCTGTTGTACAGCGCCTCGTCGAAGGGACGCAGCCCGCCGGTTGTATCCGTGCCCCATTCCGTGGTCACGGCCTGGATCGTCTCGTTGCGCCGACGTAACTCCGGGCGCTTGGCTCCGATCCAGTTGCCGAGTTCCCGCATCGCGTTCAGCCGCGAGGTGTCCAGATCGAGATCCTGCAACATCCGACGAATAACCGGCTCGCTTCTGCCGAGCGTGGTTTCCGCCTGGCCGAGATCGCGCTCGAAGTCGTGCATTAGCTTCGGATCAATCCCCGAATAGTTTCAGTCGGGCGGTTGAGCGATCGGCGGCGGAGTCAGAGACGGAGGCGCCGGAGTCGTATCGGTGCGGGGAAGGGGATCGGCCGTGGGCCGTTCGGGAGTCGCCTGCGGAGTCGGAACTGGTGACGGCGAGGTCGTCATGACGGGTCTCCAGCTCGTACGAGGACGACCGGATTGTCCCCCCAGCAAACCCGTCCCCGCGAGGGGCGCATAACGTACCAGCATGGTCATTCCCCGGCTATGAGACGCCCAGACGCCAAGACGTACGCAGGGGCGGCCCTCTCCGGTTCGGTCCTATAAACATACGGTCACACCAGGCCGGCCGAGTAGGCAGATACAGGCTGGATCACTGGGTTCGGTGGAGACGCCTTGATCGTTAGCATCCATGTATTGGAGTGTTGGGAGGCTGGCACTCGTAGGCGGGTTGAGCTACGGCTGTGCGAACGGAGCCGTGGTCTCATGATGATGAGCGCGCACGCAACCGCCCGCAGGCTCGATCGAGAGGCGCAGCGCGCAATGGAGCTGTGACTCCATGCCGCGCGGAAAAGTACTCCGGGGAGGGGCATTTGTTGCGTTTCCCCGCGGACAGGGCTGATGTGCTCGGTAACTCCCACAAGCTCACCCCCGATGAGCAAAGGGATCAGTCTGTGAGGGAGTGAGGGGCTGGGTGGACACGGAGCCGGGCGAGAAGCCGAAATGGAATTTCAAGAAGGCCGTCCGCACGATCCCTAAGGGGGCGTGGGTGGCTGCGGCCGCCTCCTGGCTCATCGGAACCGCTGCCGCGATAGGCGGTTTTCTCTCCGACGTGAACGGCTGGTGGCTGAGCCGGCAGCCGTTCACCACGAACCTCGTGAGCGCCATCACGAGCTTCCTGTTCGCGGTGCCCATTGTGCTGCTGGGATTCAGTCAGGTCGAGGAGTATCTCAAGGAGCAGCAAGAGCTGCGCGCCAAGCGCCTGGAGGAACGCGAGGCGGAGTTCGAGCGGCGCGCCTTCCAGAGGGATGAGGAATTGGGCCGCCGGATCCAGCGGCAGGAAGAGGAGCTCCGCGAGCAGGCACGACGGCAGGACGAGGCTCGGCGGGCCGCAGCGGAGCAGGAGGCGCGGCTTCGTGAGGCCATGAGGGCGGCCCACGACACGATCGAGCGTATGATCGCCGGTTTGGATTCGATCTTGCGGGATCGGGAACACATCGGCGAGTTGCACACTCTGCTCTGGCAGACCACTCTCCCGTTCCCGGACGATCGCGAGAGTATCCGGGCGCTGCAGCGCATGCTGGATCTGTGGGCGGGGGTGATGCCCTCGACCGAGGCTCTGCGTGCGAAAACGAGCGTACTGGTGGGCGAGTGGAGGGCGATTCCCGCCGAGGCGAAGGCGTCGTTCGACCAGGGCACGGTGCGCGACGTCGACAGCGCACTGGTACGCCTGTCTAAGGCCGCTGCCACTGGCGAGCTCCACACCAGGCATGCGGACATCGTGGCACTGGTGGCGCGGGCCCAGGACTTGATGGGCACCGGCAAGCGGGACAAGGGCCTTCGGCTGTCCGCGCTGGAACAGGCGGCGCGCAGGCTGGGCGGCGAGTTCGGCCAGGTGGACGTGCGGCAGCCGCTCGACGACCTACTCAGCCTGCCGGCCATGCTCAAGCGCCTGTCGCCCACCGCCGTGCCGCCGGCCGGGGTAGGTGACCAGCCGACGACAAGCCGAAGCTTGAGTGGGTGACCTGTCGGCCCGCCGGAAGAGCCTGGATCGCTAGTTTTCCGCGACCGCCCCTGGTACGCATCCTGCGAGCCCACCTCGCTACGTTCAACGAAGGGCCACAGGACCGCCTCTTCTACGGCGTCAAGGCCGACGACCTCCCGTTCATCACCTACCGCCGCGCCTGGAAAGCCGCCCGCAAGAAGGCCCTGACGGAGAAGGAGTTCGCCTCACCACTGGCCGCTCGCCCCTACGACCTGCGCCACGCCTGCGTCTCCACCTGGCTCAACGCCGGAGTTCCTGCGCCTCAGGTAGCCGAGTGGGCGGGACACAGCGTCGATGTGCTCCTGCGCATCTACGCTAAATGCATTGTCGGCCAGGACGAGGCGGCCAAAAGGAGGATCGCCGACGCTCTCGGTGAGTAGGCGGGAGAGCTTGGTCAGTTGATCGGTCTTTCCTGGGGCTACGCATACGAACTGATACCAGAAGTGATCGTCTAGTAACCATCAGCTCGTGATATCGGGGGTGACGATGTCCAACCTTCCGCCGTCTGCCTTCATTCGCAGGACCCCATCGCGGCCTCGACGCAGTTGGCGGGGACTGTGGCTGGCTCTCGCGTTCACCGGAACCCTGGGTTTTGGCTGCGGTCTCGGATTCTCTGTCGGACAAGCAGTCCAACCGCCTCTCCGACTGCCAGCGCCGCGGGTGGCCGCTATGTCATTGGAGAAGGGGAGAGGCGTCCCGATCTCTCCCGCTCCTCGCCCTGTTGGCCCAACTCCCTCTGCCATACGAACGGAAGCTGCGTCCCCGTAGATCGTCCGTCGGCCGGCTGAACGCAAGGTGCATACGACGGTTGGTAAGGGCCGCAAACGCCACCAGGGACATGTTCGGTTTAGGGCGGAGAGCAGGGCATCACAAGCTGCATCGCCATCCCTGCCGGCGCTTTGAAGGCTTCAAGGCGCGAGTGTGCAGAAGCCTCTTCACCGTCCACCGGTGAACGGCGGCGTGAAGCGGCCCTGCCCTCACTAGAAGGAACCGTGCGAAGGCAGAGGGACCGTCGCCGAGACAGTGTTCTGGCCGCTACGCGCGCCGACATTGGACCCGGGTTGCACCCCGTCCATGGGCTAGTCACCCCTACCGCATGGGCTTGCGCCGATCGGGTGGTCCGCGCGGCCGTGTACGCCCTCGACGGGCTCGACGTCCTGGTGCTGGCCACGGCCGTGATGCCGGTCGCCCCGATCAAGCGGACCACCGACGACCAGTGGCAGACCGCCCTCGGTGCGACCCTGGACGCCGCCATCCACCTGTGCCGCGCGGCCCTGCCGCACCTGACGCGGGCGGTGGTGGCGGTCGGCTCGGTCAACTCCTTCCTGGCCCCCCCGGGACTGCCCGCGTACGCGGCGGCCAAGGGCGGGCTGGACGCGCTGATGCGGCAGATCGCGCTGGAGTACGGCCCGGCCGGAATCAGGGCGAACGTCGTCGCACCGGGCCTGATCGGCGGCGAGGGGCTGGAGAACGCCGCGGACGGCTACCCGATCGGCCGCACCGGCACCCCAAGGGACGTGGCAGAAGCGGTCGCCTTCCTCGCCTCGCCCGCCGCCTCCTTCATCACCGGCGTGACCCTCCCGGTGGACGGCAGCCTGTCGAT
>NZ_VCKY01000352.1 GCF_005889735.1 Nonomuraea turkmeniaca
CAGCCCCACCACCAGCAACACCGCTTCCTGCAGCGCCCAACACGAAGGAACCGACTTTGACGACCGAACGCGTCATCCGCGACCACCTTGACCGCCACCCCGTCACCCGCGCGGGAGACTCCGCCTCCCACCGCTTTCTGATCCGGCTGCACGGCGGAGAGAACGCCTGGAACCCTTCCGACGACGACCTGCCGTTCGCGGGACCTGCCGTCATCTCCTACGAACGAAGCCGCGCCACCAGGATCGTCACCGCAGAGGCGTTCCTGGACATCCACAGAGGATGGAGCGTACGCGCGCACCTCCACCAGCTCCGCCAGGCCGGCATCGCCGCCGAGTCGGTCGTACGCGTTGACGAACACGGCGCCAGCTTCTACGGCGTGCGCCTGATGCCCGAAGCTCCCGCCACAACTGACGGCACCGGCACCGGTCGGCGCGATGAGCAACCTGAAGAACCCGATCGGAACACGTGCCCAGGCTGCGGCGAGCGCTGCGACATCATCACCCGCGGCGACTCCTACGGCACCATTGTTATCTATAGCTGATCATCGTTTGCGCAGGTGAGAGCCCTGCGTGTGGTTCAGACATGTGAGGCACGTTCTCAACGCTCGCAGGTCTGGGGTGGAACCAAGGCGTGATGACAGCACGATGACCGCTCAGTGTTCACGATCAGCCGGGGACCGCCGCAGGTCCTTCCTCCGGGAACGGCCCGGTGGCTGCGGCATGAAACGTCAGCTGCCGGAGTAGCTGGTGGGGATCACTGATAAGCCCTGGGTTTCGTTCGAGGAAGATCAGCTCTCGTTGGCTCAATGTCCGCGATGAGATCGTTCCACCGGTCTTGAGGATCATGACGGAGCCGATCATGAGCACCGCGCTGCCAGTGCCCTCCAGCGCCTGGATGAGCTGGGCCACGGCCTCAGCTTGCGCCTGGTCCACCCGGGACTGCGCTTCGTGAAGATGCTTGAGCTGCAGAGCGCGATGGACTTCGTCGGCGAGCTGCTTGGTGGGCTCAGCGGCAGCTGTGTCGCGAACGATCGCCCGTAGCCTTCGAAGCCACGATCCGTGCATGGCCGGTGCCGCGTCGGAGACGGGAAGGCCGAACTCATCGAGAACGATGTTCAGCGCCCGCTCGACGTCCTCGTGCCCGGTCTCGTCCGTGAGATAGATCAAGACAGGGATCGTGTCGCCGCGAACGCGGGGCAGGATCACGGGAACGCGTTGCTGTTCGGTCACGTGTCGCTGGAAGGCGTAGTGGATGCTGTCGCCGACCGCGCGTTCCACCGGGTTCATGTTGTGAGCGACGCGCGCCGAAAAGTCCGTTGGGGGGACAAGGCCCAGCAACGCCAGCCAGGCGTTGATCCAGACGCCGACATCCGCCTGCACTGCCTGCAGGACGAGGATCCCCTCAGCGGAGATCAGTGGAGTCCTGCCATCCACCACGTTGGCGACCTGCTCGGCGGTCAAGTAGCGGGAGCGCTCGGCGATCTCTTCGAGCTGCTCGCGGGAGCCGATATTGAACCGCTCGATGCACCAGTTGCGGAACGTTATCCCAAGATCCCTGGTCATCTTCTCGCGGGTCACATCATCGGATTGGCCTGCCAAAGCGATCCCTCCTCTTCCGTCTTCGGCCTCGCCTGAAGGGTCTTCCAACGGCATCACGCAGGGCGTGCGGAGGTCTAGGCATGATCCGGTGCTATGCCGGTTAGGACTGCTTGTCGCGGTCGGAAGCGGGGTGGGTGTCGGCGCGGTCGGGCAGGTTGCCTTCGCGGATCATGCGGCGCAGGCTGGTCCGGGCGGCGGCCAGGTCTTCCTCCAACGCGGGGACTTGCCGGCTGAGGGCATCGCGCTGGACCGTCAGCCTGTCCACTTCGCCCAGCAGATGCTCGTTGTGCCGGGTGAGTTCGTCGATGCGGTCGATCAGGTCCTGTCGGCCGAGCTGGTCCAGGCGAGCGCCCAGGGCGCGCTGCATCCCGGCGCGGAGCGCGTCGCGTTCCTGACGGAGCCGGGTGATCTCGGCTCGGGCCAGGGCCAGATCGGTGCGCAGCCCGGTGGCGGGAACCTCCGGGCTGGCCTGCGTGGAAGGGCCTGGCGTGGCGCGCTGGCGATCACGGGCGGCCAAGACGGCTTCCTTGACGCCCGGCGCGTAGACGAGCCAGGTGGACACGTCGGCGCGTCGGGCGACGGTGGCGAAGGTGATGGGCTCGCCGGCCGCCTCCAGTTCCTGGACGGCTTGAAGGGCGCGCTGCCGCTTGTGTTCGCTGTCGGCCCGGCGCGCCTGGTGCATGCCGTCGGTGGAACGGGCGCGCGCGGTCATGGCGCGGCCGGCGGCTGGGTGACCTCGACGATGGGCAGCAGCCGGCCGCGGGCGGCCCGGGATCGGCGCAGCACCCTGCCGGCCTCCTCGACCTCGCGCCGCTCGTCGGCGGGCAGCGTCGCCAGCGATTCCCGCATGATGTCGGCCACCTGCCCGAACGCGGTGATCTGGTCGGTGAGGTTGCGGATGACGAAGTCGTCGACGTCCAGCGCGGTGGCCGTTTCCCGGTCGGCGCGCAGGCTGTTGAGGTGCTCCTCGATGGCCGGCAGGTAGGAGGGGTCGGGCCGGTAGAAGCCGCAACCGGCGCACTGGAAGCGGATCGGGCACTGCTGGCCGCCGGCCTTGACGTTGCTGGGTTCGGTGCAATTGCCGAACGGGACGGCCACCGAGCGCAGATCGAAGGCGGTGGCCGAGCCGAAGGCGGCCGGGTGCCCGTTGCGGTCGATGACGTGGCGGCTGAGCGCTTTCATCGCCTCGCGCTTGCGTTTGGCGGTGACCTGCTCTGGCCCTGCGTGACCTGGGCGTTTTTGTGGTCCATGAGGTCCCGGAGCACGTCGAGGGGGACGCCGGCGTCGGCGTGTCTTTGGGCGTAGGCATGCCGGAATCCGTAGGGGAAGATGAGCGCCCGGTCGAAGGGCAGCGGCCTGCCGTCCGGACCGGGAACCTCGCTGTCCAGACGCGGGATGGCGTCCGCCCACTGGCGCACGATGCGGCTGATCGTCGGCGGGTAGAGGTGTGGCGTGCCGTTGCTGTCGCTGATCGCCGGGAACAGCCAGTCGCGGCTGATGGCGGGGATGGGCAGGCGGGTGACCTGCTGTCGCCAGTCGAGGATCTGCCGCGCCAGGTCCTGAGTGATGGGCAGGCGGCGCCGTAGGCGGCGGGCCTTGCGGTTGTCGTAGATGAGGCTGTACTCGCCGTCGATGACCTCGACGCAGTCCCGCGTGAGGGCGGCGACTTCCAGGGGTCTGCGTCCGGTGTCCCGCAGGATCACGTAGATCATCCGGCACATGGCCCGGACGTCGTCCTCGGCGAGCCGTCCGTAGGGCAAGCCGCGGCCCAGATCGTCGATGTGGGCGTCGAGCTGGCGGATGACGGTCTCGGGGATGGCCTTGCCGATCTCGTCCTCGTTCTCCTCGACGTTCGGGATGCGGTGGTGGGAGTTGCGGGCGAACGCGCCGGGGACGGCGTCCATCAGACCGGCGGCGCGGCCGAAGTCGAGCAGGACATGGAAGTGGCTGAACATGATCTGGCGATACTTGGCGCGGTAATGCTCGCCGGAGTCGCCGGTCAGGTTCTTGAACGCGTGATAGATCGCGGTCATGTCCGCGTAGTTCAGCGCCGCGGGGTTGTGCCCGCCGTGCGGGCGGAGCTCCAGTGCGCGTGAGGCGATCTTCGCCGCTCGAAACCATCGGTTGAGCGTGCGGCTGTCGGGGTTGGTCGCCCGGGCCCACTCCATGACGACCTCGCGCAGCCATGCCTGCCGGATCTCGGCGAAGTTCTTGCTGCCGCGCTGCTGCCGGCGGCCCGTGCGGGAGACCGGCGACCGCAGACCCACCGCCACCAGGTCCCATTCCAGGCGCGAGGTCGGATCGACACCGCGGAACCGATCGATCGCCCGGCCGATGATCACGGCCATCTCGCGGACGAGGAAGATGCAGTTGTCCGTCTTGCCGACCGCTTTCTCCAGGGCGTTCATGTCGGCGCGCGTCAACGTGCTGATCCCCAGGCGTTCGATCTCCCTGATCACGCGCTTGATGCTGCCGGGCTCGATCTTCCCGCCGTGGGCCTCTCGGGCCTGCAGGCAATGCAGCACCTCGTCGCGCACGAGTTCGTTCAGACCGATCAAGGAGAACTGGGCGCCGCTGAGGCGCTGCATCTGCTGGCGCGCCCACGTCGGGGCATCGTCCGTTCCACCGGCCCTGATGAATCTGCGCCACTTGCCGTAGTGCGAGTGACACAGGCCGGCGCTCCCGCAGGGCGCGATGTCGCAGCTGGTGACGACGCACTTTCCGGCATCACCCAGCTCGTCGGTGAACGAGGTGGCGCACGTGGCCAGCCACTGCTCGAAGATCAGCTCCGGCTCGCGGCGCTGGGCTCGCTTCCACCGCGTCCAGTGCCCGCGGCAGAGCTTGCCGCCCTGTTGCTGCCCTCCGCCGTGCGGGGGCACGGGGTGCCGTCCACGCTGACCAGGCACTGGCCCGGTGACTGCTGGGCCGGGGGCACGAAGGTCGCCTCGAAGGTCTCGCGATCCAGGCCGCTGTGGGTGAGCGCCCTCGCGCAGGTCGTGCAGAGGGCCTTCCGTTTCCCCTTCAAGATGGTGCGGCAGGCGACGGTCGCGCACTTGCTGATGGTGGCCTGGGGATGGGCCGGGTCGGCCGTGAACAGGCACGCCTCCGGATCCCATTCCCCGGGCCGCCACGGCGTCTGAACCTCCTGCCGCAGCCACGCCGCCCAGGTCGCCAGATCCAGACCGATCTCCGGCTGCGGCCGCTGCTCTGGCTGCCGGGCGAGGCTGGTGCTCATCGCTACCTCCGTGCCTGACGCGCCACCCGCTCGACGGCGTCGCGCTTGTCCTGATCGTCGACGTGGCTGTAGGGCTGCATCGACGCTGGTGAGGCGTGGCCGAGCACCTCCTGGACCACATCCCGGGGAGTGCCCTGGCGCAGCATCGTGGTCGCTGCGGTGTGCCGGAGCAGATGCGGCCAGACCGCGATCCCGGTGGCCTTGGCCAGCCGGTCGAACATCGCCTTCGCCGCTGGATAGCTCATCGCCCGGCCCAGCGGCGGCCGGTAGAGGTTGACGAAGACGAACGGGTTCTCGTCCTCGCCCAGCAGCTGCCAGCGCTCGTGGGTGTAATCGGCGTAGAAGTCGATCACCGTCTCCGGCACCGGGATGGAGCGCGGGTAGCGGGACTTGGCCAGAGCCCCGTTGCAGTTGTCCGGGCGGCGCCGGACGTGCAGGTGCGGGCCGGACGTCGAGCAGCCCAGCGTCTCGGAACTGGACAGGAAGTGCATGTCCTGGCGGTGCAGGCCCAGCGTCTCACCGATGCGCAGCCCGGTGGTGCTCACCAGCGCCACCAGGAAGCGATCGCGCACGTTGCGCGTCGCGGCCATCAACGCGGCGACCTGCTCGGGCCGCAGCCACTCGAAGGGCTTCTCGACGGTTTTCAGCTTGATCGTCCGCGACCGGACGACCCGGTGCTGGCCGTCCTCGCCGGCGTTGTAGCCGGGCGGGAGGAAGCGCAGGTAACGGGGTTCGAAGAGGTTCTCGACCACCGCCTTGTCGGCCAGGCCGTGCATCGCGCAGAACCGCAGGAACTCACACGACGTGGCCACCACCGCATCGGCGGTCGCGGCGGCTCGCCGCCGTGCCAGGCCGATTCCCCCGCGGCGACGGGACGGCATCGGCTCGTACCGCAACCAGCTCAGGAACCGCGCCAGCCCGGTCAGCCCGGCACGACGCCAGTCGGTCCGCTCCTCCTGGCACCACGACAGGTACAGGGCGACGCGCCCCGCGTACACCCGCTCGGTGTTGGGCGACCGGTCCGACGCCCTCAAAGCCGCGAGGAACGCGCACGCCTCGGCATGAAGGTCGTACGCGGCGTCGACCACGACCCACGCTGCCTCACCACTGCTGGGCAAGATCGCTCGCTCAGCAGTGAAATCCCCCATGACCTGCGACGATACAGATCAACGAGCCTCAGAGATCGAAGATAGTCGTTAGCCACGCGGAAGATCCACGTCGCACCGTACGTGCCTCATAAGGATCAGCCACATCTAGATAGCCATCGTGTCCGCCTGCTGCGAGAAGCCCATAGAGTTCACCACCGCCCGCCGCGGCGGCACGACCGCGCTCACGTTGCACGCGATCCAGGCCGGCATGCCCAACGCGGACGAGGCCGACGTCGCCCAGCACCTCATAGGGGACATCCTGGCCGCGCTGCCGTCCGCCGCATGGGGCAGCGTCCTGCAGGAGGCTGCCGGGCGGGCCGCCCGGCTCCTGTTTCCCGACGGCGCCGGAGACGTCAGCGTTCACCTGGACGGACTGCCCGGCTACGACTGAGCACCCCCGGACGCAGGGCAGCCAGTCCTGCCTTGGCACCGCCAACCCCCAATGGACATATAATTAACTATCCTGTATGTTTTTATCTGCCAGCACGGGATGAATCCGGCTGCGCTCCCCTTCCTTACCTGCTCCCGAGAGGATGCCGATGGGCGGCCACAACTTCGAGGACTACATCTCCGGCACCGACGTCGGACAGGCGTACGAGAAGGCCGTCGCCGACGCGATCGAGGAACACGGCCACAGCAGCTACAACGGCACCGTCTCCACGACCGACGGCTACCTCGTCCTGGACGACACCCCCCGCCCCCTGAACGAGGCGCTCGAGATCGCACGAAGGAAGATCGACGACCCGCGCATCGAGAAGGGCGGCTACTGCGGCGCCATCCCGGTGCTCAGCACCCGCCGCGACATCTTCGCCGCCATCCCCGCCAAGCCCGGCGGCTACCTCACCCGCGACGAAGCCGCGGACGCCGCCCTGGCCCCGCACCTGCGCGAGGGTGAGACCGTCGACCGCTACTACCTCCAGGTCGACGCTGTCCACCACGCCGACACCGGCCGGATCGTCTCCGGCAGCGTCCGCGCCCCCGTTGAAGGTGGCGAAGCAACGCACGCCGGATGGCTGTTCTTCGGCATGGCGGCCTCCTGACTTACCCCTCCGAGCTCCTCGGGCCCCGTCGAACGGCGGGGCCCTTCCCATCCCGACCACACCACGCCGTAAGAGAGGCACCCCCTCGTGAGCGTCCCGACCGCCACCCCCGTTGACGAAGCCACCACCCACTGGCACTACTACGCCGACGGCATCGACCTCGACTCCGTCTTCCAAGAGGCCACCGAGGACAACACCCACGACTCCTTCATGGAGACCGACGACGGCTGCGACCGCTGGCACACCACCATCGGAGGCACCCACATGTACCACGTCCTCAGCGACACCCTCCTGACCCTGGAGGAAGCCGTCGAACGCTACCCGTCGCTGCTCAACCACGAGAAGCTCGCCGACGGCAGCCGCTGCGGCGCCCTCCCCATCGGCGGCTCCGACCGGCGCGTCGAGGTCCCCCTTCGCGCCATCACCGGCGGCTACCGCGACGAGAACCACGCCATCACCGCAGCGCTCAACCCCGTCCTACGCCCCGGCGAAAGCATCCGCGAGATCACCGAGGCCACGTTCTACCGGCACGCCGACACCCGCACGATCGTGTCCGGCCTCGTCGGCGCCACGCTCTCTGGCGGCCAGCCCACGCACATCGGCTGGTTGTTCTTCGGCCTGGCCCAGAACACGCCGCCCCAGGACACCCCCTCCAGCGCCGGCGAATAACCCCGACGCCGGGCCCGCCGACACACGAGCGGACCCGGCCCCCGGGCAGATGTCCGCCGTTGACATGCGGTGGACATCACGGCGCGACGTAAACCCCGAAATGTGCTTGCCTCACCCCGCCAGACGAAAGGACATCCCCCGCATGACAGCCGTCACCGGCCATCCTCAGGACCTGCTACCTCTGCCTGACGGCGTCACCATCCCCACGCTCGCGTTCTGGGCCGTCCAAGCCACCACCCCCGGCAGCCCGGCCGCCACCCACCTCGAGGCGCTCGCCGCCGCAGCGCGCAACGTGTGCGGCAACCTCGCCGGCGTCGCCGACAACACGTTCGACGCGGCCGCGCTCGCCAGCCACGCCGACGAACTCCGCCAGGCGCTCACCGCCGTCACCCAAGACCTCGGCCCGCTCAAAATCTCCGTCAGCGCCGAGCAGACCAGCGAACTGGCC
>NZ_VCKY01000353.1 GCF_005889735.1 Nonomuraea turkmeniaca
GGTTGCGGGCCGCCTGCGACGCGGCGTGGGCGGCGGCCGGGGAGGGGCGGATCGAGGAGGACGCGGTCAAGCCCGTCCTGGACCGCCTCGCCGGCTGAGCCGACGCTCTTCGCGTGCCGGCGTCAGGCGATTCGCTCACTGGTCTGTCTCGCGAACTGCCACGAGCCCACGGCCAGGAGCAGCGCCGACGCCACCACCAGCGCGCCCAGCGACAGCGGCACCCCGCCGCTCCAGCCGTCCAGCACCAGCAGCCGCATGGCCTCGATGGCGTACGTGAGCGGGTTGGCCCGGGCCACGGTCTCCATCCATCCCGGCATGGCCGACAGCGGCACGAATGCGTTGCTCATGAACAACAGCGGCAACGACGCGAACCCCGTGATCGCGAAGAACGTCCCGTGCGAGGGCACCGCGCAGGCCAGCGCCATCGCCGCCGCCGTGAGCGCCAGGGTCAGCAGCGCCGTCGCGACCAGGATCGCCAGCACGCCGAGCGGGCCGGACGCGGGACGCACGCCCAGGACGAGCGCCACCAGCAGGATCACCACCACCTGGGCAGAGTTCATCCCCACCTGGAACACGAAACGCGACACGATCAGCGAGCTCCGCCTGATCGGCATGCTGAGCAGCTTGTCGAGGTAGCCGGTCTCCTTGTCGAACAGCAGCGGCATCGCCGCCGTCACCCCGTTGCCGACCACGGTGAAGGCGATGATCCCCGGCACCGCGAACGCGATGTAGTCGTCCGTGCCGACCGCACGGGGATCCATCGCACCGCCCAGGGCGCCGGCGAAGAACACCAGCCACACGGCCGGCTGCAGCACGCTGAACAGCAGGTTCAGGCGCTCCCGCAGGAGGATGAGGAGCCACCGCCTGGACAACGCCAGGACTTCCTGGGACCACATCATTCCGCCTCCTCACGCAGTGCGTGGCCGGTGTGGCGGAGGAACACGTCGTCGAGCGAGGGCGCCCCGGTCGCCTCCTTCAGCTCGGCAGGCGTGCCGCTGACCACCTCACGGCCGTGGTCGATGATCGTCAGGCGGTCGCAGAGCCGGTCCGCCTCGTCCATGTAGTTGGTCGCCAGCAGCACGGTCATCCCCTGGTCGCACAGCGAGCGGATGTGATCCCACATGCGGTGGCGCGACGGCACGTCCAGGCCGAGCGTCGGCTCGTCGAGTATCAGCAGCTCTGGCCGGTGCAGCAGCCCGCAGGCCAGGTCGAGGCGCTTCTGCATGCCTCCGGAGTACTCCTGGACCAGCCTGTCGGCGTCCTCCGACAACCCCACCAGGTCGAGGACCTCTCCGGCCCTGGCCTTCACCTGCCGCCTCGGAACGTGGTAGAGGGCCGCCTCGATCTCGGTCTTCTCGCGGCCGGTCAGCATGTAGTAGCCCATGGGGGAGACCTGCTGCATCACGTACCCGATGCGCTTGCGTACCTCTCCAGCCGCCCCCACCACGTCGAACCCGCACACCCGCGCGGCGCCACCGCTCGGTGGGAGCAGTGTGGCGAGCATCCTGATCGTGGTTGTTTTGCCGGCGCCGTTCGGGCCGAGCAGGCCGAAGATCTCGCCCGGCGCGATCGCCAGGGCCAGACCGTCAACGGCGAGGCGGTCGCCGAAGGAGCGGCTCAGCCGTTCGGTCTCGATGATCAAACCCATATTGTTCACCCATCGCCAAATAATTAACGTTTCCATTAAATAACTTGGCGACGGGAGCGGTCAATCGGCCCGCCTAGATCAGCTTCCGCAGGCGCAGCAGGTCACCAAAGCTCGCGTCGATCTTCACCCGGCCGCCGAGCAGCGCGCGCGCCAGGTCCAGCTCCCCGTCGACGAGCGCGATCAGGTCGTCGCTCGCGATCGTCAGCTTCACGTTGGCGGGTTTGCCGTCCGGCGGCGGCTGCTCCGTGAACGGCTCGAGCCCCCCGTGATGCAACCGGCCGTAGAAGATCACATCAAGGTCGGAAACCCGGCAGCTGACCGTGCGTTCCACCACGTGCTTGGCCCGGTCCTCCTCGTCGATCTCGTCGAACTGGGCGACGAGCTTGACCAGTGCCGCCCGGCACTCCTCGACGCTTGCCATGATGCGCATCCTTTCTTTCCCTTTGCGGACCGTAGCGTTCCACATCACTAGCACCCCCGTATGACCTTCAACGTGTGACACGCCTGCCAAGGTCCCGCGTGCTCGCGGGAGGCGTTACGGTCGAATCATGACTGAGCTGCCGGAGGAGACCGGCGACGAGCGGGTCGACGCCATCGTGGCCGGCATGGGCCGCTTGGGCGAGCTGCCGGTCGGCGCCCACGTGGCCGTCTTCGACGAGGCGTTTTCCGAGCTCGAGGCCACGCTGGCCGCCGTGGAAGCCGCAGGAGACGAGGAAGCCGCGGGCGCGCCGGCGCCGGGTGACCGGTGACCCGGCGGATCCGCCTCGACAGTGAGCTGGTGCGCCGGGGCCTGGCGAGGTCGCGCGAGCAGGCGGCCCAGCTCATCGACGCCGGCCGGGTCAGCGTCGGCGGCCAGCTCGCCCGCAAGCCCGCCACACAGGTCGACACCGCGTCCCCCATCGTCGTGGCCGCTTCCGAGGAGGGCCCCGACTACGTTTCGCGCGGAGCGCACAAGCTGCTCGGCGCGCTGGACACGTTCGGCAGCCTGACCGTCGAGGGCCGCAGGTGCCTCGACGCGGGCGCCTCCACGGGCGGGTTCACCGACGTGCTGCTGCGCCGCGGCGCAGCGCACGTGCTCGCCGTCGACGTCGGCTACGGCCAGCTGGCCTGGTCGTTGCGGACCGACGAGCGGGTGACGGTGATGGAACGCGTCAACGTCCGCGATCTGACCCCCGGCATGGTCGGCGAGCCACCCACACTGATCGTGGGCGACCTGTCGTTCATCTCGCTGAGGCTGGTGCTGCCCGCCCTGGCCGCCGTCGCGGCGCCGCGGGCGGATTTCGTGCTGCTCGTCAAGCCGCAGTTCGAGGTGGGCAAGGACCTCGTGGGGGCGGGTGGCGTCGTACGCGATCCCGAATTGCGCAAGCAGTCCGTGCGCGACGCCGCCGCCAAGGCTCTGGAGCTGGGGCTGACCGTGCGCGGGGTGACCGCGAGCCCGCTGCCCGGACCGTCGGGAAATGTGGAATATCTGCTCTGGCTGGGCAAGGGAGAGGGCGAGCCGCCGGTCGCCGACCTCGAAGCCGAGATCCAGCGTGCCGTCGCGGAAGGGCCGCAATGAATCGTACCGTGCTGGTCGCCGTGCACACCGGGCGGGGCGTCGCCGTCGAGAGCGCCCGCCTGGTCATCAACCGGCTGGTCGACGCCGGGATCGCCGTCAGGGTGCTCGAGTCCGAGGCCGGCGAGATCGGCTGCGCCGGAGTGCAGGCGGTGCCCGGTGATCCCGGCGCGGTCAAGGACGCCGAAGTCATGATGGTGCTCGGCGGCGACGGCTCGCTGCTACGCGCCGCCGAGCTCGCCCGGCCCGCCGGCACGCCCCTGCTGGGGGTGAATCTCGGGCATGTCGGGTTCCTGGCCGAGGCGGAGGTCGACGACCTGGCCGCCGCGGTCGACAGCGTCGTGGCCGGCCGCTACGACGTCGAGGAGCGCATGACGATCGACGTTCTCGCCCGGCAGAACGGCCGGGTGCTGGCCGACACGTGGGCACTCAACGAGGCCACGGTCGAGAAACAGGAACGCATGCTCGAGGTGGTCACCGAGATCGACGGCCGGCCCCTGTCGCGATGGGGCTGCGACGGCGTGATCTGCGCCACCCCGACGGGCTCGACCGCCTATGCCTTCTCGGCGGGCGGACCCGTGGTGTGGCCGGAGGTGGAGGCGCTGCTCATGGTGCCCATCAGCGCCCACGCGTTGTTCGCCAAGCCGCTGGTGGTCTCGCCGCGCTCCACGCTGGCCGTGGAGATCCTGCCGGACACGCCGGGCGGCGTCCTGTGGTGCGACGGCCGGCGCCGCTTCGAGCTGCCGTCCGGCTCGCGGGTGGAGGTGCGCAGAGGCACCGAGCCCGTACGCCTGGCGCGGCTGCACGGCGTGGAGAGCACCGGCGCGCCGTTCACCGACAGGCTGGTCGCCAAGTTCGAGCTTCCTGTTCAGGGCTGGCGCGGAAGGGTGCGACCCTGAGTGAATGGGAGGCGGAGCGCGTAGGATCACGTGGGCACACGTGTTCGGAGACGATCCGTGCGACCATCAGTGAGACGATCCGTGTGACCGACAAACACGGCAGTGACGGGAGTGGGCAGTGCGACCAAGGGTCGAGGAGGTCCGCATCCAGGCGCTCGGCGTCATCGACGAGGCCGTGCTCGAGCTTTCGCCGGGCTTCAACGTGGTCACCGGCGAGACGGGCGCAGGCAAGACGATGGTCGTCACCGGGCTCGGGCTGCTGTTCGGCGGCCGGGCCGACCCCTCGCGCATCCGCCCAGGGGCCGACCGGGCCAGTGTGGAGGGCACGCTGGTCATCGAGGCGGGCGGGCGCGTCGCCCAGCAGGTCGAGGACATCGGCGGCGAGGTCGAGGACGGCACGCTGATCATCTCGCGGGCGGTGTCGGCCGAAGGCCGGTCCAGGGCGTGGCTCGGCGGCCGCACGGTGCCCGTCGGCACCCTGACCTACCTGGCCGACGACCTGGTGGCGGTGCACGGGCAGATGGATCAGCAGCGGCTGCTCCAGCCCGCCAGGCAGCGGGCCGCGCTGGACCGGTACGCCGGCAACGAACTCGTCAAGCCGCTGCGGGCCTACGCGCAGGCGTACAAGCGGCACAAGAAGGTCGCCGCGCAGCTGGAGGAGCTGACCACCAGGGCCAGGGAGCGCGCGCAGGAGGCCGACATGCTGCGCTTCGGCCTGGAGGAGATCGAGAAGGTCGACCCCAAGCCGGGCGAGGACGCCGACCTGCGTACGGAGGAGGAGCGGCTCTCGCACGCCGACGCCCTGCGCGGCGCCGCGACCACCGCGCACACCGCGCTGCTCGGCGACCCCATGGAGGCGGCCGGCGGCCCGCACGACGTGATCTCGCTGCTCGGCGAGGCGCGCGCGGCCGTGGAGGCCGTACGCGACTTCGACACCCAGCTCGCCAGTGTGGCCGACAGGCTGGCCGAGGCCGGATACCTGATCTCCGACGTGGCCACCGACCTGGCGGCGTACGCCGAGTCGATCGAGGCCGACCCGGCGCGGCTGGCGGCGGTGCAGGAACGCCGCTCCGTGTTGTCCGGACTCATCAGAAAATATGCCGAGGACAGCGCCGGGGTGCTGGCGTGGGCGCAGCAGGCCGCGGGCCGCCTATCCGAGCTCGAAGGCGATGACGAGCGCATCGACGAGCTGACCCGCGAGTACGACGAGCTGACCGACAAGCTCACCGACCTGGCGGCCGAGCTGACCAGGGTGCGCGAGGCGGCCGCCGAGCGGTTCGGCCGGGCCGTCACCGAGGAGCTGACGGCGCTGGCCATGCCGCACGCCAGGGTCGTCGTGCAGCTCAGCCAGAGCGCGGAGTTCGGCCCCGAGGGGGTTGACGAGGTGGAGCTGCGGATGGCCGCCCACCCTGCCGCGCCGCCGCTGCCGCTCAACAAGGGCGCGTCCGGCGGCGAGCTCAGCCGGGTGATGCTCGCGATCGAGGTGGTGTTCGCCGGCGCGGACCCGGTGCCGACGTTCGTGTTCGACGAGGTCGACGCGGGTGTCGGTGGCAAGGCGGCGGTGGAGATCGGGCGCCGGCTGGCCCGGCTGGCCCGCACCGCCCAAGTGATTGTCGTCACCCACCTGCCGCAGGTTGCCGCGTTCGCCGACCAGCATCTCGTGGTCGAGAAGGCGAGCGACGGCAGCGTCGTGCGCAGCGGCGTCACCGCGCTCGACCACGAAGGCCGCGTACGCGAGCTGTCCCGCATGCTGGCCGGCCTGGAGGACTCCGAGCTCGGCCGGGCGCACGCCGAGGAACTCCTGGGGCTCGCCGCGACTGACCGGTGATCCTGGGTGACATAGCGGACACGCCGCGTAATGCGTGGCCTGTGCGCTGTTTCGCTCTGGCAGGATGGTCATGATGAAGGTTCCGGGAAGCAGGATGCCGGGCCTCCGCGGCAGGAAGGTCGGCGACCTTCCCGGCATAACGGCAGTGGCGAGAATCGACCGGCGTACCAAGAGGCTCACCAAGCGCCTCCAGCCGGGGGAAATTGCGATTATCGACCATGTCGACGTGGACCGGGTCAGCGCGGAGGCGCTTGTCGCGTGCGGAGCGGCGGCCGTCGTCAACGTCGCGTCCGGCATCAGCGGTCGCTACCCCAACCTGGGGCCGCAGATCCTGCTGGACGCGGGCGTGCCGTTCATCGACAACGCCAACACGGAGCTGTTCGAGCGGGTCAAGGACGGCGACGTCGTCAGGCTCTGCGACGGGGTCGTCTACCTCGACGAGGACGCGGTCGGCAAGGGCGAGCAGCAGACGGCCGAGGCCGTCGAGGCCGCCATGGCCGAGGCGCGCGCCGGGCTGTCCGTGCAGATCGAGGCATTCGCCGTCAACACGATGGAGTACGTCCGCGGCGAGGGCAAGCTGCTCATCGACGGGGTCGGCGTACCCGAGATCCGGACCAACATGGAGGGCAGGCACGTCCTCATCGTGGTCCGCGGTTACCACTACAAAGAGGACATCGCCACCCTTCGCCCGTACATCCGCGAATACCGGCCCATCCTCGTCGGCGTCGACGGCGGGGCCGACGCGCTGATGGAGGCCGGCTACCTGCCCGACGTGATCGTGGGCGACTTCGACTCCGTCTCCACCAAGGCCCTGACCTGCGGCGCGGAGCTCGTCGTGCACGCCTACCGCGACGGCCGGGCACCAGGGCTGGAGCGTGTGCACCAGCTCGGCCGCGAAGCCGTGATCTTCCCTGCCACCGGCACCAGCGAGGACATCGCGATGATCCTGGCCGACGACAAGGGCGCCGAGCTGATCGTCGCCGTCGGCACCCACGGCACGCTGGAGGAGTTCCTCGACAAGGGGCGCTCCGGCATGGCCAGCACTTTCCTGACAAGGTTGATCATTGGCAGCAAGCTCATCGACGCCAAGGGCGTGAGCCGGCTCTACCGCAGCCGCATCTCCACCTCGCAGCTGCTCCTCCTCGTGATCACCGCGTTGATCACGATCGTCGTCGCACTCGTCTCCGCGCCGATCGGCCGCACCTGGCTGAACGGCCTGCAAGACGCCTGGAACGCGTTCATCTTCTGGCTGGTCGGACTCTTCTCGTGATCGATTTTCGCTATCACCTCGTCTCCATCGTCGCGATCTTCCTGGCGCTGGCGGTGGGCATCGTGCTGGGCACCACGCTGCTCCAGGACCCCGCGATCGACCTGGCCAAGAGGACCAGTGACGAGCTGACCAACACCAACCACGGGCTGCGGGCCGACCTCGACACCCTGCGCGGCAGAGAAGCGGGCAACGACGCGTTCATCACCGCCCAGACGCCCGAGATGGTGGCCGGCACCCTGGTCGGCCAGCGGGTGCTGCTCATCGAGTCGCCGGGCTCCAGCACCGCCGTGCGCGAGGCCGCCCAGCAGGTGATCGAACAGTCGGGCGCGGAGATCTCCGGGCGCCTCACGCTGACCGAGAAGTTCCTCGATCCCACGGGCAAAGGCGTGCTCGATGGCCTGGTCAATCAGCTGAAACCGGCCAACATGGTCTTCCCGGCCACCGCCACCAGCTGGGACCGGGCCGCCTCGCTGCTCGCCGCGTCCCTCATGACCAACGACCCGGCCCAGGCCAACACGCCCAACGCCACCACCGGCGACATCCTTGGCGCGTTCGAGGCGGGCGGGCTGGTCGGCACCGACGGCGACCCCGCCAAGCGGGCCACGCTCGCCGTCATGTTCGCGCCGGAGAAGCCGTACGAGGGCGAGACCGCCGAGGTCCTCGCCGACGCGCTGGTCTCGGTGGCCGACGGGTTCGACGCGACGAGTAAGGGCACGGTCCTGGCCGGAGCCGCCGCCCCGGCCGTCGTCCCCGGCGACCCGATCAGCGCCGTACGCGACGAGAGCGAGATCGCCAGGCGCGTCTCCACCGTCGACACCGCCGATATGCCCGCGGGCCGCGTCGTGATCGTCTACTCTCTCCGGGAGCAACTGTCCGGGCGGGCCGGCCAATACGGCATCGGCA